>DQDL01000111.1 GCA_003533405.1 Clostridiales bacterium | reverse complement strand
GCCCGCCATCTGCAGGCGCTTCATAAGGCACAGCGCCATGAAATGGCCGACATGCAGGGAGTCTGCGGTGCAGTCAAAGCCGATGTAGAAGGTGGCTTTGCCATTATTTATCATTTCCTTAATTTCTTCTTCGTTTGTTACCTGAGCGATAAGTCCTCTGGCAACGAGTTCTTCGTAAATGTTCATTTATTCTCTCCTTATTATTTATTCTCTTTGATAATTTTTTCGGCAGTCTCGGCCATAAATCCGATTATCTCGGGGCAGCTCACGCCGCTTCTCTTGAGGTCAATGCAGCGGACACAGCCGTATTTGTCACGGACGATGTTGACGCTTTTGCTTGCAATGGCAGCTATCTTCTTTTTTGCCTCGGTATCCTGTGCGTCATTAAACGGGCAGGCAAGACCGGCCGCCATGACAGCACCGGAAATTGCTCCGCATATCTCGCCGCTGCGGACACCGCCGCCGAAGCCTGCGGAAATGGCAAGCGCCGTCTTTTCATCGATATCATAATAATCACGGCACGCAGCCAAAACCGACTGTGCACAGTTATAGCCGTTCAGATGATACTCCAAAGCTTTATCTTTTACGCTCATTTTTCTAGCCTCCAAAAAAATAAAGCCCTCTGTCCAAAAGACAGAGGGCGAATTAACGCGGTACCACCTCTATGCACCGGCTCCTCACAAAGCCGGTCTCGGTGAGTTTGAAACTCAAGCGCAGTATCGGGCGCATCCCGTCACAGCCTACTAAAATTTCGGTGTGCCGCTCCAAGCCGTATTCAGTCTGACCTGCTCTCCCCTTTTCAGCAAACAGGGTCTCTCTGTGCAGCATGATCAAACCTACTTGTGCTCTTCCTTGCGTTTACCTGCACGATTATACAAAATTAATTATTCCTTGTCAACCTATATTTATCCGCTGCGAGCAGCTGCTCCTCGGCGCTTGCAAGCGTAAGCTCCGAGATATTGTCGCCGCCGTGCATCCTCGCAAGCTCAAGCGCTCTCCCCTTTCGGTCAAGCTCCCGCACTTCGGTGTATGTTCTGCCGTTGCGCTCGGTTTTCTCGATTAGGTCGTGATTATCGGCGATTGCCGCAATCTGCGGAAGATGGGTAATACACAAAACCTGCTTGCCGCGCGAGAGGTCGGACATTTTCTCGCCGACACGCTGGGCGGCTATACCGGAAACACCGGTGTCAATTTCGTCAAAGACCATGGTCTCAATGGGGTCGTTTTTGGAAAACACCGTTTTCATGGCAAGCATTATCCTGCTCAGCTCACCGCCGGAGGCTATCTTCGATATCCTGCCGAGCGCTTCACCGGCGTTTGCAGAGATGAGGAATTTCACATTGTCTGCGCCGGTTGCGTCAAAGCCCGTGTCGCTTTCCATCGGCTCAACGGATACCGAGAAGCGGACAGACGGCATGCTCAGATCCTTAAGCTCGCCCACGATGCGTTTTTCAAGGCTTTCAGCAGTCGCACGACGCTTTTCGGTAAGCTCTGCGGCGATTTTCTTGCAATTTGCAATATGCTTTTCAAGCTGCTTATTGAGCTTAATGAGCATATCGCCCGCATACTCAAGCTCAGAAAGCCTCATGCGGCAGTCATTGAGGTGGGCAAGCATAGCTTCCTCGTCCATATTATACTTACGGCGCAGCTTTTTGAGCAGTGACAGTCGGCTTTCGATATTATCGTATTCCTCAGGTGAAAATTCAAGACTGTCTCTGAAGTCCCTTATGCGTTCGGATGCGTCAAACAGCAGTGAGGACGCATTTTCGATTATGTCGGCAGTCTCCCTCAAATCGTCGGCTATGACCGCTGCCCTACCGATGAGTGCGGATGCTTCGTCCGTGAGCGACTGGGCGTTCTGGTCGGCGGCATACAAGGCGTTGTACGCACCGTTGAGTGCTTCCGTCAGCTTCTCTGAATTTCTCAGAAGATCACGCTTTGCCGTGAGTTCGTCCTCCTCGCCGACCTTGAGCTGCGCTTTTTCAAGCTCGTCTATCTGATATTGGAGACTGTCGGCCATGCGTTCCTTCTCAATCTCATCCATTGAAAGGCGCTGTATCTCCTTTTTGCACGCCCTATAATCGGCGTAGGCTGCCTTAAAACGCTCGATAGTTTCGCCGTAATCACCGTAGCCGTCGAGATACGCAAGGTGATTTGCCTCATCCATAAGCTGTCTGCCGTCGTTTTGACCGTGGATATCCAAAAGCAGCACGCCAAGCTCACGCAGCTGCGAAACGGACACGGGAACACCGCACACACGGCAGCTGTTTTTGCCCTCTGCGCTTATCCTGCGCTGTATGATTATCTCGTCCTCGAGGTCAATGTCATTATCCGCAAGCCATTTGTCGGCATTGTGCGACTCAAACACCGCCGTAACAATGCCCTTATCTGCACCCGTTCGCACGAGCTCACGGCTCGTTCTTGCGCCGAGTACGGCACCGAGTGAGTCGACGATTATCGACTTGCCTGCGCCGGTCTCGCCGGTGAGCACCGTCAGCCCCTTACGAAACTCAATATCCGCTTTTTCAATAACCGCTATGTTTTCTATATGCAGCTGTGTAAGCATTTCGGTTCCTCTTTTAGATCATATCGTCAATCTCGTGGCAGAAGTCCTCGGCCGCCTTGTTACTGACCATCGCCAAAAATGCGGTATCATCACCGGCAAGTGTTCCGGCGAGGGTCTCAATGTGCATATTGTCAAGCGTTGCGCAGGCTGCGTTTGCAAGACCTGGCAGCGTTTTTATAACGATGATATTCTGGGCAACGGCATAGGAGGTCACGCTTTCACGGAATATCTTGCGCAGTCTCTGCTCATGGTCGTTATTCTTGGATTTGCCGCTTACGGCATAATGATGCCTGCCGTTCGTGCCAAGCTCCTTAACAAGGTGCAACTCCTTGATATCCCTCGACAGCGTCGCCTGTGTACTGGATATGCCGTGCTCGGCAAGCGCCTCGATAAGCTGCGCCTGCGTTTCTATCTCCTGCTCGGTTATTATCTGCAAAATTACATTTTGTCTGGTATTTTTCATGTCGTCTCCCTTATCGATTTTTGTAAAGCAGCTTGTCGAATGTGGAATCGTAAAAGCTGCTTAGACCCATGTGGACAAGATTTGCGACCTTTTTTGATTGGCGCACAGTCACAATATCGTCGTTAGCAAGGTCAACGCCCTTTGCGCCGTCGACCGCAACATAAGCCCTGCGGTCGTGTATCTTCTCAGCTTTGACTGTGACCTTCCTGTCAGGGCCAAGCACGAAAGTCTTTGCACCCATGACATGAGCGCATATAGGCGAAACAATAAAGTTCTTTGCCTCCGGCTCAACAATAGGCCCACCTGCGGACATGGAGTAGCCGGTAGAGCCCGTCGGCGTCGCAACAATGATACCGTCACCGGAAAATGACACCATCATATCGCCGTCGCACCATGCTGTGAGCTTGATGCAGTCGCCCATACCATGGATGACAACATCGTTTAGGCCGACATCACTGTATATGACCTTGCCGTTTCGCTTAAGCTCGACATCGATCATCATGCGGCGGCTTGAGACATAGTCTCCGGCAGCGGCATCGACTATAAGCTCTAGCTTTTCCGGCTCGAGCGGAGCCATGAAGCCCTTTGTACCGAGGTTTAAACCGAGCATGGGCGTGTCGGTATGGTTAAGATACCTTGCCGCATGGAGCATCGTGCCGTCACCGCCTATAATGATAAAGAGCGTTGCCTCATTAGATACCGATGCCCACTCACTTATCCTCACATCTGCCGGTATCGCCTTGGGGTCATCGGCACCAAAAACCGGGCAAATCTCGGTTCTGTAACCGTTGGTTTCAAGCAAAGCTTTAGCTTTCAGCGTCAGCTCAAGTCCCGTATCTCTGAACGGATTAGGGCACAAAACAATCAAATCGGACATAATCTGCTCCTTAAAGACTCTCGTGCGAGGCTTCAACAACTGCTGTTGCATTGATAGTGCCCGCCTCGTGTACGCCTTTTTTCATATAACACAGGTACTCTCGGTTGCCCTCGGGTCCCTTTATGGGTGAAAAATCAAGTCCCATGACCGTCATGCCGACAGTCGGTGCAAAGCTTAGCACACTTTCAATAACCGAAAGGTGCACTGCCTTATCACGGACAACTCCTTTTTTGCCGACATCTTCCCTGCCGGCTTCAAACTGCGGTTTTATGAGGCACACAAGCTGCGCATCATCCTTTAAAAGTGCGCAGACGGCGGGCAAAACGAGCTTAACAGATATAAAGGACAGATCCATGACACAGATATCGAGAGGCTCGGGTATCTGCTCGGAGCTTATATAACGAATGTTCGTGCGCTCCATATTGACAACTCGCTCGTCGTTGCGCAGACTCCATGCAAGCTGTCCGTAGCCAACATCGACGGAGTACACCTTGGCAGCGCCGTTTTTTAGAAGTACATCGGTAAAACCTCCGGTCGATGCGCCGCAATCTATGCACACCTTGCCGGTAACATCTATCGGGAACACCTTTAGCGCCTTTTCAAGCTTCAGGCCGCCGCGGCTCACATACGGTAAAGCAGTTCCCTTGACCTCAACATTAACATCCGGCGAAACCTGCATACCGGGCTTATCCGCACGCTGGCCGTTGACAAACACAAGTCCGCTCATGACGGTGGTTTTAGCTCTCTCTCTGCTTTCGGCAAGGCCGAGGTCAAAAACCAGCTGATCCAATCTAATTTTCTTCACTTTGCACCTCTTACAAGCGTGACAGCTTTTTTATAAAGAGCCTCGGTGTCAAGACCGCAATCTTTATATAGCTCCGTGACCGTTCCGTGCGTGACGATGCCTTCGCCGAGCGTGCAAATGCTTGCTCCGTCAAGGCAAATTCCGGCTTCCTCCGCTGCGCTAAGCAGCGCTTCACCGATGCAGCCGTGCTCGCACACATCCTCGGCAGTCAAGAGCTTCTTGGTCTTTTTAAGCGATGCAGCGATCTCATCCGTGCACAGCTGCTTTATTTGCGATATCTTGATCACTTCGGCTGAGATACCGTCATTTTCAAGCATTTCGGACAGCTCAAGCATTTGATTTATCATCGTACCGTACGCCGCAAGCGTGATATCGCTGCCATGCCTGAGCACCTCGGTGCCGCCGGTGCTTATCGCTTTATATGCGCCCTCGCTGCCACGGGGATATCTAATGGCAACCGGGCCATCCATTTCGTTTATTGCTGTGTCAAGCATCTGCTCAAGCTCGGCAAAGCTTGACGGGCACAGCACCTGCATACCGGGCACGGAGCACAGGTAGTCGACATCGAAAACGCCGTGGTGCGTCTCACCGTCGCTACCGACAAGTCCAGCCCTGTCAACGCAGAACACCACATGCAGGTTTAATAGCGAAACATCGTGGATGAGCATGTCATACGCACGCTGCAAAAAGCTTGAGTATATTGCAACTACCGGCACAAGGCCCTGCTTTGCCATGCCCGCCGCCATTGATACGGCGTGCTGCTCGGCGATGCCGACATCGAAGAAGCGGTTGGGGTACGCTTCGGAGAACTCGTTCAGTCCCGTTCCAGACGACATTGCAGCGGTTATGGCGACAATATCCTTGTTTTTATCCGCAAGCTCAACAAGCTTATGGCCGAATACATCGGAAAAGCATTTTCCGCTTTTCTGAAGTGCGCCGGTCTCCGGATTGAACTTGCCTACACCGTGGTACTTGTCAGGGTGCTTCTCGGCATACTCACACCCCTTGCCTTTCTTGGTCAGAACATGGACAAGAACGGTCGTTTTCATTTCCTTTGCCCAGCGAATTACGGTCTCAAGCTGCTCAACATCGTGCCCGTCAACAGGGCCGAGGTAATAAATGCCCATGGAGTCAAACAGATTTGACGGCAAAATGGACTTTTTGAGCGCTTCCTTGAGCTTGTGGTTGGCTTCATAAAGCGGTGTAATCTGCCCGACTGTGCGGCGATACCAGCGCTTGAAGTTTATATACCCGGGCTTAATGCGCTCCTGTGACAGGAGCTTTGCCATGCCGCCGACATTGGTGTTTATGGACATTCCGTTGTCATTAAGAATAATGACCATCGGCTCATCGCATCCACCGACATTGGCAAGTCCCTCATAAGCAAGGCCACCCGTGAGCGCCCCGTCTCCGATGACGGCGACAACATCGTATTTTTCATTTTTAAGCGTCCTTGCCCTTGCCATTCCGAGTGCAAGTGAAACAGAGTCGGAGGCGTGACCGGCTATAAAAGCGTCGTCCGACGCCTCATAAGGCTTCGGGAACCCGGATATGCCGCCGTGGCAGCGCAGGGTGTTGAAGCAGTCCCTACGGCCAGTTATTATCTTGTGAGCGTAGCTCTGGTGCCCGACATCGAAAACTATCCTGTCTCTTGTGCTGTCGTACACCCTGTGCAGCGCAACGGTGAGCTCGACCGTCCCGAGATTGGACGCAAGGTGGCCGCCGGTTTTGGAGACATTTTCTATTATAAACTTTCTCAGTTCCTCGCACAGCGGCTTAAGTTCATTAGCATCGAGCATCTTTATATCGTTCGATGAATTAACTTTATTCAAAATATTCAAAACAATGCCTCAATATATATCTATTTATTCGCATAATTTGCTATTTTATATAATAACAAACCACACCGGATTTTACAATAGACAATCGGTGTGGTTTTTAAGAATATTTGCATTTAACCCATGCGGGTTACCATGGAATCGGCAAGCTCGCAGAGAAATTCGGTATCATCAAATGCTTCATTCAGTACAGACTTAGCTTGCTCAGTGAGCTTTTCTATCATTTTCATACAGCGATCAGCGCCGTAAAGCGCCATATAGGTGTTCTTGTGCTCCTGCTCATCCGAGCCGATAGGTTTGCCGAGCTGTTCGCTCGTGCTTATTACATCGAGCATATCGTCCCTTATCTGGAACGCTGCGCCGATGGCTGCACCAAACTGACTTGCGGCCTCTGTCTGCTTTTCATTGCCGTTCGCTGCGGCGACACCCATTGTGCAGGCAGCTATCAAAAGTGCACCGGTTTTGCGGCTGTTTATCTCGTCAAGCTCGTATGCGGTGAGTTCTTTATTCTCGCCTATCATGTCAAGAAACTGGCCGCCGCACATTCCGTCAGCACCCACAGCATCTGCAAGGATGCGGGCGCACTCTGCTCTCGCTTCCGCCGGAAGCTCGCTGCGCAGTATTGTGCCGAACGCCTCTGCTTGCAAAGCATCGCCAGCAAGGGTCGCCGTGCATTCGCCATAAACGACATGGTTTGTCGGCTTGCCGCGGCGCAAGTCATCATTATCCATGCACGGCAGATCATCATGAATTAAGCTGTATGTGTGCAGCATCTCGACAGCACACGCTGCGGGGAGCGCCTTATCGCAGTCTCCACCGGTTATCCTGCAAAACTCAAGAACGAGTATCGGTCTAATGCGCTTGCCGCCTGCATTAAGGCTGTAGCGCATAGCCTCAAAAAGCCCCGCCTGCGGCATACCGTCGGCGCAGAAATATTCCGCAAGCCTTGCATCTATCAGGGTTTTGTATTCTTTTAGCGTCATATCAGTCTTTATCCTCAAACGGAAGCTCGATAGGCTCACCGTCCGGGCCTTTCTTAAGCTTTACTACCATCTGCTCTGCCTCGTTTAGCATGGCATCGCAGTTAGATATAAGGGCTGTGCCCTCCTCAAAAAGCTTCAGTGAATCGCTCAAGGGGGCGTCGCCCTTTTCGAGCAGCTTTACTATCTCATCCAGTCTTGTTATCGACTGCTCAAAGCTCAGTTTATCACTCATGTTTTGTTGCCTCACTTTCCTCTACACGGCATTTTATAACGCCATCGCTGACATTCAGCCTTATCTTATCGTCGGGTCTAACATCACTTACACTGCGCACGAGCTGCCCCTTGTCGTCGGCTGCTATGGCATATCCCCTGCCGAGCACCTTGAGCGGGCTCATCGCATCCAGTGACGCAGCCAGACGCACAAAGTCACGCCTTTTGGCCGAATTTGACCTGTCGGCAGCGGCAATGAACCTGTCCTTCATATAGTCAAGCTCGGCACGCTTACTTTCGACATACGCCATCGGAGTTTGGAGCGCTCTACGCTTTTTGAGCTCGTCCAGCTTTGACTCAAGCGTCGATATCTTCTTGCGCATCGCCTGTGTGCGGCGGATGCTCAAATTATCAAGAAGCTCACGCATATCCCGCACATTCGGAACGGCAAGCTCCGCTGCATTTGACGGCGTTGATGCCCGAACATCGGCGACATAGTCGGCAATGGTAACATCCGGCTCATGACCTACAGCGGATATAACGGGAAGCTCAGATTCGAATATTGCTCTTGCTACCCTTTCGTCGTTGAATGCCCACAGATCTTCGATCGAGCCGCCGCCTCTGCCTGTGATTATTAGGTCTGCGACCTTATGGCGGTTTGCATATCTGATAGCGCCGACTATCTCCGGCGGAGCTTCGACACCCTGTACCCGCACTGGCAGCAGAACGACCTTGGTCATAGGCCAGCGCTGGCCTAGTATTCTAATCATGTCGTGCACGGCTGCACCGGCAGACGATGTAATTATCGCTATCTTTTTCGGGAACGGTGGGAGCTTTTTCTTGTGCTTCGGGTCAAAAAGCCCCTCGGCAGCAAGCTTTGCCTTGAGTTGCTCATAGGCTACCTGCAAATCACCAACGCCCTCGGGTATCAGATCGGTGCAGTAAAGCTGATACGCACCATCACGGGGAAAGACCGATACACGGCCAAAAGCAGTGACACCCATACCGCTCTCCGGGCGAAAGCGAAGCTTTGATGCACTGCTTTTGAACATGACGCACCTTAAACTGCTTTCCGAGTCCTTGAGCGTAAAATAATGATGCCCCGATGGATAGATCTTGTAATTGGAAAGTTCCCCTCGGATGCAGACATTATTGAGCAGCGGCTCGCAGTCTATAAGCGTCTTTATTAGATTATTAAGCTCCGATACGGTCAGAGTTCTCTCGTTCATTCTTCCGTCTCCGCACTGGCGGCTACCTCGGTGCCGAGCTCGCCGCGCATAAAGCCGCCCAGAACACCGTTTACAAACGCAACGGTCTCCGGTTCGTCATAGCCCTTTGCGAGCTCGACCGCCTCATTTATAGCGGCAGCGTTCGGGATGTCGTCCATGTACAGCACCTCGCAAATTGCGCAGCGCATAACGGCGACCGCCGTTTTCGATATTCTGCCGAGCTTCCAGCCGTTTGAGTACTCATTTATATAGTGGTCTATCTGCACCCTGTAGTCCTCAACAAGGCTTGCAAGACGGATTATATAATCCATCTGCTTTTTCTCGGGATATTCGGCATACAGCTCGTCCACCTCGGCAAGCGTCGAGTAGTAATCCTTATCGAAAAATTCCTCGGCAATATCTGCAACGGGCTTACCGGTCTGCGCAGCGTAAAATCCAAGCTGTACTGCTATCTCTCTTGCAGTAGTCCTCTTCATTGTGTGACCCTCGTACGATTACTTTTCAAAGGCAACGCCGGAAACATGGACATTGACCTCTGCCTTGTCTATGCCGGTAATAGCCTGAACCGCCTCGGTGACGGAGTTCTGAACTTCCTTCGCAACATTGACAATGTTGCAGCCGTAGCGAACGAGGATAACAGCGTCGACCTTGATGGTGTCGTCAACTATTTGCACCTTGATGCCCTTGGACACGGTCTTGATGCCGATGAGCTCGGCAAGCTCTGCACCGGCAGTGTTGGAAATGCCGGCAACGCCGTCTATCTCGGTGATAGCGGTACGGACCATGGTGGAGATTACATCCTCGGAAATATTAATGCTGCCGTTTTCTGCTTTGCAGCTTATATAATTATCGCCCATTTTTATGCCTCCAAATAGTTTTCATGACATTGTACCACATCACAGCAAAAAAATAAAGCATAAAAAGACGGGTTTTCCCGTCTTTTTATGCTGAGATCTCGATTATGTTAAGCTGCGCCGCTTTATAGTCCGTTTCCGAGGTCACCGTTTCGGTTATTCTTGCGACAGCCGCTTCGCTGAGGCCGTCAGCAGGTGCGGGCACGGCAACTGTTATCTTATCCTCGCTCATATACACGACGCAGTCGGTAAAATCCTTTGCTATGAGCTTATTTTCAAGCTGCGTTTCGCTCATGGAGTAGTTTGCCATGGCCGATATCGACTTCATAGCCGCATCGATCGTTTCCTTTGATGCGCCGTCTTTTTTGGACGCTTCCTCAAGCAGCTTCATTGCTTCCTCACGGGAGACTTGGCGATTGAGCCTTGCTTCGGCAAAATAACCGGAGGAGCTTCCCTTGGTGTTGGCTGCTTCATACGCCTCGTCAGCTGCCTTCATTGCCGCATCCTCGGCCTTGACCATTGCTGAATCCGCCTCGCCCCATCTGTTGTTATATGACCAGTTCAGATACACTGCCGCACACACAAGCAGCAGCACGGATGCTATCGTAATGTTTCTTTTGATATTCTTCATTTTGCCCTCCTAATTTTGCCTCGTAATTAATACCTGTATCTCATCGCAGCCTAAGCCTGTGTAAGCCTCCACGCTTTTTATAACGCTCAGCTTGACCTCTGGATCGGCTGCGCCGTCGCATACGACCAATGCACCGTGCTCGGATATAAGAACGCTTGCATTTCCTACCCCACGGCTGCTTTCCAAAATCGCAGCCAAGCGCTGCTCATCGTCGTTTGAGACGCCGTCGGAGCTGCTTTTTGTGCTTCCGCTCGGAATAAGCAGCAGCACGAGTCCCACTATCAGCACGATGAGCGGATATTTATACTTTGCAAGACCGTCCAACATTTTTTTACCGTTCATTTGTTTTGCACCACTTTTGTTCATCTTTGCTTATACCAAGCTGAGTACCGATAAATACCTCAAGCTCTGCTCGTTGCCCATCCGTGCAGTCATACCATATCTCACAGCTTGCAGGGTACCAGAATCCTTCTGTAGTCCATTCAGCAGTGACTGTTACCTCGGATATATCTGCGCCGATTTCTTTTGCTTTGTCCAATATATATGTCTGACACTTATCTTGTATGTACAATCTGTTTAATTTTTCGTTCTCTTCTTTCCCGCTGTCGGCGTACTCCTCGGCCTTGAGCTTATACTCCGTGAGTGTTTTTGAATAGTCACTTAAGTCTATTGAAACGACCGGCGATATGACCGCTATCATCATCGCAGCGGCACAGGCTATGCCGACGGCCTTCTTGCCGCTGCCCTCGGGAGTTAGCGCCAGCGCAAGGAAGCAGAACACGGCAGAATACACAAGAGTTTGTATGTAATTATGCACAAATTCGCTCATCAGCCCACCACCGCTCTCATGCACGAAATCAGGGAGATAAACATCATCACACCGCAGCATCCGACAAGCCCCAGCAGCATTCCAAAGGCCGTTCCGATGCTCTGCGTCAGTGCTGCAATCTGCGGCAGCTTGAGCATTGATGTGAACGCTCCGGCAGCCTTAAAAGCAAGGTAATTCAAGCCTATTACGACCATCGGCGAAATGCACAACGAAAGTACGGCGATCATGCCGAAAGCACCCAAAGTGTTCTTGACAATTTCCGCTCCAGCGACTACACTCGAAGCTGCATCGGAAATGATCCCGCCTACTACCGGAAGCGCCGTTGATATGGTCGTTTTGGCAATTTTCGATGCAAGCTTGTCCCCGCCGGAGGCTATGGCGGAGCTTACGCCGATGTAGGCTGTGAAGCCCAATGACAGCAGCGTCATAAGGCTTGTACTGACCCATTTCAGGAGCTTCGATATTGAAGCTAAGCTTGGATTATCGAACGCAGCCGAGGCGATGCTCACGGCAAGATAAGCGTAGATAAACGGCACTATTATGTTCTGTGCCAAGGCTATGAATACATCCATGAACATTGCCGACGCCGCATATATGACCGCCGCCGAGCTTATCTCGCCGCAGGCGGCAGAGGCTGTGCACATGGCAGGCAGCAGTATTTTTGAAAAGGCAGAGATATCGTCTATCGCCTCTGTGCCTTGGCTTATGTATGAGTTTGTACCGCTCACGCACAGTATCGTTATAGCAGCGCAGCCGCAAAGAGCCACGAGTTCCGGCGTTTTGTCGCCGCCGAAAAGTGCAAGAATTGAGCACAAAACGGCAACTATGACAACACTGACTGCTTTTTTCAAGATGCCGCCTGCGTTATCCTTGAGCTTTTGCTTCACGGTATCGCCTAAATGGTCAAAAAAAGCTTGGACGTCGGTGGCATCGTCAAGGTCGCCGGCAAGCTCCCTTGCCTCATCCGGCAGTGTGTCCTCGACCTTGTCCGTGTCGAGTCCATCGGCATAGCAGGTGCTCGGCAGGATAAGGAGCATGATGAATAATATGAGCAAGACCCTTTTCATGTGAGCCCCTCCAATGTCTTTAGTAAGGTTTGCAGCAGCGGCATTGCGGCATAGACCATTGCGGCGCTGCCTAGATATTCAACAGCCGACGATGTCCCATTTTGACCTGCGTCCTTGCACAGATTGCAGACAAGCTTTGTAAGAACGGCAATGCCGACACATTTGATTATCGGGACAAATATTGCAGACGGCAGCCCCGAGCTTTTGATGATACCGGACACGAAATCGGCAAGCTGTGATATCATTCCGACGGCAGCCGCACAAACGCAAACGGCACATATCGCACTCAGAACGAAGGAATACTCGGGGTTCTTAGTCTTTATCAACAAGCTGCACGCTGCACACAAAATTGCGACTGCGGCAACCTTTGCTACGATCTCCATTACAATTGAAATAGCGTCTTTATGAGCCCGAATAGCTCACTTATCTTCTGAACGACCACGATGAGTACAACAACAAGTGCCGCTATCGTTGTCATAAGCGCCTGCTCATCCCTGCCGGAGCGGGTAAGCAATATATTGAGTACCGCAACAAGGATTCCGACGGCAGCAATTTTGAATATCAGATCAATCTCCATTTTATCTCCTTCTCAGGCCAGTATAATTGCGAAAATAAGACCTATTCCCGTTCCCAGCCCGATGTACATTTTTTCGTTGTTTTTAAGTCCCTCGTTAAGCTTTTCATATTCGCCGTTAAGCTCGCTTATACATCTGTCAATGGATGCTGCCTGAAGCTCAGCATCGTATTTGCCTATGCTGCTACCGAGGTCCTTTAGAGCTTGTCTGCTGCTTTTGCTTAGCATTTGCAGCGTTTTTTCAGCGTTCTCGCACCAAATTTGCGTAAAGCTCTTGCTGCCGAGGCTCGAAAGCTCTGTTTCAAGACTGCTTATAAAGCTGTTCATGTACCGGTAGTCCGGCAGATTTGAGCAAGAAAAAATTTGTTTAATTGGCGTTCTTCTTGTACATATCTCATTGCGCATCAGCTCCAAAAGTGATATGATTTCTCTAAGTGACTGTGACGAAGCTTTAAGCTCCCGTGCCTTGAAAAGTCCCATGACCGAGGCCGCCGCAGTCAACAGCACAGCGCCTAAAAGCTTCATAACTTGAGTTCCTCAATACGGTAGCTTCTGCTGCCACTGCTGTTTTCTATAAACAGGCAGTATTTAAAAATGCGCATCTGCATTAGTCGACGGTAAAGCTTGCGTGAATAGAGGTCGTCAAGGTCTCTTGCGTGAGCCGTTGCAAGCAGCCGCACTCCGCAGCCGGAAGCCTCAAAAACCGACTGCATGTCCTCGCTTGAGCTGATCTCGTCCATCGCAAGAACATCCGGGTTCATTGCTCTTATGAGCATCATGGCCGCTTTTGCCTTAGGTGCATCGCTAATTATATCGGTATGCCTGCCGACATCGAACTGAGGCACGCCTCCGCTTACGGCGGATATCTCGCCCCGTTCATCGGCTACCGAGACACGCTTGCCGCTGTCGGAGATAACTCTTATAAACTCACGCAGACAGGTCGTTTTACCGGAGCCAGGCGGTGAGGCGATGAGGATATCAGTTAAACCGTTTTGGTTCATTTGCCTTAACTCGTTTGCGGCGACACCTCGTATTTCTTTCGGTATTCTGAGCGATAATGAACTTAGGTTCCTGATGCCGCAGACTGCGCCGGAGCGCATTATAGCATTTCCGCATATACCGAGGCGGATACCGCCGTCAACATTTATGTAGCCGTTTGCCATGCTCGCCTCAACTGCGTGCACCGATGCACCCGTTGCGCATTCAAGCACGCTTTCAAGGTCGTCTACCGTAACGGTATGTTCCTCGGCTATCGGCCTTTCCTCCCCGTTTATGAGTACCGTCATTGCATGTCCCGCCCGCAGACGGATCTCCTCGATCTTCTCTCGCTCAGCCTCCGGCAGTATCAGTATCTCGCTGTTTAGCGCTATCGGAAGCATCGACGCTGCGCTGTTTAGTTTCTTCATTTTGCTCACCGTCCTATGTCCTATAATTATTATGGTAAGCAAAAAATTATTCCTTGTTAAAAATTAATTTTCTTGTCACCTTTTCACCTGTTAAATTGTCTATATTATAGATATGATGAGATGTACTTTCGCTTGAGCATAAGGATATACAAAAGCTATGGTTTTCAGCAGTATTAATTTTCTTCTGATCTTCTTCCCGATCTTCTTCACTTGCTACTATTTAACTCCAAATAAATATAAAAACTACACCCTGCTATTAGGCAGTCTTGCATTTTACTTTATCGGAACAATCAATGCGCCGTACCACTTTGTTCTGCTCATTGCGTGCATGCTGGTCGACTTTGTTGTGGGTCTGGGGATAAGCAGGTCAAAAAAGCATAAAAAGCTGCTGCTTGTCGTCGGCATTGTGTTTCACCTTATCTGCCTGTGTACATTTAAATACGCAGGCTTTGTAATCAGTGAACTCAACAGGCTGTCGGAAAGCTTCAACTTCACGGCAAATATTATTCTGCCTATCGGCATTTCGTTCTACACCTTCCAAGGCATCTCGTATCTTATCGATGTGTACAGGGGGAATATTGAAGCCGAGGAGAGTCTTTTGTGCTACTGCGTGTATATCTCCATGTTTGAGCAGCTCATCGCAGGCCCGATAGTAACATACGGGCAAGTGCAATATGACCTGCACAAGAGAAATATTTGGTTTGAGGATGCGCTCAAGGGTCTCGGAATTTTCATCTTCGGTTTGGGCTTAAAGGTCCTGCTTGCGAACCCATTGGGCAAGCTCTGGTCGCAGACGCTTGCAATCGGCTTCGAAAGCGTCTCCACTCCCCTTGCGTGGATGGGCGTTGCGGCTTATTCGTTCCAGCTTTATTTTGATTTCTTCGGCTATTCGCTCATGGCTATCGGCATGGGAAAAATGCTCGGCTTTGAGCTGCCGATAAACTTCAATCACCCCTATACAAGCCTTACTATGACCGAGTTTTGGAGAAGATGGCACATCACGCTCGGCTCGTGGTTCAGAGAGTATGTCTACATTCCCCTCGGTGGCAGCAGAAGGAGCGTCCCGAGAGTTATCCTCAATCTGCTCATCGTTTGGCTGCTCACGGGCATATGGCACGGTGCGGGGTACAACTTCATGCTCTGGGGCTTTATGCTCTTCTGCATACTGGTCATCGAAAAGTTCTTCATCGGCAAGTATTTGAATGCGCACCCCGTTATAGGTCATATATATATGATACTGCTCATCCCTCTGAGCTGGGCAGTGTTCGCCGTGACCGATTTCTCGCAGCTTGGCGTGCTGTTCACCCGCCTGTTCCCGTTTTTCGGACAGGGCGCTTGGTCGGTATTTAGGTATGACTACCTCAAGTATCTCGGCCAGTATTACCCTTTCCTTATAATTGCCGTTTTGTTCTCCACGAAGCTTCCGTATAAGCTTCTTAAGAAAGTAAAGAGCAAAGTGATCATCGGCATTTTCCTTCTTGCCATCTTGCTTGGCAGTATTTACTGCATGTACCGTGGTCTTGACGACCCATTTCTATATTTCAGATTCTGAGGATGTAAACATGAAAAAGTCCAATATTATAACCCTTGCAATTTTGATCATCGTGACCGCAGCCGTACTAATCTTTGCCGCATGCTCCGGCAGCGATGAGCCCGAAGTGACTCCCACCCCCGAGCCTACACCGGCACCTGTGCAGACAGTCGAGCCTACGGCAAAGCCTCAGCCCACGAAGCCGGTCGAAACAAAGCCCGTTGAGACGAAAACTCCCAATCCCAGTAAGGATCCAGCCCCTGTCAGCATGAACGACACGCTCTTTATCGGCGATTCAAGGACTGTGGGCATCAGAGAATACTCCGGCCTTAAGGGTGCAGATTTCTTCTGCAGCGTAGGCATGAATGTATTCGATGTCACCGGCGAGTCTCTTTCGGTCGACGGCGTCGGAAATGTTACCCTTTCACAGCTTCTGTCTAAGAAGCAGTACAGCAAGATCTACATCATGCTCGGCATCAATGAGGTCGGTTATCCCCATAGTTCAGTCGTCAACAAGTACAGCAAGGTGCTCGATCTTATCAAGGAAAAGCAGCCGAATGCAAGCATTATTATCGAGGCTAATCTACATGTCTCCAAGTCCCGTTCGGACAGTGATAAGGTCGTAAACAACGCAGCGATCAATGACCTTAACACGAAGCTTTCCGCATTGGCGGACGGCAGCAAGGTGTTTTACATCGATGCCAACACCGTTTTCGATGATGCCAGCGGTTCTCTTTCCTCGGATATGACCTCCGACGGCACGCACCTTTACGCAAAGTACTACCCCACTTGGGTCGAGTGGATCAGCACGGAGACGGCAAAGTATATATAAGATATAAATAGGAGGTGCGGCATTGATAGATAAGGATACATTTTGCCGGCTGATA
>DQDL01000089.1:10866-19898 GCA_003533405.1 Clostridiales bacterium | reverse complement strand
TCACAGCCGCCAAAATATTTCATTAGTGTTGCCTCCATAAATGATTTACTGTCTTATTCGATGTCCAACCCTCCGAAACCGGAGGGTTGGTTAATAAATTACAAACAATCAGACTTCGTCGTACTTGTAGTCGGGGAACTTGTTCACATCGTAGGGGATCTGAGTCATATCCCTACGAGGCATGTTATCGTAATGCTTCTTTACGAACGGCTCGAAAACATTGAACAGGAACTTACCGTCAAGGTCAAAGAAGAATACTGCGAACAGTACTGCATATGCGCCGACGCCTACGCCGAGCAGCTTAGCTATCTTTTTCATATTCATTTGCCTCCTATTACCATGTCATGTCGTCGTCGAGCTCGAGGAGCGACGGATCGAGAGGCTCTTCGTGCATAACGGTGGACATGTAGTCGTTGATTATACGACGGATCTCAGCACGGGAAACGGTACGGCTATCGGGGAGTGCGTGAGGCATCCAGATAGCAGGGATATTTCTGTCACGGAACTCGTCCTCGAACAGGCCGTGGACGCCCTGCATGCCCTTGCACTGAAGCTGGTCATACATCATGACGAAGTCGCAGTTGAAGCGCTTCATGTAATCCCACAGCTCGAAGATGTGCTTCATGCCGCCGACTGCCATGCGGCGCATGGGAGCCCACATATGGTACTGAGCAACGTCTTCCAGCATGTTCTCGTAGGAGTCGGTACGGATGGTCATATCGAACATCAGAGAGTCCATGTTGATGATAACATTCAGGCCCCAGGTGTTGTATGCCCAAGTGCACCAGTTGGAGTAGTACAAAGGTGCGCAGGACCATGCAATGACTCTGTGACGGGTCTTGGGGAAGGTGTTGATCTTCTTGGAGACACACTTCTCCATGATAGGACGGACCTTGCTGTCGACCTCATGCCAAATGGGCAGATCGCCGAACTGAGACTGGTAGATACGGTACAGTGCCTGAGCAACGCCGTTGATGGGGTAGCTGTCGGTCTTTGCCGCAACTTCCCACTTCTCCCACTCGAACTTCATGAGCTCGTTCTGTCTCTCGATGCACTCGTACATGAGGTCGAGATTCATGGGAACGCCGGTCTGCTCCTCAACAAACTTCCAGCACTTCTCGATGTCCTTCTGCACGAACTTGCTTGCAAGAGGATCGTCGAACTGCATGGGCATCTGCAGAGCGTACAGGGGCTTGTCGTTAAACCAGTCCTGCAGGATAGCGGTTGCAACGGAACCGTCGCAGGCTTCGTTACAGGTGATCATGAACGGGCTGTAATCGGGGATATCGTCGAGGACGAAGAGGCCGGACTCAGCCTGACACATCGGGCAGGGGTCGCCGGGCAGACCGATGGACTGAACTGCATCGATGTAGTTATGTACGGTGTGGCTGTTGACATGGCAGGTGACGAAGTAGGGGATCATCTCGAGAGAGACTGCCTTGAACTTGTCGCTCCAGCCGTAGAACATGCCGCCCCAGGTGGTTTCTTTCATGGCGATGGTGTGATACCAAGCGTCATTCTTCTTGCCGCCGTGCAGTCTGGTATCTGCGTTGAACATGGTCATGAACTGATAGATGGTTGCATTGACCATTGCACGGTAGTGCCATGCGGAAGCTTTCATAGCCTCGCCGCGGAGGCCTTCAAGGCCGCGGTCGAACCAATGGAGAACGGGCAGGTAGGTCTGGCCGACCCAGCGGTATCTCCAAATGCCCTTGGCAAAGTTGACAAGGCCGCCGTATCTCATGACATCGATCACCATGTGCAGGTAATTGTACAGCCAAATGTTGTGGAAGTAGTAGAATGTGTCCTTAACGCCACGCCACTCTCTGTGCTTGTAAAGACCGGTCTTGGGCAGGTAGTTGTCGCCCAGACGGCGGCCGCCTTCTTCTGCGGTATGGGGCTTGCCATACCAGAAATCTTTAATGAAACTCATATTACTTGCCCTCCTGAATCTTCTTGATTTCGACAGATTCAACAAATGCCTGGAAGCGGGTACGCAGCTGACCGGATGCGGTGTTTATGTACTCCTTCTCGATAGAGCATACGGGGATGCCGTAGTCACGATTGAGAACGAAGCTGTCGATAACACGCTCGTAGGACCAGTACTCACAGAACTTGTTGGAGCATACGATGATGCCGTCTGCATTGTACTCCTTGACCAGCTCTGCCAGTCTCTGTTTTCTCGCACGCATCTCGTTCTGCGGCATGAAGCGGGGGCAGTTGGAGGTCTCGAGGTAATGACGGGCAATTGCCTTAAGGGGAGTCTCGCCCTCACGGATCTCGATGGGCTGACGGGACTCGACTGCGCCGTAGCAGTAACGGTCGCAAACGACCTCTGCGCCGCAGCTCTCGATGAGCTCGGTGAAGTAGGGGTCGTCGTTCTCGGAGCCGGCCAGAACGACCTTGCAGCGGAACGGCCACTTCTCGTCGGGCTTGCGGGTCTTAAGCTCCTTCAGGGTCTCCTTCAGGTACGGGAGAATGAGGTACTTCGGGCAAACCAGAGATACCAGCTGAATGACATGGAACTCATAGCCGGTGATGGTGGGATTATCGAGCTTGCGGAAATCGCCGATCTCGTTGATGATCTTGCAGACCTCGTTGTGCTGCTTGATAGCTGCCTTGAGAGCCTTGTCGGAAACATCGACGCCGAGGTTTTCCTTCAGCTTGCCGAGGACATGGTACTCGAGCTGATCATGGTAGTATTGATAGTCGTTCTCGGTATTCTTGAAAGGAACGTCCATAAACTCGCAGAAGAACTTGTCATTATCAATAACTCTCATATCCTTGACGGAGTCGAGGTGCTTCTGCTGGATGTGCTCCTGGAAGCGGCAGGAGACGGTGCAGGTCTCGGTGGCCAGCTGCGCATCGAGGAAGTTGAAGCCACCTTCGAGAGCGCGCTCGAAGAGGCTGCGTCCGTAGTGGCAAACACGGGCGGACATGTAATAAGTTGCGATGTCGGGTGAGCTGCAGTCGGGTGCTCTCAGACGAACGGAGAAGCAGCCGGGCAGGTCGAGAAGTACTTCGGGCATGAAGTAGCAGGTGTAGCCCAGTGCGAACTTACCCTCTTCTTTTGCCTTTTTGACCAATTCGTTATTGGCTTCCTTAAGCAAGTTCTCGAAATAAATCAGATGCTTGAGATCTCTCACGGATAACCCCCCATAATAAAAATTTGATATGGTATTTAAAGGCGCAAAACGCCCCTTATCTAGTTATACATTGTATCAAAATGTCATATTATTGTCAATCGGGTTTTAGCATGAAAATTAACAATTTAGACGAAATTTATTCATTATCTGCTATACAATTTTGTGTCAGCTGTCTAGATATTGTATATGCTCAAAAAATTTTGAATATTTTCTGCACTTTCCTTGCAGCTTCCCTGTATCATTTCGCTGCTGCCGCCGCCACGGCCGTTGATGCCGGAATTTATCTCTTTTGCGGATGCACGGAGGTCAATTTTCCGGCTGCCGATTATGTACCTGTACCCTGCTTCATCGCTGCCGGAGAACACCGCCGCAAGACCGCCGCATTTGGTCACCGCCTCGTTTACGAGCTCCCGCAGCGCAGGCTCGTCCAGAACGGTGTCGAAGATGATGAAGTTGCCGTCCGTCGGCTCGAGGGTCTCGGCACGCAGGTGCGCAAGCGCTCGGCTGAGCTCGGCGCTGCGCTGCTTCAGTCTCTCCTGCTCTGCCAGCACACGCTCGACCGCTGCCGCCGTCTCCTCACGCTTTGCCGACAGAAGCATCGATATCGCAGCATTGTTATCATGGGTGCGGACAAAGTTTTCGTAAGCGTCAAGGCCGCAGAGCATGGTTATGCGCACGCCGTCTCCGCCACGGCGGCGTCGCTCGCTTGAAAGTATCTTCACCAAGCCGACCTCGGCGGTGCTGCTCACATGCGGGGCGCAGCAGGCGCAGATATCAGTGTTTTCTATCTCGACGATGCGCACATTTTCCGTCAGCTCAAGCTTGCTGCGGTACTCGAGCGTTTTGAGCACCTCGGGGCTCGGGAATGTCGCCGTCACCTTATAATTTGCGGCAACGGCGTAATTGGCCTCACGCTCTATCTCGGCAAGCTGCTCGGGAGTAAGAAAGCCGTCGAAGTCAATGGTCACGAAGTCTGCGCCCATGTGGAAGCCGACATTTGAGTACCCATACTTTTTATGCACAAGCCCCGACACAATATGCTCGCCGGAGTGATTTTGCATCCTGCGAAAGCGCTTTTCCCAGTCGATGCGGCAGTCAAGGGTGCTGCCGACGGGGATAGGCTGGTTTACATAATGCATTACCTCGCCGTTTTTCTCGTGGGTGTCGAACACCGCAGCTTCGCCGATAAAGCCGCTGTCGCCGGCTTGACCGCCGCCCTCGGGAAAGAACGCCGTGCGGTCGAGTACGACCTCAAATCTATCCTTCACCGGCTCACAGGCAAGCACGGTGGCGGTGAAGGCCTTCATATGGCTGTCAATATAATAAAGCTTTTCTGTCATATCACACGCTCCATTGTTTTTTGCACATTATAGCATCCTGCGGGCTGCTCACGCAAGCTTGGAGTTTATTATAAGGTACACCGCCGCCAAAACTGCGAGCACGAGAACGCTCACGCCGATGTGCATTTGAACTAAGGTGACGCTCGGAACTGGGATGTCGGCAACGATGCAGACTGCAAAAATGGCAGTCAAACCGAGGATAAACAGCGCCTTGTTAGGCTTGAACGAGTTCTTGCAGATGTAGCCGTAGGTTTCACGGCGTGAGATTATCAGCAAAGCACAGCCTTCAAGCGTGCCTTTTAGCATTTGTGATGATATCATGTCGCACCTCTACTATGTTTTGCAATGTAGCAATACTGTCAAGGTCCAGATATAAAAAAAGTGCACCCAAGGGGTGCACAAATATGAATATTTATTTTTTTATCCATCTTACCAGCAGGCCGACAGCGGCGCCGATAAGGGTAAAAAATGCAAGCGCACCGACAAATACGGCGTACACCGCAAACATTACGATGCTGCTTTCAGCTACAAATGATGCGATTATGTAAACCGCTATTGTGGTTAACATAACATAAATTACGGTC
Source organism: Clostridiales bacterium (assembly GCA_003533405.1). GTDB lineage: Bacteria > Bacillota > Clostridia > Oscillospirales > Oscillospiraceae > F23-B02. The sequence continues at coordinate 14,828 of DQDL01000089.1, read as the reverse complement.
TTCTTATTGCTGATCTTCAGCGCCGCATAAAGACCGATTGCGGCAAAGAACAGGTCGGTCGCAACAACCGGCAGGCTTATGCCCATACCGAACCATTCTCGGAGTATTTCAAACATTTAATTTCCTCAAATTAAGCTGACGGGAGTCGACCCCCTGTCGGTTTTGACGGAGAAAGCCCGCCATGCGTCAGCTATAAAAGTACTATCTTCTTGCCTTAGCATGATCCCCGGCAAAACTGCGCAGCATCTGTCAGTGATGATTTTTCGTGGGATTTCCGGCTTTCTTTTGATGCAGGCGGGCTTTGTGCCCGGCAAGGCGAAAAAAGGCGGAAAGCACCGAAAGGGCGCACTGACAGACGATAGTGTTCGGCTCTAAGTCAACTATTTTACAACTAAAAAATAAGCTCCACGGTTTTAGGCCGTGAAGCTTATCGAAATTTTACTTATTCTTCCGTCTCTTCTTCGGGCTCGGCTTCGGCATTTGCGGCACCTGCGAGGCTTCTGAAGTTGGCTCTGGATTCATTTATGGAGTGGAGCGCAGCGCCCACGGTCTCCTCCGTGCGGCGGAGAATGTCATCGACATATTCGCTTGCGACACGGCGAAGCTCCTTTGACTTAAACTCGGCGTCGCTGACGAGCTGAGCGCTGAGCGCATTTGCTCTCTTGACTATCTCCTGCTCCTCCAAAAGCTCACGAGCCTTGTCCTCTGCGTTCTTGCGCACAGACTCGGCCTCACGCTTTGCATTGCCGATAAACTCGTCCTTTGCGGTGACGACACGCTTTGCCTCGGAAAGCTCGACAGGCAGGCGGGTCTTTATCTCATTGAGGATCTCAAGCACCGCTTCCCGCTCGACTATGCATTTATCGTTGCCGAGGGGTACGCCCCATGCCTCGGACACCATGGTATACAGGTTTTCGATGAGTTCCATTACTTCAACTTTGCTCTCGTTCATACTAACGCCTCCATAACTGAGCTTTTTTCTCTATTTCATCAATGATCTCATACGGCACAAAGCCTGTGAGATCGGCACCGTACGATGCCATTTCCCGGACGACCGAGGAGCTGAGGAAGGTGTATTTTTCGCTGGCGGTCAGAAACATCGTTTCCAACTCGGGGTTTATCTTCTTATTAATCAAATTCATCTGGAACTCATACTCGAAGTCGGACGCTGCACGAAGTCCCTTTACGATGACGGGCTTGTAAAACTGCTTTGCGTACTCGGCAAGCAGGCCGTCCGAGGTTGCGACCTCGACATTGGGAAAGCGCTCAACGACCTTCTGCACCATTGCGACCCGCTCCTCGATGGTGAACATTGGCTTGGTCTTGGTGGAGTTATACATGATGCACACGATGACCTTATCGAATATCTTTGAAGATCTTCTGATTATATTTAGGTGTCCGAGCGTTATGGGATCAAAGCTGCCCGGACATATGGCAAGACTCATATGTCTGTCTCCTTGCTGTAGGTAGTGAGCTTTACCTTGCCGTAATTGTACTCTTTACGCTTAAAATAAGGCAGTTTCATGTCCGGCATAAGCTTTTCACGCCCACTTTCGCACATAATTATACCACCTTCCGACAATATGTCAACGGAATTGATGATCTCAAGTGCCTTATCGAGCAGGTTTGTTGCATAAGGCGGGTCCAAAAGTATGATATCGAACTTCTCGCCCCTCGACAGGAAGCCTATAGAATCGGCCTGCACTACCCGTGCTTCAAAGCCGCAGGTCCTGAGATTTTGCTTCACGATGGCGATAGAGTCCTTGCTCTGGTCGACGAATGTCACCGATGCAGCGTTGCGGCTCAGGCACTCTATACCTAGCTGACCTGTGCCGGCAAAGAGGTCGAGCACCTTTCTGCCCTCAAGGTCAAACTGGATGATATTGAACAGTGCTTCCTTTACCATGTCGGTCGTGGGTCTTATGCTGTAATCAGACGGCTCCTTGAGTTTTTTTCCTCTGACAAGTCCGCTTATAACTCTCATGTTTCTTCATCTCCGGAATGATAATGTTCGTACACGGCAAGTGCTGTATTCTTCGGCACGACGGCACGCAGCTCGTCATAGCTTGCCGATTTAATTGCTTTTATGGTCTTAAACGCCCTCAAAAGCTCATTTTTGCGTTTTTCTCCGACGCCCTTTATATCCGATAGCTGCGAGCCGAAGCTCTCGTTTCGCAGGGTGCGCTGGTATTCTATCGCAAAGCGGTGGGTCTCCTCTTGAATATTGCCAATAAAAGAAAACACCGCCTGATTTGTGCTTATGCTTATCTCGTTGCCTTCGGGTGTGACCAAGGCTCTGGTGCGGTGGCGGTCGTCCTTTACCATGCCGAACACCGGCACGGTGAGGCCGAGCTCGTCAAGGACATACTTTGCCGCCTGCGAGTGGGTTATACCGCCGTCAATGAGCAGCAGCTGCGGCAGCTTATCGAACTTCTCGTCGCCGTTTTTATATCGGGCAAAGCGGCGCTCGATCGCCTGACGCATACTTGAATAGTCGTCCCGAATGTCCATATCCTTAATTCTGAACTTGCGGTAGTCACGCTTCAGGGGCTTGCCGTCTTTGTGAACGGTCATAGCGGCGACAATGCCCGTATCGCCGAGGTTTGAGACATCGAAGGCTTCGATGCGCTCGGGGTATTCGGGCAAATTGAGCGCTTTTTGCAGCCAAAGGAGCGTTCCGGCTCTGCGCTGTTCGGCTGTAGTCGAGCGCAGTATCTCCTCGGCGGCATTGAGGTTTGCCCTTTCGCAGAGCTTTGCCCGCTCGCCTCTTTGCGGTACTTCAACAGACACCTTGCGTCCGGCAAGCGTGGTAAAAAGCTGCTGGAGCTCCTCCCTGTCCTCACATTCGCAGGGCAGGAGCACGGTCTTGGGGTAGTTGCCCCTTGCGGTATAGTATTGCCGGACGAGCGCCGAAACAGCCTCGCCGTCCGCTTCAAGGGGTTCGGGCAGGAGCTTAAAGTCCTTTGCGGTAAGCGAGCCGTCATTAAAGTGCAAAACGACAAAGCAGCACTTTGCCCCACGCTTAAAGCCGATGGCATCGGTGTCGGCGAAGGCCGTGGCGATGACCTTTTGCTTGTTCGCAAGACTGTCTATCGCCCGTATGCGGTCACGAAGCTCGGCAGCCTGCTCAAAGCGCAGGTCATCGGCAGCCTCGGTCATGCGGTCGTTGAGGTCGTCCAAGAGCTCTTTAGTTTTACCCTCAAGGATAAGGCAGGCTTCGTTCACGGCGGCTCGGGAATCCCCCGCCGTTCCGTTGCCCTGACACCATGCTCGGCAATTGCCCATATGGTGGTTAAGGCAGGGCCTGTCCTTGCCGACATCCCGGGGAAACCTCTTGCCGCAGGTAGGAAGCCCCACAGCCTTGGATATAACATCGATTATCTGTCGTGTCATGCTCCTGCCGCCGTAGGGTCCAAAGTATTTTGAGCCGTCCTTGGTGGGCTTATTGACGATATCGAACCTCGGGTACTGTGAGTTTACATCTAACTTTATAAACGGATAGCCTTTATTGTCCTTGAGCAGAATGTTATAGTGCGGCTGGTGCTGCTTTATAAGCGAGTTTTCAAGCACCAGCGACTCAAACTCCGAGTCTACGACGATGACATTAAAGTCCGCTACCTTCTCGACCATTGCCGCCACCTTGGGCAGATGGCTGCCTCTAAAGTAGCTGGTGACACGGTTTTTGAGCTTTTTTGCCTTACCTACATATATGACTTCGCCCGATGAGTCCAGCATGATGTACACACCGGGCTTCATCGGGAGATTATTGGCCTTTTCAAGCAAAGTATCAAGCATTCTTTTCCTCGACCTTATTACCGAATGCGCACCACAAGGTGACGGATACAACAACTATCACACCGCCGATAAGTGCGTATATACCTGGTCTTTCACCGTCAAATATCAGCACCCAAATTGGGTTCAGAAGCGGCTCGACCGCACCGAGCAGGCTGCACGCAAGCGGC
>DQDL01000089.1:10432-10650 GCA_003533405.1 Clostridiales bacterium | reverse complement strand
CAGGCTGCACGCAAGCGGCGGGCAGTATTCCGATGCCATGCCGTAGAGAATGTACGGGATTCCGAGCTGCAAAACGCCGAGAATGACGATATACAAAACCGGAAGCGCCGACATCTCGGGATTTGTTGCTATGATAAACGGCAGACCTATAAGAAATGCGCTTAACTGACCGATTAAAATTGCGCTGAACCGCTCGGCTCCGTCAGTCTTGCCGATGG
>DQDL01000089.1:0-10194 GCA_003533405.1 Clostridiales bacterium | reverse complement strand
CCATATACATGCCGCCCATGAGCGCACCCGCCAAAATGGCAACTAAGTTGCCGGCGAGGTAGCCTCCCTCGAGCTTATCAAAGAAGAACATCGATATGCCGATCATTGTACACAAAACCGCAGTAATGTCGGCTCGTTTTATCTTCTGCTTAAAGAATATCGCAGAGAAAATGACGATAAACAGCGGTGCGGTAAATTGCAGAACGATAGCATTTGCGGCAGTAGTGAGCTTATTTGCGCCGACAAAAGCGGTGTAGACGAGCGACATAAGTATACCCGCAGTCAAGGTGCGACGGTTTATCGATATCTTATAGCCCTTTATTTTTATAAAAGCAAAAACCGTAATGCCCGCAAAAAGGCTGCGCAGGCTCGAGATGGCAAACGCATTCCACGGTATGAGTTTTATGAATATGCCTGCTATGCTCCATAGAGCGGCGCAGGTGAGCATTTGCAGTATTGCTTTGTTTTCCTTTTTCATCTTACATAGCAATTAAGGGCGTGTCAACAAACACGCCCTTAGCTCCGTTTTAGTAATTATTCGGTAAAGTCAGATGCGATGAGTTCGGACAGTGTATCAACTGCGGTCGCCTCGTCAGCACCGTCGGCTATCAGATTAACGGCAGTACCCTTAACGATGCCGAGCGAGAGAACACCAAGAAGGCTCTTTGCGTTGACTCTTCTGTCTTCCTTCTCGATCCAAATGCTGCTTTTAAACTCGTTGGCTTTCTGAATAAAGAAAGTTGCGGGTCTGGCATGGAGTCCAACCTGATTGTTAATAACTACTTCTTTTGTTACCATGATCGCCACTCCTCATAATCCTTAAAGATTACCCCTACTTTAGCAAATTATTTAAAAATCGTCAACCGATTTTGTCTATTTCGTAGAATTACACATTATTTTCAAAAGTAATCGGCGGCTTTTACTTCAATTCGACTATTGTCACGCCCGTCTCGCCTTCGCCGTATCGGCCAAGTCTGAACGATTTAACGGCTTTGTTGCGTTTTAGCATCTGGTGTATCGCCGCACGAAGTGCGCCTGTGCCCTTGCCGTGGATGATGGTCACTGTGCTAAGTTTAGCCATAACTGCGTTGTCTATATACATTTCCGCTGCGTTAACCGCCTCTATCGATTCCATGCCTCGCAGGTCTATCTCGGAGCTGACGGCGCTTCTCACGGTACTGCTCTGTATATTGTAGCTGACCTTTTTCTTTGCCGCCTTGCCCTCAACAAGGCAGACCTCACTCTGCTTTGCCTTGACATTCATGATGCCGGCCTTGAGCTCCAAACTGCCGTCGGAGTTTACGCCTACGACCTCGGCCTTGACGCCCATGGAGAGTATCTCCACCGTGTCACCGACCTCGGCATTGCGGGCAGATTTTTTCTCCTCACGGGGCGGCTCGGGCTTTGCGGTCTTGAGTTTGCCCTCATGCTCGTTGAGCTTGCGGCGAAGCTCGCTGCGCGCCTCGTTGACTCTCTGCGCCTCCTCCTGCTCGTTTGCGTGGCGACGCATCTCGTCAAGCTCGGCAAAGGTCTCCTCGGCAGTGCGGCGGGCATCCTCGATGATGCGCTCTGCCTCCTTGCGTGACTTTTCGTCTGCCTTTTCGAGCCTTACGGCAAGCTCCGCTCTCAAAAAAGCCGCTTTCTTTGCGTTTTCCTCAGCCTCACGGAGCTTCTTTGCCGCCTCCGCCCTGTCCCGTTCGAGCAGAAGTCTTGTTTTCTCGAGCTTTTCGATGGTTGCCTCAAAGTCTGCGTTCTGAACGCCGACACGGCGCTTTGCGTCCTCAATGATCGCATCGTCAAGCCCCAGTCTGCGGGATATCGCAAAGGCGTTTGACTTACCGGGGATGCCGACAAGCAACCTGTAGGTCGGACGCAGCGTCTCCACATCAAACTCACACGAAGCGTTCTGGATGCCGCTTTCGCTGGTGGCGTAGACCTTGAGCTCGGCATAGTGGGTCGTGGCTGCAATGGTAGCACCGCGCTGTCTCGCATTTTCGATGACGGCGATAGCCAGTGCCGCACCCTCGGTGGGGTCTGTTCCTGCACCGAGCTCATCGAAAAGCAACAGCGAGCCTTCGCCGCACTCAGCTAATATATGCACTATGTTGGTCATATGTGCCGAGAAGGTCGAGAGATTTTGCTCTATGCTCTGCTCGTCGCCTATATCGGCGAGAATATGCTTGTACACCGGAACGCCGCTTCCGTCCTCGGCGGGGATGTGCAGGCCGCACTGAGCCATTATGTTGAGTAAGCCTATGGTCTTGAGCGTGACGGTCTTGCCGCCGGTGTTCGGGCCTGTGATGACGAGCGTGTCATAGTCCTCGCCCAGTTCTAGGCTTATGGGCACGGCCTTGCCCTTTTGCAGCAGCGGGTGGCGTGCGTTTCTGAACACTATGCCCTTTTCACGAAGCTCCGGCTGAGAGCAGTCTAACTTATACGAAAGCTTGGCCTTTGCAAAGATCAAATCAAGCTGAATAAGCAGATTGTAATCGGAAGATATGTCGTTTGCGTGCTCTGCACACTCGGCGGAGAGCTCGGCCAAAATGCGCTCTATCTCCGTTTTTTCCTTTGCCGCAAGCTCACGAAGCTCGTTATTCGCCTTGACAGCGCCCATGGGCTCGATAAAAAGCGTTGCGCCGGAGGATGAGATATCATGCACAAGCCCGGGTATTGCGCCTTTGTGCTCGGCCTTGACGGGGACGACAAAGCGATCCGAGCGCATGGTGATTATAGGCTCCTGCAGTGCCTTGGCGTATGACGGCGAGGAAATTATCTTTTGCAGCGAGTCACGCACTCTTGCGCTTGCCGCTCTTATCTTGCGGCGGATGTTCGCAAGCTCGGACGATGCACTGTCGGCTATCTCATCCTCGCCGACGATGGAGGAGGTTATCTTCTCCTCAAGAAAGCGGTTTGCGTGAAGTGCCGAGAAAAGATAGTCGATCGTCGTTTTGCCGACGGCATCATCGGCAATGTATGCCTTGACGAGCCTTGAGCACTGCAATACTCTCGCTATGCTAAGAAGCTCAAGAGTGTTGAGGCTGCCGCCGAGGTCGGCTCGTGACAGCGACGCTCTCACATCCTTTACGCCCGAAAACGAGGGACTTCCCCTCACGACCATCATCGTTTTAGCAGAGCTTGTCTCGTCCAATCTCCGCTTGACCTCATATTTATCGTCCGAGGGCAGAAGCTTGAGCGCCGCTTCCTTTGCCCCGTCGGACACGGCCTCGGCTGCCAGCATTTGAAGCACGGTAGGCAGTTCAAGGGTATTTAGCGATTTTTCGTAAAAGTCCATTATTTCACCTGTTTCCAGTAATTAAGTGCGTTAAATCTCCGTTCGGTCTGGGTGAGCAGATATGTCTCCGCAGCATCGGCTGCCTTTTGGGCAGCGTCCTCCGGTATGGAATACGCCATGAGCTTTCTCGGTTCGGCGTAGAGGATATACCTCAGTGCCTTGAGCGAATCGGGGCAGAGTATAACGCTCGCCTCGTAGATGCTTTTGCGGCAGTCACGGCAGCAGATAATTCCGTTTTGCGGGCTGAACCTTGGTTCTTTGGGCTCGGGGTCACCGCAGACAATGCATGCGGATAGGTCGGGCTCGTAGCCGGCTATACGCATAAGGCGCATTTCAAATGCCGTTTTGATATGCTGCTGGTCGTATAAGCCGTTTGACAGGGCAAAAAGGCAGTTTAATATAAGCTGGAGCATGCCCGGGTCGGGGCTTCCCTCATCGGCAAGCGCTTCGACGCATTCGGCAAAGTACGCCGCAAGTGCAAGCGCCGATATATCGTTTCTTAAGCCCTTGAACTCCTCAATGGTCGAGCCTTCGTTAACAGACCATCTGCCCTTGTTTTCAAACATCGTTAGCTCGGAAAACGCAAAAAGCTGCGTTGCGGCAGCGACCTTGCTGCTTTTGCGCAGTGCGCCACGAGCCTTGACCGTTATCTTGCCCATGTCCTCGGTCAGAACGGTCAGAATACGGTCGGCTTCCTTATATTTTACCTCTCGGAGTATTAGCCCTTTTGTCGTTTTGAACATATGTACCCTGCTCATCCGAGGGGCTGAGGTTCATCCCCTGCCCCATCTTTATTGTTTGATTTTTCCGCCGCTCTATGCATCAGCCAACACAGCGGATCGCCGGTATCGGTAAAGACCTGCCATAATAAATCATCTGACATAATGACCACCTCACTGTCAATATTATCTGACTGTGGGGTGATCATATTAGTGGTTATTTATTCCGAATAGCCGAAGTTGCGAAGCTGAGCCATAGAGTCGCGCCAGTTTTCCTTGACCTTGACCCATGTTTGCAGGAAAACCTTTGTGCCCATGAACGCTTCAATATCCGTTCTTGCCATTTCGCCTATTTTGCGCAGCATTGCGCCGTTTTTGCCGATTATGATGCCCTTGTGGCTCGCTTTTTCGCAGAAAATGGTCACATCCATGTCTATTATGCCGTTTTCCCGCTCGGAAAACTTTGTGACCTCGATCGCCGTGCCGTGCGGTATCTCCTTATCAAGGCACAAAAGGAGCTTTTCACGCACGAGCTCTGCGCAGATCTGCTTTTCCGGCTGGTCGGATATCATGTCATCCGGGAAAAGCTGCGGACCCTCGACGGCATATTTATCAAGCTGCTCCATGAGCTCGTCCAAGCCCTCATTGTTCTTTGCCGAAATGGGGATAATGGCATCAAAGCCGTGCGCCTGCGAATACATGGCCATGACCTCAAGTAGCTCTGCTTTCTCAACGGTGTCTATCTTATTTATAACTAAAACCGCCGGAACATTCGTTTCCTTAAGGCGGGCGATCAGCTCTTCCTCCTGACGGCCGATATTGGCGATAGGCTCGACAAGCAGCATGACGGCATCGACATCGGCGACCGACTCTTTGACTACATTGACCATGTAGTCGCCGAGGCGGGTCCTCGGTTTATGGAAGCCCGGAGTATCCATAAGCACGAACTGCGTGTTGCCACGGGTCACAACGGCGCTTATGCGGTTGCGGGTAGTCTGCGGCTTGTTTGAGACTATCGCTATCTTCTCGCCGACAAGTGCGTTTGTGAGCGTCGATTTGCCGACATTGGGTCTGCCGCATATGGTTATCATCGCTGATTTGGTTATCATTTGTCATCCTCCATGATCTGCTTTTCTCTTTTGCGCATTTGGGCCTTCATTTCGCCCTCGTCAACATGGTCATAGCCGAGCAGGTGCAGAACCGAGTGCACCGTGAGATAGCACACCTCACGCTCAAAGCCGTGGCCGAGCTCCTCTCCCTGTGCGGCGCAGCGTTCAAGCGATATCATCATATCGCCGAGCATAACGGCACCCGTCTCGGGGTCTTTTTCGCATAGGTCAGCGTCAAAATGTCCCGCTTCAAGCTCGTTCAAGGGAAACGACAGCACATCGGTCGGCCTGTCCACGCCCCGAAACTCACGGTTCACGGCATGTATGCCCTCGTCATCTGTCAGCATGACGCTTACGATGCACGGCGTGTCTATGCCCTCGGCAGAAAGGGCTTTGTTTATCGATTTTTTTATAAACCCCGCAGCATTTGCGTGGCCGAGACCGCTTTTTTCACGGCTTATATATATCTCATGTCCCATTTACGGTCTTTTTCTCCTATACGCTCCCGCAGGCTTTTTCTCGGCCTCGGGCGGATTTTTCTTATCGTACACCTCGTATGCCTCGATTATCTTCTGAACAAGCTGGTGGCGGACGACATCGGCACCGGTGAGCTTGCAAATCGAGATATCGTCGATGCCCTCAAGCACCTTCATTGCCACCTTGAGGCCGCTGACCTTATCATCCGGCAGGTCTATCTGCGTGATATCGCCGGTTATGACCACCTTTGAGCCGAAGCCTATGCGGGTCAGGAACATTTTCATCTGCTCTCTTGAAGTATTCTGCGCCTCGTCGAGGATGATAAAGCTGTCGTCAAGCGTGCGTCCACGCATATATGCAAGCGGTGCGACCTCGATATTGCCCCGCTCTAGGTACTTCTGATAGGTATCAGCGCCCAGCATATCAAACAACGCATCGTAAAGCGGTCTGAGATACGGGTCGACCTTGCTTTGCAGGTCGCCGGGCAGAAATCCCAAGCGTTCACCGGCTTCGACGGCGGGACGGGTCAGGATAATTCTGTTCACCTGCTCTGCTCTGAAGGCTGCAACAGCCGCCGCAACGGCAAGATAGGTCTTGCCTGTGCCGGCAGGACCGATGCCGAGCGTGATTGTGTTATTTGCAATGGCGTCGCAATAGGTCTTTTGACCCAAGGTTTTTGCCTTGACTGGCTTTCCCTTTGCGGTTATGCACACGACATCGCTTGCAAGCTCGTCTATCTTCGACTCTTTGCCCTCGGAAACGAGCTTCAGAATGTACCGCACATTCTGAGCGTCGATGCACTCGCCACGCATGGCGAGTGTCAAAAGGCCGTTTATCGCCTTTTCGGCAAGCATGACATTCTCGGCCTCGCCGCAGATGTGTATCTTATTGTCACGATCGATGACCTTGACGGAAAGCTCGCTTTCGATGATCCTGAGGTTCTGATCAAACGAGCCGAACACGCTTATGACATGCTCCATTCTTTCAACTTCTATCGTTCTTTCGATCATATTCTACTCCTATATTCTCAATGCATTCCGCCCTGAGCGTGACGGTCAGCAATTCGTCGGTTTTAGATACGCTGAAGCTCGTTTGGCTCACGCTTCCGTCGCCGATGCGGCGCTTGAGCTCGGATAAAAGGTTCTGCTTGAGCCTCTGCGTGGCTGCGTTTTCGTCTATTCTCTGCTTTTGGAGCGTAAACTCCGTAGTCTCCTGCTTTATTATTCCCACAGGCAGCGTAAAAGTCTTGCCTAATGCTGCGTACCTTAATTTATTTATTTTAGCACAGCTTGCGCTGTTATTTCTACTGTCAGTTGAAAATTTTATGAGATTTTTGCCGAATACAAGCGATAAACTCGTTTTGCTGTGCCCTTTTTCTGTTTTCACACTCTCGTACATTGGCGTTTGGGCGTTTATTTCATACCATGTGCGTGCCTGCACGTTGCCCATTGCGTGTACCTGACGCTCGTCGGCCGTCTCGCTGTCCATTGTGCCGGAAATGAGCGTATCACCCTTTGACACGGTGTCGCCGACCGAAACGAGTGCCTTGCCCTCCAAGACGGAGAGCTTCGTTATATAGCCGGATTTTGCGGCTTTTACATCGGCGTATTCGGCTTCGTTCACGATATCCGGCTTTGCAATGCGCTCGTGGATAACGACCTCGGCGCATGAGTTGTGGACATTCAAGCTCAGCCACGCAATGTCCGGAAGCTTCATGAGCATATCGCTGCGAACCTCGTCCGAGGAAAGCGCAGGCCAAAATGCGCCGTTATCCACGCCGCACTCGGATAGCGCACGCAGGATAACGCCGTCACTTATCGTATCGTTGCCGCTTATATCGATGCGCCAGACAAAAAGCGAGGATACGGCAAGCAGCACGATGCAGACCCCGATGCCAATGCACAGGACAAGCCGTCTTTTCATTGAGGCGGTTATGTTTTTGCCGCCCTTTGCGGCAATGAGCCGCAGCTCAATGCCGTTTTTGCCGTTTTGCGATTGCACAAGCGGGTAATCTGCGGCGTGTATCGTTATCTGTACGCTAAAATCCGCTTTCGGACTCGTATCCCAAAACTCCACACCGTTTTGGGCGCAGAAGTTTAAAATTTGTTCGGGCTCAGCTCCCGATATTTCAAGTCTCACCGTTCCACGGGCAAGATCATATAGCTTTTCCATCCGTCACCTACTCAAACTCGATCGACAGTATTCTTCCCGTTATAAGCATATCCTGCTTATCCATTGCGCCAAGGGTCAGCTCATCGCCCCTTATGACGGCTTTCATGCCGCCGCAGTCGACGGCAATGACCGTGTCCTCGTATGTGATTATCCCGCAGTGGTTTTCTATGAGCACCCTGCGTCTGCCGTTAACGGTAAGCTTCACCGCTCCCGCGAGGGCATCAGGCGGCAGCTCTAATCTGTCTGCCAAAAGCTCCGCCTTATCCTTTAAACCGCCCATGGGCACACCACCTCCCGCTGTATAAACCTATGTTTTGTCTCATAGCTTAATACATGGACAAGGAGTTGACGGCTGTGAAAAAATTTGTATCCATAACCTGTGCGCTTATACTTTTTGCAGTGCTTATAGCCTTTCCCGATACGGCAGCGGCTTCGGCTCTGGATGGACTTAAATTGTGCGCAAGTCTTATTATCCCCTCGCTGTTTCCGTTTTTCGTGGCGACAAAGCTCATAAGCGAGCTGGGGCTTGCACAGTGGCTGGGGAAAGCTTTTGCGCCTATAAGCCGCAGGCTTTTCAATGTCTCCGGCAGCGGCGGCACAGCGTTTATCATCGGCGTTACGGCGGGATATCCCATGGGGGCTGCATACATTGCATCGCTTAGGCAAAATGGCAGCATTTCAAAAAAAGAGGCCGAGCGGCTGCTTATTTTCTGCAACAACTCCGGCCCTTCGTTTATCATCGGCGCTGCAGGTGTCGGGGTTTTCAAGTCATCAGTGATAGGCTTATTCCTCTACGCCGTACATATTCTTGCCGCCGTATTGGGCGGTATCATGTTTGCACCGAACGGTGCTGAAAAATCCGCAGAGCCGCAAACGGTGCGCAGCTCGGCGAGCTTTGCGGCAGCGTTTACAGACGCCGTAAAGGCTTCGGTCACCGCATGCTTGTCTATATGCGGCTTTATCGTTGCGTTCTCGGTTCTGGCGGGAATACTCGAAAAGACAGGAGGCTTTGCGGCGGCAGCCAAAATTCTGTCTGCCGTATTCGGCATGGAGCTATTGTGGAGCAATGCGCTGTTTTGCGGAATATTGGAGCTTGGCAACGGCATCGGCGCAATGAGCGGCCTTAGCGCAAACCCCATTAACCTCGCTCTTGCGGCATTTATCCTCGGCTGGGGCGGCGTTTCCGTGCATTTTCAGACGCTTTCAGTCATCGGCGGCACGGATATAAAAACCGCCCGATATATCATCGGACGGTTTGTTATTGCTCTTATGGGCAGCGCACTTGCACTGCTGGGAGCAGCTGTTTTGTTTTAAAAAATCAGTATGCCGACAACGGCTGAGGCGACTATGAATATTATCGGATGCAGGTTTTTCGTAGGCTTGAACCACCTTGTAAGCACCAGTAACACCGCAACTAAAATTATTGCTTTGATGTTGAAAACATCGAGCAAATTGCCGCTTTGCTTATAAAGTTCGACATTCAAAAGCGCAATTTGAACTACAAGCACGCCCGCTGCGGCGATAAGGCCGGTCGATGCCGGGCGCAGACCGTAGAACGCCGCTTCGACATACTTGTTTTTCCTAAAGCGGTCAAGCACTGCAACGATGAGCAAGACAATGATAATTCCCGGGGTGATAACGCCGAGGGTTGCGGCGATAGAGCCCGGGATGCCCGCCGTCACATAGCCGGTGTAGGTCGCCATGTTTATGCCGATAGGGCCGGGCGTGGACTCGGACACGGCGAGCATGTCGGCGATCATGTCGTAGGTGAACCAGCCGGTTCTGTCCGACATATCGTACAAAAACGGGAGCGTTGCCATGCCGCCGCCGACGGAGAACATGCCTATCTTAAAAAACTCCCACCAAAGGCGAAGAACAGTCATTTATTCTTCACCCCCAAGCAGCTTATCGCAATGCCGACAACTGCCGACACGACGACAAACAAAACGGGCGTTATGTCCGTAAACAGCGAACCGAGGGCAACGAGCAGGAAGATAACAAAGCACTTCCAGTCGATGACGGAGCTTTTCCACAGCTTCATAACGGCGTTGAATATCAATACGCAGACGCAGACACGGATGCCCGCAAAGGCGCTTTTGACGACCGGTGCTTCGGCAAAGCCGTTTAAAACAGCTGCAATTATCGTGATGATGATAAGTGCCGGACAAACCGTGCCGAGTGCGGCGACGATGCCGCCGAGCGTGCCTCTACGCTTTTGGCCTATGAATATCATGGTGTTTACCATGATGACACCGGGCAGGCACTGGCCGATGGCATAGTAGTCGAGTACCTCTTCCTCTGTGACCCATCTGCGTGTCTCGACGACCTCGCGCTGGAGTATCGGCAGCATGGCATAGCCGCCGCCGAAGGTCATGAGGCCGACTTTAAACGACGCTATGAAAATGTCAAGCAGCTGTCTCATCTT
>DQDL01000072.1:1492-3165 GCA_003533405.1 Clostridiales bacterium | reverse complement strand
GCGGTGTTCGCCGATGTGGGCGTGCTGATACTGGCCGTGCTCAACGCTACAAGAACTCTTAGGATCGACGAAGAATGAATGTTTACGATTTTGATAAAACGATATTTTACCCCGACTCATCGGTGACTTTTGTTAAATGGGAAATGAAGCGCCATCCGCTCATTTTCCTGCGCTGCCTGCCGGTGGCGCTGTGGCACGGGATTTTGTATCTGCTTAAGATCATGTCCAAAGAGCAGCTCAAGGAGGGTGCAATGCGCTTTATCCGCTATCTGCCGGACATTGATGCAGAGCTTGAGACCTACTGGAACGAGCACGAATCGTGGATATGCCCATGGTATCTCAAGCAGCAAAGGCCGGACGACCTCGTTATCTCTGCTTCGCCGGAATTTGTGGTCAAGCCCATGACCGATAGGCTCGGCATCAGGCTCATCGCAACTAACATGGATAAGCACACGGCAAAGATAGACGGGCTCAACTGCCACGGCGATGAAAAGGTGCGCAGGTTTTATAAGGAGTTTCCCGAGGATACCGTGGTCGAGAACTTCTACTCCGACTCGCTTACCGACACTCCGCTTGCGAAGCTTGCCGACAAGGCGTATCTCATAGTCGACAAGGGTCAGACCCCCGTGCCATGGCCGGACAAATGAAAAACACCGCCGCAGAGATTTAACTCTGCGGCGGATTTTCGTTAGGTTTTGTGTCGTTTTTTATTTAAGTCCTCTTACCTTTATGTAGTCAAGGATGACCTGCACTGTGCCCTCAACGCCGAGCTTGGAGCTGTTGATGCACATATCGTAGTTCTGCGCATCGCCCCATGTCTGGTCGCTGTAATATCTGTAGAAGCTTGAACGATCCTTGTCGACTTCCTTTATCTTCTTCCTTGCCTCGGCCTCATCAAGTCCTTGACGGCGCTCAAGGCACTTGAGGCGCTCGTCCATGTCGCCGAGGATGAACACGCTGACAAGATCGTCATGGTCACGCAGGATATAGTCTGCGCAGCGGCCGACGAAAATGCAGTTGCCCTTGTCGGCGATATTGCGCATGGCCTCAAATTGCGCCGATATGACCTGCATATTAAGGCGGAAGTTTTCGTTCAGGCCGTAGCCGCCTGCGTGGAGGATAAATGCAGACATGCGCTTTTCATCAAAGGCATCAATGAGGTCTCTGCTGAAGTCGGAGTGGTTTGCCGCTTCGTCCACGATCTCCTTGTCGTAGCACTTGTAGTTGAGCTTTTCGGCGAGAAGTCTTGCGATCTCTCTGCCGCTGGATCCATGCTGTCTGCCGATGGTAATTATCATATGCCATGCCCCCTATTTTGTTAATGTAGTAACATTATACACTAAAGTTAACAAAAATTCAACGCATGTACAAATATTTTTGTGCATATCTTTCTGTATGGTCAACAGAAAGCGTTTAATCATGAATACCGCCCTGCTCACGGGGTCCTCGCTTGCGATGAGCGCCATTTCCATGGCATTCCAAGTTTGGCTGGCAGCCCGCATCGGCTCTGCGGGCATCGGGCTGTACCAGTTGGTGCTGTCGGTGGCTTTTTTGTGCACGACCTTTGCCGTTTCGGGCATCCGCTTTGCAGCCACAAGATTGGTCTCCGAGGAGCTGGGGCACGAGCGCAGCTGGAGCGTTGCCGCCGCAATGCGCAGGTGCTTTGCCTACAG
>DQDL01000072.1:0-1321 GCA_003533405.1 Clostridiales bacterium | reverse complement strand
CTGTTTTTCGGGCTGAGTGCCCTAACGGTGCTGTGGAGCTTTGCCGAACCCATCGGCTTTTTGTGGATAGGCGATGCAAGAACGGTGAGGTCTCTAAAGCTCGTCGCCTTTTCCATGCCGTTTATGTCGCTGTCATCGGTCATGTCCGGCTACTTTACCGCCTGCGGCAGAGTGTGGAAGCCGACGGTGGTGCACCTCGGCGAGCAGCTTATAACCATCGGCTTTGTGGCGTTTTTCCTGACGCACTCGCCGGCGGGCGATATCGAGAAAAACTGCGCTGCCGTGATGCTCGGCAATGTCTGCGGCGATGCGATATCCTTTGTCTGCATGCTGCTGTTTTATCTGACAGACCGCCACTCGGTGAGAGATTACTCGGCGCAGAAGCTCAAACTCACCTCACGGATGCTAAAGGTCGCACTGCCGCTGGCGGTCTCGGCCTACGCCCGCTCGGCGCTGTCAACATTAGAGCACCTATTAGTCCCCCGTGGGCTTAAAGCCGCAGGCTTTTCGGCGGACAGGGCGCTTTCCGGCTACGGTGTCATACAGGGTATGGTGCTGCCTATTTTGTCCTTCCCTGCCTGCATCCTCATGGCGCTGGCGGAGCTTATAATCCCCGAGCTCACCGAGGCGCAGGTACGGGGAAACGAGGGCGATATCTCCAAGACCGTGAGCTCGCTTATAAAAAAGGGCCTCGGCTATTCGTCAGCCGTTGCCCTTGTGTTATTTATCTTTGCCGACAAGCTCGGCGTGCGGATATACTCCTCACCCGAGGCAGGCGACTACCTGCGGCTGCTTGCGCCGCTTATCCCGATAATGTACACGGACATGGTCGCCGACGGCTGCCTGAAGGGTCTGGGTCAGCAGCTTTGGTGCATGGGGATAAACCTCCTTGATGCGCTGCTGGGCGTTCTGCTCGTGTGGCAGGTGCTGCCGGTATTCGCCCTCAAGGGATATATCTGCATCATTTATTTTAACGAGTGTCTGAACTTTGCCCTGAGCATCAAACGGCTCGGCAAGGTCACGAAGATCAGGCTTTTTTCTTAGCGTTGCGTTCCTGAAGCTTCTCATCGCCCTTGTGAAGCAGCGGCGAGATGCGCTTGTAAAGAAGCATCGTGAGCAGCGTGACGATAGTGCCCTTTATGAGGTTAAACGGCACGACTGCGAACAAAACGAGGGTCGAGACGCTGTTTATGGCGGAGTTAACCTCCGTGCCCATTGCGATGATGGCATCAAGCGGCATGCCGTAGAGGTCGGCGAAGGTCGGCAGCAGGTACACGGCGTTGAACAGGCTTCCGAACACGGTCATGATGAGCGTGCCGAC
>DQDL01000055.1:6219-6571 GCA_003533405.1 Clostridiales bacterium | reverse complement strand
GAAGTGGCTGCACGAGGCGGTGGCAAAATATCCGCCCCTCGGCAGCAGGCGCAGCGCACGCAGGTTTATCTCCTTATACCCACGCTCGGCGCTGTGCACGGTCTTGCGTGACTTCGTGAACGCGGGAGGGTCGAGGATTATAAAGTCAAAGGGCTTTTTGCCCTTGGCCTCAAGCTCGGGCAGCAGGTCAAACACATTGGCTGCGATAAAATCCATGCGCTCTGCCAGCCCGTTGCGCTCGGCGTTTTTGCGTGCCATCTCAATGGCGCTTTCGGACACATCCACGGCCGTCACATGCTCGGCGCCGCCCATTGCGGCGTTTAACGCAAACGAGCCCGTGTGCGTGAAGCAG
>DQDL01000055.1:0-5999 GCA_003533405.1 Clostridiales bacterium | reverse complement strand
AACGAGCCCGTGTGCGTGAAGCAGTCGAGCACCCTCTTGCCCTTTGCAAGGCGGGCAACGGCGAGACGGTTATATTTTTGGTCGAGGAAGAAGCCGGTTTTCTGCCCGTTTTCGACATCGACGCTGTAGTACACGCCGTTTTCGCAGATCTCGGTCACGCAGCTGTCGGGGTGCGCATCGCCGAACCAGCCCTTGCCCTGCTCGAGCCCCTCAAGCTCACGGATCTTCACATCGTTGCGCTCGAAAATGCCGCTTATCTCATGCCCGTCGGCACGCAGAATTTCGGCGATGAGCGGGAACAGCACGGGCTTTAGCTTCTCCATGCCGACCGAGAGCGTCTGCGTCACCAGAATGTCGGCAAACTTATCGACCGTCAGGCCCGGGAAACCGTCGGCCTCGCCGAAAATGACACGGCAGCAGTTGAGGTCGCCTGCCATGACGGTCTTGCGGTAATCCCAAGCGTAGCCTATGCGCCTGCGCCAGAACGCTTCGTCGAATTTGTCGTTTGCGTTGCGGGAGATGAGGCGGATGCGGATCTTGCTGTTAAGGCTCAGAAAGCCCGTGCCGAGGTACTTGCCCTTTTCGCTGACGGCATCGACAAGGCAGCCGTTTTCAAAGTCGCCCTCGGAGCGGACAATCTCCGCTTCGTATATCCACGGGTGACCCTGTTCGACCCAGCGGGTGCCCTTGGCGGTGATGATGAACTTCGGAAAATTTCTTTGTACTTTCACTTATTTACCCTCAAAAAAATCCCGGTTCTCCGGGATTTGGTTTAATGCTGGCCTGTGCAGAACGCCGATTCGTCGTTTGTCCAGCCCTTGCCTTCGAGCCAGTAGTCCTCGTCGTCGTCCTCGGCGAGAAGATCTTCCTCGGTGAGCTCGACATCCTTGTGCTTTGCGTGGCGCTTCGTGGCCTCGTAGACCTTGAGGTCGACCACGGTAAACGGCAGACCGAGCTCCTCGGCAAACGGCAGCAGGCAGGCCTCGACAAGCGCCTCCCTGAGCTCAAGGCTGCCGGGGTAGGCGTTCACGGCGTCGGCAACACGCTTTTGAAGCTCGGGGTCTGCATCGTACTTTTCAAAAAACTTTATGACATTAATATTCATGTTTTCTTCTCCATAAATAATAGCATTGATATGATTATACCTTTGCACCGTCCGTTCCGTCAAGTGCGGCAAGCTGATAAAATGCGACGGCGCTCGCTGCGGCGACATTCAGCGAGTCCACCCCGTGCGACATTGGGATGAGCACCGTGTAGTCGCAGTCGGCGATGGTGCCTGCCGCTAAGCCGTCGCCCTCCGTGCCGAGCACGATGGCAAGCTTGTCTATCTTTGCAAGGCGGGGGTCGTAAATTGGCAGGGAGTCTGATTTAAGCGCCATTGCGGCCGTCTTAAAGCCGAGCCTGCGCAGCTCACTGATGCCGCCCTCGCCGAGATAGGTCCACGGCACCTGAAACACCGTGCCCATGCTGACCCTTATCGAGCGGCGGTACAGCGGGTCGCTGCTTGCGCTCGTGAGCACGACCGCATCGATGCCGAGCGCTGCCGCCGAGCGGAAGATAGCACCCACATTCGTGGGGTTCATGACATCCTCAAGCACCGCAACACGCCGTGCATTTTTGCAGATATCCGCAACGCTCGGAAGCTTCGGGCGGTACATGGCGCAGAGCATCCCACGGGTGAGCTTAAAGCCCGTGAGCTGCGTCAGGACATCAAGCTCGGCGGTGAAAACCGTAATATCGCCGCAGCGGGCAATGAGGCCTTTTGCCTGATTTTCCACATGCCGTGTCTCCATGAGGAACGATATCGGCACGCAGCCGGCATTTAGCGCACGCTCGATGACCTTGGGGCTCTCGGCAATGAAAATGCCCTTGTCCGGCTCACGGCGATTTAATAGCTGCACCTCGGTGAGGCGAGCGTAGATATCAAGCTCCGGGTCTGAAAAATCCGTTACTTCTTTTATGTTTGCCATAGTTAATTTAAGTTAACGGTAGCCGACCGCCAACTTACTCCCCCATAATTCAGTAATTGATCGAATTATAGCATAAACCGGAGACATAAAAAAGCAAATTAAAATTTTATCATAGTTAAAAATTCAGAACTATTTTGCGGCTTTTTCGAAAATCTTTACTTATTTTCAGCAAAAAAACGGCACAATACGCAAAAAATGATGCTTTTTGCGTGAACTTGATTTGTGTTAAAATTTTAATGCATAATGTCTGTGAATTTTATATGTTGCACTTAATATAATCAAATGATATACTAATTTAAGAAATTTGCGTTTTATAAACTGACATAAATCAAAAGGAAAGGACAAAGAAATGGCTGAGATCAAATTCAACAAGGTGCTGGCGGCCAACCGTGGCGAGATAGCCGTCAGAATTTTCAGAGCGTGCTATGACTTGGATCTGCACACAGTCGCAATGTACTCCAAGGAAGACGCACTGAGCCTGTTCCGCACCAAGGCCGACGAGGCGTATCTTGTCGGCGAGAACAAGAGCCCTCTCGGCGTGTACCTCGACATCCCCGACATCATCGACCTTGCAAAGCGCCGTAATGTCGACGCTATCCACCCGGGCTACGGCTTCTTGTCGGAAAATGCCGACTTTGCAAGAGCCTGCGAGGAAAACGGCATCACCTTCATAGGGCCTCCCAGCGATGTGCTCGGCAAGATGGGCGACAAGCTGTCGGCAAAGCAGATCGCTATCGATTGCGGCGTGCCGGTAGTCCCGGGCTGCAAGGAGCCGCTCAATAGCGGCGAGGAGGCACTGGAAAAGGCGATAAGCTTCGGCTTCCCCGTCATCCTCAAGGCAGCCGCAGGCGGCGGCGGCCGCGGCATGCGCCTGTGCAATGCGCCCGAGGAGGTCATCCCTGCATTTGAGCTTGTCAAGAGCGAGGCCAAGAAGGCGTTCGGCAACGACGATATCTTCATCGAGAAGTACCTTGTCGAGCCTAAGCACATCGAGGTGCAGATCCTCGCCGACAAGTACGGCAATGTGCGCCATCTCGGCGAGCGTGACTGCTCACTCCAGCGCCGCTATCAGAAGGTCGTCGAGTTTGCTCCGGCATGGAGCGTGCCCGAGGAGGTAAGAGACAGACTGCACCGTGATGCCGTCAAGATCGCAGAAGCGGTCGGCTATGTAAACGCCGGTACGGTCGAGTTCCTTGTTGACCGTGACGGCAACCACTACTTTATAGAAATGAACCCCCGCATTCAGGTCGAGCACACCGTCACCGAGATGGTCACCAATGTCGACCTCGTGCGTGCGCAGATACTCATCGCCGAGGGCGCTCCGATAAGCCATCCCGAGATAGGTCTCGGCAGTCAGGACGACCTCAAGATAAACGGCTACGCCATCCAGTGCCGTGTCACCACCGAGGATCCGGCAAACAATTTTGCGCCCGATAACGGCAAGCTTGCAGCCTATCGCTCCGGCGGCGGCTTCGGCGTGCGTCTTGACGGCGGCAATGTCGCCACGGGCTCGACTATATCGCCGTACTACGACTCGCTGCTGGTCAAGGTCACGAGCTGGGACTGCACCTTCCCCGCAGTCTGCCGCAAGGCCACCCGTGCGATAAACGAGGAGCATGTCCGTGGCGTCAAGACGAACATTCCGTTTGTCACCAATATTCTCAACCACCCGACCTTCATCGCCGGAAAGTGCCACACCAAGTTCATCGACGAAACCCCCGAGCTGTTCGAGTTCTCCGAGGGCAAGGACCGTGCCACCCGTGTGCTCAAGTACATTGCGAATATTCAGGTCGCCGACCCCGAGACCGAGCGTCATCAGTACGATACGCCGAGGTTCCCCAAGGCAAAGCGTGTCATCACCGCCGAGGACGGCTTAAAGCACCTGCTCGATACCAAAGGTCCCGAGGCCGTAAAGCAGCATATCCTCAACGAGAAGAAGCTGCTCATAACCGACACCACCATGCGTGACGCTCACCAGTCGCTGCTGTCGACCCGTATGCGCAGCCGTGATATCCTCAAGGGCGCAGAGGGCACTGCCGATATCCTTTCCGACTGCTTCTCGCTTGAGATGTGGGGCGGTGCGACCTTCGACACCTGCTACCGCTTCCTGCACGAGTCGCCGTGGGAGCGCCTGTGCATGATGCGTGAGCTCATCCCGAACATCCCGTTCCAGATGCTGCTGCGTGGCTCTAACCTTGTCGGCTACGCAAGCTATCCAGATAACTTAGTACGGGCCTTCATCGCCGAGGCCGCCCGTGAGGGCATTGATGTGTTCCGTGTGTTCGACTCGCTAAACTGGCTGCCGAACATGGAGGTCGCAATGGACGAGGTCCTAAAGCAGGGCAAGCTGCTCGAGGGCACCGTGTGCTACACCGGCGATATCCTCGACCCGACCCGTGACCGCTACACGCTTGAGTACTATGTCAATTTCGCAAAGGAGCTCGAAAAGCGTGGTGCTCATATCCTGACCATCAAGGATATGTCCGGCCTTCTCAAGCCCTATGCCGCCAAGAAGCTCATCTCCACCCTCAAGCAGGAGGTCGGCCTGCCGATAAACCTGCATACGCACAACACCACCGGCAACCAGCTGGCAACGCTGCTGCTTGCCTCCGAGGCCGGCTGCGATATCGTCGATACTGCGATCGGCTCCATGGCAAACCTCACAAGCCAGCCGAGCATGAACGCTCTCAACGAGGCTCTGCATGGGCAGGAGCGTGACCCGGGCTTCGACCCGCAGCGCCTGCAGGAGCTGTGCGATTACTGGGGCGATGTCCGCCTGCGCTACGAGAAGTTCGACAAGGGTCTCAAGATCCCCGTCACCGATATCTACCGCTACGAGATCCCCGGCGGCCAGTACACCAACCTCCAGCCGCAGGTCGAGTCTATCGGTCTCGGCAACCGCTTCGGCGAGGTCAAGGAAATGTACCGCACCGTCAACCTCATGCTCGGCGATATCATCAAGGTAACGCCCTCGTCCAAGATGGTCGGCGACCTTGCGATATTCATGGTGCAGAACGACCTGACCCCCGAGAACATCGTGGAGCGCGGCGAATCTCTTGCATTCCCCGATTCTGTTGTAAGCTACTTCAAGGGCATGATGGGTCAGCCCCCATGCGGCTTCCCCGAGGATCTGCAAAGGGTAGTTTTAAAGGGCGAAAAGCCCATCGAGGGTCGCCCCGGCGACCTGCTCGAGCCGGTCGATTTTGATAAGCTGCGCAAGGAAGTTGCAAGCTTCTATCCCGGCTACGAGTACCCCCGTTCCCTCATCTCCTACGCCATGTACCCCAAGGTGTACGAGGAGTTTATCCGCCACCGCAAGGAGTACGGCTACATCATGCGCATGGGCAGTCATGTGTTCTTCAACGGCATGGCGGTCGGCGAGACCAACCAGATAAACATCGAGGACGGCAAGACCCTCATTATCAAGTACCTCGGTCTGGGCGATCTGAACGCCGATGGCACCCGCAATGTGCAGTTCGAGCTCAACGGCATGCGCCGTGAGGTCGCAGTGCCCGACCCGAAGGCTGCCGACAGCGTCGTCAAGACCGTCATGGCAGACCCCAACGACAAGAGCCAGACCGGCGCATCCATCCCCGGCATGGTCTGCAAGGTCGCAGTCAAGCCCGGCGATGCGGTAAAGCAGAACGACGTGCTCGTCGTCATCGAGGCAATGAAGATGGAGACCAGCATCGTTGCCCGCATGGACGGCACGGTCGACGAAATGTTTGTCAAGGAGGGCCAGAGTGTCAAGGCCGGCGAGCTGCTGCTCACCATTAAATAAAGAAAAAACATCGGACAGTTCTTGTGCGACAGGCTTTTTCTTGGTGCTCCAGCGGAGATTCGAACTCCGGCTTTTAGCCGCCCCTTGGGCGGAAAAGCCGAGGGATTTAATTTCGCCCGTCGGCTCGCCGCTTACACGGCAACCGCCGACGATGGCATGTGTCCGGAGTTCTCCACCTCTGCACTTTTCACTATTACTTATTACTTGAAAAAGCCTGCCGCTTTTGCGACAGGCTTTTTCTTGGTGCT
>DQDL01000007.1:7232-11757 GCA_003533405.1 Clostridiales bacterium | reverse complement strand
GCGAATCCATTGGCAGACGGTGCGGCGGTTATAGCCTGTGAAGTCCACGGCGGCGGCCACATCCATCACATCCGGCAGCACGGCCAGCTTGCTCTCATAGTAGCACCGGAGCTTCTTCTCGTCTTTGGCGCACGGCGGATGGATGCGGATTTTATAGGGCCGAACCATTTCGCTTCCGTATTTGTACCAGTTCTTCGGCGCTATGTATTTTTCCGGGTTGACCTCACGGTCGTTCATAAAAGCGATCACATCACTCTTTTTGATGGCGTAGCAGCGGGTTTTCTTACCGGTGCAGGTGTGAGGGATTAGGTTGAATTGGAGAAGATAGAGCGCCGTCTGCTTGCTGATGTGGCAGGCAATCCGCATCTGCTCTTTGTTCATAATCTCCGGGTATTTTTTGAATTCCTTGGCGTCGTATTTCATAACGAAGACTCCTTTCTGTGTTTCGGTCCGAAAGGGTGCTCCGTATAATCTGTTTTGAGCCGGTTTTTCTTGCATTTAATCCGGGGGGCTGTCCGCAATGCCATACCGGACAAGGGTTTTCTTCTTGCGTGTTTTCTTGCCAGCGCGCAAAAAAATCGATCGTTTTGGGGCATTTCTCATTTCAATTTGAACTCTGTTTTTTTCTGATATGGAGCTGGTCAATACCGGTCGGTGCGTCCGAAATCCGTTGCAGCACAAGGGCTTTCGCCGTTTCCAAAACTGCCGCCACCGACCACAGCAGACACGAAAGTACCAAGTGCGAACAAGACTCGAAATCAGGTAGTCGCGCAAGCGGCTCGTGGGTTCGAATCCCACCCTATCCGCCAAAAAAGGCATCTGCTTGTGCAGATGCCTTTTTAACTAAGCAGATCCCTGCGGGATCAGTTAAGTGCACTTCGTGCGTGAAGTTCGCCTTACGGCGAGTGAATTGCCTGTGGGCATGGGCGGATCTGCTTTGCTTCACTTGGCGCAAAGCGCCAAACTTCACTCTTCACCGTGAGCGGCAGCGAACGACTTCACTCCCCGCCTTGGACTGTGCAGGCGCTACCGCTCTTCCATGCTATATAAACTCCCCTTTTCTATGCGCTGTTGTATAGCAGGCCGAAACGGCAACCTCCCTCTTTAACCGCTTATTCCCCCATTCAGTCTACCTTCCCACTCTGGGGCTTTGAAGCCGATGAGGACAAAGTCGTCGGCGACGAGGAGTGGGCGCTTGACGAGTATGCCGTTCGGCGGCGAGGATTGCGGATTTATCAAGGCCTCGGGCGTATTTGCCAAGAGCTCGGAGCGGCTGTGACTGCCGGTGTCGGCGTACCTCATCGTGTGCGCACACGGCAGGGTGCTGTTCGACTGCGGCTGGTCACGGCAGATGAGTCCGATGGGCGTGCTTGACCGTAAGGCGCAGATACGCTCGCTCGGCTCGCTGCCGCTGTACATGACCAATCAGGGCGTTGTCGAAAGCGGTGCTGCCGTAAGCGAGCAGCTGGCGACAAAAGGCATCAGCTCGAGCGAACTTGACCTCGTGCTTTTATCGCACCTCGACTGCGACCACGCAAACGGGCTGCGGGATGTGGCAGCGGCAAAGCAAATCCTTGTATCAAACGACGAGCTCAAATTTGCGCAAAACGGCACGCTCGTCAACCGCATACGCTACAACGCCGATTGGTGGGCGGGCACGAAAATTCAGAGCTTTGACCGGAACGGCTCGGACGGTCCGGCGGGCAGGTCCTACGATGTGTTCGGCGACGGAAGCCTCGTGACGGTGAACACCCCCGGGCACTCGAAGGGTCATTGCGTACTGAAGATAACAAACGGCGGTGGCAAATTTGTCCTGATGTTTGCCGACGGCGGCTACGCCAAGCGCTCGTGGGAGGAGCTCATCACCTCGGGTATCGCCGACGGCAAGGCGGCGTTTGAGCGCTCGCCGGAGTGGATACGCACTCAAAGTCTGAGTGCCGACTGCGTGGCGTTCAGCCACATGTCATTGAATTTTAAAAGACGAGGGAGCTTCCCTCGTCTTTTGGCTTTACTTATACAGCTCGGGGCGGCGCAGGGTGGTGTAGGGGCGGCGGCTGCGCACTATGGCTGCCTGCGGCAGGTCGAGGTCGGCGTAGACGAGCTGCTCGGTATCGTCGGCTTTGATGACGGTGTCGCCGTTCGGGTCGACGACGACGGATTCGCCGGAAAAGTCCATCTCGCCCTCCGTACCGACACGGTTGCACATAGCGATGAACACGCTGCTGTGGAATGCCTGCACCTTGAGCTCCCACTCGAACATCTCCGAGGGCTCGGCCTTGGTATTGACGGTGGGTATGAGAATGATATCCGCACCCATGAGTGCCTCGGTGCGCACGCTCTCGGGATAATGGCGGTCAAAGCACACGACGATGCCGATCCTGCCAAGCTCCGTGTCAAACACCTTGAAGCCGTCGTCGGCGGGGGTGTAGTAATCCTGCTCGAAAAACTTGTCCGCCTGTGCGATATGCACCATCTTCTGCACGCCGAGGATATCCCCGTCCGAGCCTATGAGAAGGCTGGCATCATAGGGCTTGCCGTTTTCGCACAGGTACACATTGGGCACGGCCATGATGTGATTATCCCTTGCGGCATCGCAAAACGCCTTGATTACCGGCGAATCACGCTCTATCCTGTAATGCGTCACATCCTGACCCGGGTACTGCGGGAAAAACTCCGTCAGCTGCACCTCGGGAAACAGGATAAGCTGCGCACCGTCGGCGGCCGCCCGCTCGATGGCATTTATGCTCTTTTTGAGGTTTTCGGAAACGGAGCCCGAGTTTGACATCTGGCAAAGCGCAATTTTCATCATGACATCCGTCCTTTCATAGCGGTAGAATAGCACTGTCCCGGGCGCTTGTAAACTGCTTGTTGATTTGCCCGAGAAATTTTTATATAATGATGCCGTTTTGTGAGGTGAATCCGATGGATCGGGATCTGACCAAAGGGCCGGTCACAAGCTCCATGCTGCTGTTTGCGCTGCCGATGATTGTCGGCAATCTGTTGCAGCAGTGCTATAACATTGCCGACACGCTTATAGTCGGCCGCTTTTTAGGGCAAAACGCCCTTGCCGCCGTCGGCACATCGTTCAGCCTGATGACATTTCTGACCTCGATACTGCTGGGCATGTGCATGGGCAGCGGGGCGCTGTTTTCCATGCGCTTCGGGCAGCGGAACGAGACTGCACTGCGGGAGAGCGTGTGCGCATCGTTCGTGTTCATTGCGGCGGCGTCCGTCGTGCTGACCGCCGTATCGTTTGCCTGCCTTGACGCTCTGCGCAGCTTCCTGCGTGTTCCGGCGGAGGCATGGGGCGACATGCGCTCGTACCTTTTCGTCATCTTTTGGGGCATTCCGGCCACATTTTTATATAACTACTTTGCATCGTACCTGCGTGCGGTGGGCAACTCCGTTGTGCCGCTGGTGTTTTTGGCAGGCTCGGCGGTGCTGAACATCGGGCTTGACCTTTTGTTCGTCATCACGCTCGGGCGTGGCGTTGCGGGCGCTGCGGAGGCGACCGTCATTTCGCAGTACCTGTCGGGCATCGGCATTGCGGCGTTTGCGCTCGCAAAATGTGCGCCGCTGCGGGCGGTCGTAAATGTGCGCTGCCTGCGGAAAAAGCGCATCGGCGAGGTGTGCTCGTTCTCGCTTCTGACCTGCGTGCAGCAGTCTGTGATGAATCTCGGCATACTCATGGTGCAGGGTCTTGTCAACAGCTTCGGCACGGTGACGATGGCGGCCTTTGCCGCCGCCGTGAAGATAGATGCCTTTGCCTACATGCCCGTGCAGGACTTCGGCAACGCATTTTCGACCTTCATTGCGCAGAACTACGGAGCAAAAAACGCCGAGCGCATCCGCTTGGGGCTCAAGAGTGCCGTGTGCGTGGCGATGGTGTTCTGCATCATAGTGTCGGCGCTGATATTTGTCTTTGCAGACCCCCTCATGGCGGTGTTCGTGGGCGAAAACGAGACGGCGATAATCGCCGAGGGCGTGCGCTACCTGCGCATCGAGGGTGCATTTTACTGCGGCATCGGCTGTCTGTTTCTGCTGTACGGGCTGTACCGTGCGCTGGGCAGGCCGGGCTTCAGCGTGGTGCTCACGGTCGTGTCGCTTGGCACCCGTGTTGCGCTTGCGTACCTGCTGTCGGCCATCCCCGCCATCGGCGTTGTGGGCATCTGGTGGTCAGTCCCCGTCGGCTGGTTCTTGGCCGATGCAACAGGACTTGTGTACTATTTCAAAAAAGTAAGAGGAAGCAGTGTTTGACTGCTTCCTCTTTTTCGTTTTAAATTTACAGCCCCAGCGAGGCTATCCACTTGCGCACCGAGGCGGCGGATTCTCTGCTGCTCAGGCGTTTGCCGGGAAGCCACTTGGTTTCCGGCGGGCAGAGCTTCTTTAAAATGCTCTCGGTCTTGCCGAGGGGGCTGCCGCCGGAGGTGGCAAAGGGGACAACCGTCTTGCCTGCAAAATCGTAGCTCTCAAGGAAGGTCTCGATTATGCGGGGCGCCTGATACCACCAGATGGGGAAGCCGAC
>DQDL01000007.1:6674-6978 GCA_003533405.1 Clostridiales bacterium | reverse complement strand
GATGGGGAAGCCGACGAACACGGTATCGTACCGTGCCATGTCCTCGACCTTGTCTGCGATGGTGGGGCGGCTCTTTTCGTCGTTCATCTCGACGGAGCTGCGGCTCTTGGGGTCGTTCCAGTTGAGGTCGGCCGGCTTATACTCGGTCTCGGGCTTTATCTTATAAAGCTCGCCGCCGGTGACCTCGGCTATCGTCTTGGCTACACGCTCTGTCGAACCGCTTGCGGAAAAATATGCGACTAATGCTTTCATGTTAATTGCTCCTTTACTTTAAAGTCGAATATACCTCGTCCGTTACCGGCTG
>DQDL01000007.1:0-6489 GCA_003533405.1 Clostridiales bacterium | reverse complement strand
GAGCCACTCGTTTGAGCCGTGCAAATTCAGGGGCAAAGTCGCCTAACTGATCTCTGCCTGCGGTCTGTTTTACTGCCATAACAGCACCTCCTGTTTTCTATTTTCCTTATTAAGTTTAACCCCGTATAAATTCTGATTCAACGGACAAATTGTTAATTTTTCTGCTAATCGCCCTTGCGGTTTAATACGATTTATTATATAGTTTATACAACAGGTGTGTATATTTTGTATATACATCGGTCGGTCAAATATAATAAGGAGGGATCATTTGATGGAGGTTAGAGAAAATCTTATAAAGCTCTGCGAAAAGATAGGCGACGGGCATTATAAGATAACGCCCGACTGCGCCGAGTACAAGGTGTTTGAGAAATGGATCACCGATGAGCAGATAGCGCTGCTCATGGCGATAAAGGGAGCTATGAAGCCGAATTTCCTGGGCGGCATCGCAAGGCGGGCAGGCATCCCCAAGGACAAGGCACGCACGATGCTTCAGGAGCTTACGGAGATCGGACTTTTGGTGCAGGTGCTTGTACCGAAGATAGGCCTGGAGATATATCTTCAGCCGCTGTACACCCCGGGTGTGTTCGAGTTTCTGCTTCTAAACGAGCCGTTTTGCCGTGCCCACCCCGAGATAGCCTACGCATTTGAGCAGCACGCAACGGACAGTCAGACAGAGCACGCCATGAATACGCCCATGGGAGCCGGCATTATGCGTGTCATCCCCGTTGAGGCCGCCATTCCCGCAGAGGCGCAGCAGATAGACAACGAAAGGGTCAGCCACTACATCGAGCTGAACGCCGACCACCTGTGCGCTCTGCCCTGCCAGTGCCGCCGTGTGCGCAAGCTCATGAACGAGGGCGCAGGCGATCCGGACGAGAGCTTCTGCCTGTTCATGGGACATTGCGCCGATATGTTCATCCGCCTCGGCAGGGGCAAAAAGCTCACCAAGGAGGAAGCGTACGAGATGATGCGCCATGTCGAGGAGGTCGGCTGCGTGCATCAGATAACGACATTAGAGTCCGGCAACACCTTTGCCATCTGCAACTGCCAGCCGGAAAGCTGCCTTGCCTTGGGCGTTACGCAGTATTACAATACTCCGGCATTTTCGCAGAGCAACTATGTTGCCGAGATCGACAAGGATAAGTGCGTTGCCTGCGGTCAGTGCACCGACAAGTGCGCAAACAACGCCATTCAGATGGGTCAGAAGCTGTGCACGAAAACGCCCGTCGAGTATAAGCAGATGGATCTGCCGGACGACCTTGATTGGCCACCCGAGCGCTGGAATCCCGAGCACCGCACGAACAGAAAGTATGTCGCCGACTCCGGCACCGCTCCCTGCAAGACGGCTTGTCCGGCGCACATCGCCGTGCAGGGCTATATCAAGCTTGCAGCTCAGGGCAAGTACATGGATGCTCTCGAGCTTATAAAGAAAGAGAACCCCTTCCCCGCCGTCTGCGGCCGCATATGCAACCGTCGCTGCGAGGACGAGTGTACAAGAGGCAGCATCGACAAGGCCGTCGCCATCGACGAGGTCAAGAAGTTCATCGCCGACAGGGAGCTTGACCGTGCCACCCGTTTTGTGCCCAAGAAGCTGCACCACTTTGGAAAGAAGATCGCCGTCATCGGCGCAGGCCCGGCGGGTCTATCCTGCGCATACTACCTTGCCTGCGACGACTACAAGGTCACGGTGTTTGACAAAAATGCCGAGCCCGGCGGCATGCTGCGCTACGGCATTCCGGCATTCAGGCTCGAAAGAAATGTCATCGATGCCGAGATCGATGTCCTGCGTGAGCTGGGCGTTGAGTTTAAGTGCGGCGTTGAGGTCGGCAATGATGTCACCATAGACGAACTGCGCAAGCAGGGCTTTGAGGCATTCTACCTCGGCATCGGCGCACAGCGCTCGGCAAAGTTAGGCATCCCGGGTGAGGAGCTTTCGGGCGTTTACGGCGGCATCGACTTTTTGCGTGCCGTCAACGACGGGCAGGAGCTCAAGCTCGGCAAAAAGGTCGTCGTCATCGGCGGCGGCAATGTTGCAATGGATGTCGCCCGCACGGCGGTGCGTCTCGGCGCCGACACCACGGTCGTCTACCGCAGAAAGGAAAAGGATATGCCCGCCGACCCCGCCGAGGTCCTTGATGCCAAGGCCGAGGGCGTGAAGTTTGTCTTCGAACACAAGCCCGTTGAGCTCAAGGGCGCAAATGGCAAGGTCACGGAGCTTGTGTGCGACAAGGGCACGGTAAAGTGCAATGCCGTCATCGCCGCCATCGGCCAGACCGCCGATTGGGGCAAGCTCGATATCGGCGCTCTCGAGAAAAACGCCAAGGGCTACGCCGTGGCAGACGGCATGACCTATCAGACTAAGCAGCCCGACATTTTTGTCGGCGGTGATATATACACAGGCCCGAAATTTGCAATCGATGCGATAGCCGCCGGCAAGCAGGGCGCTATATCCATCCACCGCTATGTGCAGGAGGGACAGAGCCTTACCATCGGCAGAGATCGTCTTGAATACCGCTCGCTTGACAAGGATAACCTCGACTTTGACGGCATCAGGGCAGATTACGACAGCACGCCCAGACAAGTGCCGCACACCGTCGATGTCGCAAGCTTCAAGGATAACCGCCAGACCTTCACCGAGGAGCAACTCAAAAAGGAGACCGCACGCTGCTTAGGCTGCGGAGCTTCGGTCGTTGACCCGAACAAGTGCCTCGGCTGCGGTGTCTGCACGACAAGGTGCAAGTTCGACGCAATTCACCTCAGAAAGCGCACGAATGTCGAGAGCATCGAGTACCCGACACGCAAAAAGGTGCTGCCGGAGTTTAGAGCCGAGCGGCAGCAGAAAATTCAGATACGCAAGCTCCGTCAGGAGAAATAACGCATTAAATCGGACGGCGATAATTCTCGCTCAGGCAAGGCGGAAGCCGACGGGAATACTGGCCTGTATTTCCTAGACTTTCAACGCAGCATGAGCGGAAATTAGCCCGTCCAAACAAACAGGCAGTACCAATGGGTGCTGCCTGTTTTGTCTGCGATGCGTAGGTGGCTTAACGGAGCTTGCTGTGCTATACTCGGCGCATGGAGGGATCGATATGGATCAATATGTGACCGGTGCGGCGATAAAGCGGCTGCGCCAAAACAAAAAGCTCACGCAGCAGGAGCTTGCACAGCTTCTGAGCGTAAGCGCTAAGACGGTGTCGAAGTGGGAGACCGGCCGTGGCTACCCGGACATCACGCTGCTTGAGCCGATAGCCCGGGCGCTTGATGTGTCAATAACGGAGCTGCTTGCGGGAAGTCCCGTTTTGAATGAAAATGTGTCGGCAAATATGCTGCGCTCGGTGTTCAGCGTGTGTCCCGTGTGCGGCAATGTTGTCCACAGCATGGGCGAGGCGGTCGTAAGCTGCCACGGTGTACCCCTTGCGCCGTGCGAGCCGGAGGTGCCGGACGATAAGCACCGCATCAGCGTTGAGCGCTGCGAGGACGAATACTTCGTGCGCATTGACCACCCCATGACCAAAAGCCACTACATTTCGTTCATCGCCGCCGTGTCATGCGACGGCTTGCAGCTTAAAAAGCTCTACCCCGAGGGTGGCGCAGCTGCAAGGTTTAAGCTTGCAGGGGTCGAAAGACTGTACTTCTACTGCAACCGTGACGGCTTATTTTGTCTTAGTATGAAAAACAGGCAGCATCAGTGATGCTGCCTGTTTGCTATGAGGTGTGAGGAGAAAAAGTGCGGAATAAATAAGCTTGACAGGATGAGCGCTGCACCGAGGACGCCTTCGATGTTCATCGACTCGTGCAGAATGAGGACACCGAGTACCGAGGCAAACGCCGGATTGAGTGCGCACATGAGTCCCGCTCGCTGGCTGTCCATATGCGACTGCGCAACAGGCTGAAAGGTAAAGCCGAAGGCCGAGCAGGCAAGTCCGAGCATGAGCACACAGCCCCACTCCGTGCCGCCCGAGGGCAGACGGGGCTGCTCGAAAATGAGCGAGAGGATAAGCCCCAGAACGCCGATGGTGCCGACCTCGACTATGCCGATGAGCAACGCATCTCCCTTGTGGGAAAAACGGTCGGTCACGATGATGCCGGCGGCGTACAAAACGGCTGCGCACATGCACAGCGCCTCGCCGTGCGTGAAGCCGAGCGCACCCTTGCACAGGCAAAAAGCTTTGCGGCCTACGCGATGGGTTTCATTTCCGAGCTGTAGGGCTTGACTTCGGCGCATATCGGTGGTATGATTCTATCGTGGACATTTGTCCGAGATAGAAAGGAGCTGCCGATATGCGCCGTCTGAATGAGGAAAACTTCACGCTGCTTGAAAATTTCATAAACGACTACGCCGAGGCAAACGGCGTGTCTCCCACCGTGCGGGAGATGGCCGCCGGAGTGGGGCTTTCAAAGTCAACGGTGTCAAAGTACTTAAACCTCATGAAGCAGCGGGACATGCTGCAAATGGGCGGCTGCCGAAGCGCTGCGACCCGACAGATGCAAAACGACGGCTGCTTCCGTGCGCCGGTTCTCGGCGCTGTCTCCTGCGGCATCCCGAAGCTTGCCGAGGAAAACATTGAGGAGTATGTCAAGCTCCCGCTCTCTCTTTTCGGCCACGGCGAATTTTTTCTGCTGCGTGCCAAAGGCGACTCGATGATAAACGCAGGTATCGACGACGGCGACCTTGTCGTCGTGCGGCAGCAGCCGACGGCACAGTATAATCAGATAGTCGTTGCACTCGTTGACGACGAGGCGACGCTAAAGCGCTTCCGCCCGCAGCCCGACTGCGTGTATCTGCATCCGGAAAACCCGAGCTATGACGATATCATCGTCCGTGACTGCGTCATACAGGGCGTGGCGGTGAAGGTGCTCAAGGACTTGTATTGAGGTGCGTTATGCCGAAGCAAAGGACATATTTCTGCATCGACATGAAGTGCTTTTACGCCTCGGTCGAGTGTGCGGAAAGGGGGCTCAACCCCTTTGAAACGAACCTTGTCGTTGCCGATCTCAGCCGTGGCAGCGGCACGATATGCCTTGCAATATCGCCGAAGCTCAAGGCGCAGGGCGTGCGCAACCGATGCAGGCTCTATGAGATACCGAAAACGATAGAATACGAGGCGGCTCCGCCGAGAATGCAGCTTTACATTGAGTATGCCGCCGACATTTATTCGATCTACCTTGACTATTTTGCGCCGGAGGATATCCATGTCTACTCCATCGACGAGGCGTTCATCGATGCAACGGACTACCTCAAGACCTACGGTACGGACGCAAGGACGCTTGCCAAAAGGCTCATGGACGAGATAGCACAGAAGCTGCACATCCCGTCGACCGCAGGCATCGGTACGAATCTTTTTCTTGCCAAGATCGCCCTTGATATCACTGCAAAGCACAACAAGGAGCACTTGGGCTATCTCGATGAGGAGACATTCAAGAAAACGCTGTGGGATCACCGGCCGATAACGGATTTCTGGCAGATATCCGTCGGCACGGCACGCAGATTGGAGCGCTTCGGCGTGACGACGATGCGCAGCCTTGCCGAGTGCCCGCAGGAGCTTGTGTACAAGGCCTTCGGCGTGAACGCCGAGCTGCTCATAGACCACGCATGGGGTCGTGAAAGCTGCCTGATGGAGGATATTAAAAGCTATCAGCCCAAGACCCGCTCGCTGTCAAGCTCTCAGATACTACCCTGCGACTACGGCTTTGCCGAAGCACGCACGGTGCTCAGCGAGATGGTGCTGCACGGCTGTCAGAACATGATGCGCCGAGGGGTCATCTGCCGCAGCGTGTGGGTAGGCGTGGGCTACAGCCGCGACACGCTGCCGAGCGCCCATGGGCAGGTGCGCCTGATGAGCGCAACGGCGGTAAACTCGCTCATAGCGCCCCATGCGCTGGAGCTTTTTGATCGCATTGCCGACCGTGACACGCCCATCCGCAAGCTGTCGATAAGCTTCGGCAATGTCTGCGACGAGCTGTGCGAGGGCTACGACTTTTTCACCGACCTCGAAGCGGTCGAGAGCGAAAAGGCACGGGAGAAGGCGGTG
Organism: Clostridiales bacterium; assembly: GCA_003533405.1. Lineage (GTDB taxonomy): Bacteria > Bacillota > Clostridia > Oscillospirales > Oscillospiraceae > F23-B02. The sequence goes on along the minus strand of DQDL01000007.1, from coordinate 457 downwards.
CTCGGCATCATGGACAAATACGGCAAAAACGCCGTGCTGCGGGGTATAAATTTCATGCCCGGGGCGACACAGCGTGAGCGCAACGGAATGATAGGAGGGCACAGAGCAGGCTATGACGAGACAGGAAAGGGCTAAGCAGTTTATGGCCTTTGACGCAATGAAGGGCTTGAGTGAGGCGCTGCGTGACCGTGAGGAGCGGCACCTGCGGGTCGAAAAGCACGACATTTCCGACGAGGCGATAGAGCAAAACTCCCGTGTGCTGTGCGCACTCGGCCGAGGCATGCAGGTGCGCATGGAGTATTACCGTGCGTTCCACGATGTTGTCGGCGAGGGTGCGGTGACGGAGATAAGCATCCCGTTTAAGTACATCAGGCTCGACGGCGAAAAGGTGCTGTTCGAGGACATTTATAAGATCGAGATAATCGACATATGAAAAGAACTAGGAAAAATAGGCGCA
>DQDL01000032.1:1853-3493 GCA_003533405.1 Clostridiales bacterium | reverse complement strand
GTCTCGATGTAGTCGTTCTTGCCGAAGCCGTTTTCCGACACGATAAGCTCGACATTCGAGGGGTAATCGGGAATTATGTAGTGGCGGTACACACGCACGCCGAGCGTTTCGAGCCGCTTCTGGAAAAGCTCCGCCGCCGGCTGGCTGCGGTAGTGGGTGATGACGACGCTGCCGACATACAGGCCGATGCCGCGGAAGGCATCGATAAGGCGCAGGGTGTCCTCATCGTAGGTGATGCCGAGGTCGCCGCGGCGCTTGTTGCGCTCGATATCGTCCGCCGAGATGGCGATGACTATCTCCGCCTCGTTCTTCATCTTGAGCAGCATCCTCACCTTGCTGTCGGGCTGGAAGCCGGGCAGAACACGGGAGGCGTGGTAGTCGTCAAACAGCTTGCCGCCGAATTCGAGGTACAGCTTGCCGCCGAACTGCGATATCCTGTCACGGATGTTCTGCGATTGCAGCTGCACATACTTGGCGTTGTCAAATCCTATCTTATTCATGTTCCTTATCCTCTTTATCTCCGTAATTACAAACTAAAATTATATACCGCCGCCCCGCCCGCTGTCAATTAAATTGCCGCTAAAATTAACAAGGAATGAGCCCAAACTAGGGCTCATTCCTTGTTGTCAAGTTTTGATATCAGGACATTGCAGCTTTTGCAATAGTGGGAGCTTATCGCAAAAGCCTTGGAAAGGTGAAAGCGTTCGGTGAGGATCATACCGTCACTGCCGTATGCGGGGGTTATTGCGTCGGAGAGCAGCTTCCTGTCCCACACGAGCATCCTCGAGCTTTGGATATAGCCCGAGATCATTTTCTGCTGACAATAGGGACATTCCATAGAAAAGCTCTCCTTTCGAATTATAACAAAATTATACAATACACCGCATGAAAAATCAAGCAAAACAGTTCAATTTGCCCAAAGTTCGGCGACACATTTGCAAAATGCGGAATTTGTTGCATACTTGTCGCTTATTTCTCTTTTTTTATTCACATTTATATGCTATAATGCATGATGTATGACCATCGGCTGACAAGGGGATGCATGCCTGACAGCGCCACTTTTCAGCGCCTTCCGTCCTTTTTGTCTCGACAGGTAAGAACCTGCCTTCACCAAAGAAGAACGAAAATCGCAAGAAAATTGACTGCTGTCAGGTGCTGCGCAGTTTTGGGAGAGATGATTTTCGTTCAGGCAAAGATAAAGCCCGACGGGCATAATGGACATATATGGACTAGGGATTTAGCGAAGCATGGGCGGAAATCAGCCTGCCAAAACCATGTATACCCTTGTCAGCCGATGGTAATTATTTCAAAGTACGAAAGGCAATAACAATGAGCTTTTTAGGTAAATTATTCGGCAGTCACACCGACCGTGAGCTTAAGAGAATATACCCGATAGTCGACAAGATCGAGGCGCTCGAGCCGCAGTTTCAGGCGCTGAGCGACGAGGAGCTTCGGGCAAAGACGGAGGAGTTCAAGCAGCGCTATCAGGGCGGCGAGGATCTCGACGCTCTGCTTCCCGAGGCGTTTGCCGCAGTGCGAGAGGCTGCATGGCGTGTCCTCGGCATGAAGCCGTTCAGAGTGCAGCTTATCGGCGGCATCGTCCTGCATCAGGGACGCATCGCCGAGATGAAGACCGGCGA
>DQDL01000032.1:487-1708 GCA_003533405.1 Clostridiales bacterium | reverse complement strand
GAAGACCGGCGAAGGCAAGACCCTTGTCGCCGTTCTGCCGGCATACCTCAATGCGCTGACCGGCGAGGGCGTTCACATCGTCACCGTCAACGACTATCTTGCCCGCCGTGACAGCGAGTGGATGGGCAAGGTACACCGCTTCATGGGCCTTTCCGTCGGACTTATCGTCCACGGGCTCAATAACGACGAGCGTCAGGCGGCATACAATGCCGACATCACCTACGGCACGAATAACGAGATGGGCTTTGACTATCTGCGTGACAACATGGCGATATACAAGGAAAACATGGTTCAGCGCGGCCATGCGTTCGCCATCGTCGATGAGGTAGACTCCATACTCATCGATGAGGCCAGAACACCGCTTATCATTTCCGGCCAAGGCGACGAGAGCACGGATCTGTACCGTCAGGCGGACGACTTCGTCTCGAGGCTCAAGGTCAAGGTCTACGCTACCACCGATTCCAAGGAGGAAGAGGACGAAAACATCGACGCAGACTATGTTGTCGACGAGAAGGCGAGAACTGCGACCCTCACCGCAAGGGGTGTTGAGAAGGCGGAAAAGGCGTTTAATCTCGAAAATTACGCCGATATCGAAAACTCCACCCTCACGCATCATATAAATCAGGCGCTGCGTGCCCACGGCATCATGAAGCGTGATATCGACTATGTCGTCAAAGACGGCGAGATACTCATCGTCGACGAGTTTACCGGCCGTATCATGCTCGGGCGCCGCTACAGCGAGGGTCTGCATCAGGCGATAGAGGCCAAGGAGCATGTTGATGTTCAGCGTGAGAACAAGACCCTTGCGACCATCACCTTCCAGAACTACTTCAGACTTTACGAAAAGCTCTCCGGTATGACCGGTACGGCCGTTACCGAGGCTGAGGAGTTTGCGGCAATATATCAGCTGGATATCGTCGAGATACCCACGAACAAGCCCGTTGCAAGGATCGACCACCCCGATGTCGTGTACAAAAACGATGTCGGCAAGAATAAGGCCATTATCGAGCAGATAATCGAGTGCCACGAAAAGGGTCAGCCCGTTCTTGTCGGCACTATTTCCATCGAAAAGAGCGAGTACCTGTCCGGACTTCTTAAAAAGCGCGGCATCAAGCACAATGTCTTGAACGCAAAGCACCACGAGAAGGAGGCGGAGATAGTCGCTCAGGCAGGTAAGTTCGGCGCCGTGACCATCGCAACGAACATGGCAGGCCGTGGTAC
>DQDL01000032.1:0-201 GCA_003533405.1 Clostridiales bacterium | reverse complement strand
CCTGCGCAAGGCGGGCTTCACCGATGAGGTCATCGCCGAGGCAACAGGCTATGCCGAAACTGCCGATGAGGAGATACTCAAGGCAAGAGCGATGTTCCGTGAGCGCATGGATGCGCATAAGGTGGTCTGCAATGAGGAGGCCGAGAAGGTCAGAGCCGTCGGCGGCCTGTTCATCTGCGGCACCGAGCGCCACGAGTCCCG
>DQDL01000019.1:5140-5341 GCA_003533405.1 Clostridiales bacterium | reverse complement strand
GGTTGTCTTTGCTACTAGCAACACAAACAGCGTGTGCTTTTCGCACACGCTGTTTGCGGGGGATATGAGAGAGGGAGAAATATCAGTTTTTGTCGACCGTGTTCACGCACAGAACAAAAACTGCGGCGGTGAAGAACACGAAGATGGACGAGATCATTGAGACGGTGCCGGTGAGGCTTGCCCATAGATAGGTGAATAATA
>DQDL01000019.1:4631-4960 GCA_003533405.1 Clostridiales bacterium | reverse complement strand
TAGATAGGTGAATAATACGGTAAGAACAAGGCTCACGAGTGCGAGGATGACCAATGTTTTGGCGGACAATGCTTTCATATCAATACCTCCGAGATTTTTTCAGATTTTTGTCTTGATTGGATTATAAATGAGTGATATTATAAAGCAAAGTTACAAGATATTGAGAGAAATTTAAGTAAAACTTAAGAGGTGATATACATGGAAAGCTCAAGATGCAAGGCGTTTTTAGCCGCCGCCGAGTGCGGCAGTCTGACCAAGGCGGCCGAGAGATTAAACTACACCGCCTCCGGTGTTAGCCAGCTCATTTCCGCAATGGAGAGCGACTTCGG
>DQDL01000019.1:0-4425 GCA_003533405.1 Clostridiales bacterium | reverse complement strand
GCGCACGACGAGGGGCGTTGTTTTGACTGCCGAGGGTGAGAAGATGCTGCCGGCGGTGCGAGCATTTCTGTCGCAGGAAAACCGCATGCACGAGCTTGCGGCGAATATTAACGGGCTGGATATCGGTACTATAAACATCGCCGCATATTCCTCGATAGCCACGCACTGGCTGCCGAAGGTCGTGGCGGCGTTCAAGAAAAAGTACCCGAAGATAACCGTAAACCTCATGGAGGGCGTGCGGCAGGAGGTCTTGCAGTGGATGGCAGAGGGCAGAGCCGATATCGGCTTCACCAGCGGCGGCGATGATATAGACGGCGACTGGGTGCCGCTCGCCGACGACCGAATGATCGCAATACTGCCGAGAAATCACCCGCTTGCCAATGCCGAGAGCTTTCCGCTTGACAGGTGCAAGCGTGAGGGGCTTATCATGCCCGCAATGGGCAAGGACGAGGATGTCATGACGATGCTCAAAAAATACGGCATTGTGCCGAACATCGTCTACTCCACGAACGAGAGCTTTTCGGCGTGGGCGCTTGTTGAAAACGGCCTTGGCATAAGCCTTACGAACGAGCTTATCGTAAATGGTTGGATCTGTGATGTCGCAAAGGTGCCCGTTTCGCCGCCGGAGAAGATAACGCTCGGCATGATACTGCCGTCTGTCAAGCACGCCTCGCCTGCTGTGAAGCGCTTTATGAAATACGCCGTCAAAGAGCTCAAGCAGGAGTGATGTATAATTTTTGCCATACTGCGGGATAATACCTCCATACCTTTGGATAGGAGGAAACTGCAATGAGTAAAAAGAACAAGCAGAAGCAGCAGGGCGGCCAGACTCAGCCGACCGATACCGCTGAAAAGTAAATCAAATTTTTAAGAGCCGTGATCTTAACGATTGACGGCTCTTTTCTTTTTGAGTATTATATAGGCAAATGATTTTTCGGGAGAGGCCATGCCGGATAAGTTTAGGGAAAAACGGAATAAATTCACGGAGAAATTGCTCAGGCTGCCACGCATGAAGGCGGCGTTTGAGGATGCGTGGTATCTGCACGGCCGTATGTTCGGGCCTATAATGGAGCCTGCGTTCGTGGGCGAGAGCGCCGCACGGTTTCAGCTCGTCTCGGCACTGAACCTTGTAAGCCGTGGCGAGGTGTTCACGGGTATGAAGCGGCTCGACCGGCTGTACGAATATTGCCGCACGGACGATGATTTTGCGGCGTGGCACTTCTTCATGGGGCTGTGCTTTGAGAAAATGGGCTTTCGTGACCGTGCTGCGGTGCTTTTTTCCGAGGCTGCGCAGCGTGAGCCGGAGTTTTACATGGTCTATCTTATGCTCGCCAAGTGCCTGCACGAGGATAAGCACTACGAGGCTGCGCTTTCAAACTACATACAAGCGCTTGAGCGGGTCGTGAACTCGCCGCAGCGCAACGAGGTGCCCGCCGTAAGGCAGGAGCCGCTCACGGGCTCTATCCACGGCAACATGGCCGCCTGCCTTATCATGATGCGGCACTACGATGAGGCCGAGTACGAGCTGTACGAAGCCGAAAGCTTTAACTACTCGCAGCCGTTTCTCGACCTTTCGTGGGCGATGCTGTACGCTGCAACCGACCGCAAGCTGCTCGCCCGGCAGAAGATGGCTGTCCTGCGCAAGGCAATGCCGGAGATCGAGGCAAAATATGCGCTGACGGTCGAGGAGATACTTGCAAGGAAAAACCCACGCTTTGCCCTGCAAAAGCCGCAGCTGAATGTTCTCAGCGGGTTCTGGGACTGGTTTTCCGGCGAGCAGGGGCGGCTTTCGGATGCTTTCAAATCTGGTGTGGGCCTTCCCGGCTTCGGCGCACTCGAGGATAAGCTGCGTGAGATGTTTTATCACAACGGCGAGACCGTGCGCTTTGCGCTGAGCCGTGACGGCAGCAAAACCTGCATCAGCTTTTTTGACAACTATAATCTTACATACGAAATTTGGCTTGATAAGCTCATAGAGCTTGCCCCGAGGGAGCTTCGGGACAGGTGGAGCTTTTATGCGGTGCACTGATATGATAAAATTTGTTTTGTTTGACTTGGACGACACGCTGCTTGACTTTCATAAGGCAGAGGCAGCGGCAATAAAAAAGACCTTTTCCCACATCGGCCTCCCTACGGACGACGGAACAGTGGCCCGCTACAGTGAGATAAACGCCAGCCAGTGGCGGCGGCTCGAAAAGGGCGAGATAAGCCGTGAGCAGGTGCTGCTCGAGCGCTTTGACATTCTCTTTGACGAGCTCGGCGTTAAGATACCCAGCGAAATGGCGCAGAAGACCTATGAATATCTCCTCGGCGTGGGACACTACTTCATCGACGGCGCACCGGAGGTCTTGGATGCGCTTTACGGAAAGTACCGCCTGTACCTCGTGTCAAACGGCACGGCGGATGTGCAGGACAGGCGGCTTCAAAGTGCGGACATGGAGCGCTACTTTGACGGCGTGTTCATCTCCGAGCGGGTGGGGCATAACAAGCCGAGCAAGGCATTTTTCGATGCCTGCTTTGCCGAAATAGACGGTTTTGACAAGGATAGTGCCATAATCGTTGGCGACACCCTGAGCTCTGATATCCTCGGCGGCATAAACGCCGGGATAAAGACCTGCTGGTTTAACCCCAAGGCTCTCCCCGCAGACCCCGCCATCCCCGCCGACTACGAGCTCCGCTCGCTCTCCGAGCTTCCCGCCCTGCTCGAAAGCATATAAAAAGATTGAGACCGCATTAGCGGTCTCAATCTTTTTTGAAGGCAAAAAGCTTTTGCCCGAAGTAGTTTAGAACGGTGAAGATGACCATTCCGGAGAGCATTGCGATGTTCTCCTGCGCCGTCACCGAGGCGGTCGCCAAAAGCTGCGCAATGAGCGGCTTTGCCACCGAGTATGCGGCAAAATAGCACACGAGAATGTTTATCACGAAGCGCACAATGTATTTGACGCTGCGCTCGGTGCGCCGGAAGGTGAAGTACTTATTCAAGAAGTAGCTCAAAATGCTGCCGAAAAAGTAGTTCGACGCAGAGGACAGCCAGTAGCTTAGGTGCAGGCAGTTGTAGAATATGAACATTATACCTGCGCCGAACAGCGTGTTCACTGCGCCCACGAGTACAAAGCGCACAACGGTGCTGTCAAATAATTTCTTCATCATAGATCATTATATCTCCGATGCTCTCGCATTTTGCGCACACGGCGATGTGATAGCCGTCGTGCTCAAGCTGACAAGTTGAGTATTCGCCGATGCGCCTTGCCGCTTCAAACGACTCAAGCGGCGTCCTAAAGCCCATGCCGGTGGCCTTTATGTAGCTTTCCTTGACGACCCAGATGCGGCAGAACTCCTCGTCGGGCGCATCGCTTGCGGCAAGACGCTCATTTTCGCTTGCGGTGAAAAACCGCTTTGCCAGCCGTGCGGTGTTTTCCCGTGGGTGCTCGATATCAACGCCCACCTCGCAGTCGGAGACTGCGCACGCAGCGTACTTGCCGCTGTGCGACAGGGAAAAGTGTGGCCCGCCGTCGATGTACGGCTTGCCGTTGTCGCCCGAGGCATATTCGACCGGCGCACCGAGTGCACGGTACAGCAGAAGCTCCGCACCGAGCGAGCAGCGGCGCTTTTCGTCGTCCGGACAGCGCAGCACCTTTTGGCGGCGGTAGTCGGAGACCTCGGCCAGCGCCCTTTCTATATCGAGCCTGCTTACATCGGCGATATAAAGCCTTATCATTTACGCTCTCATCGCATCAAGCGTTTTCTGGAACAGTGTGTCCAGCTCCCAGCCGCACATCTCGGCACCGCGGATGATGACATCACGGGAGCAGCCGGCGGCAAACTTCTTGTCCTTGAACTTCTTCTTTATGGACTTGACCTCCATGTCGGAGATGCCGTTCGGGCGCATGAGCGCAACAGCGCCGATAAGTCCCGTAAGCTCGTCCGTTGCGTACAGCACCTTTTCCATGAAAAGCTCCGGCTCAACATCGATGCAGATGCCGTAGCCGTGGCTGATAACGGCGTGGATTACCGATTCGTCTATGTCCAGCTCGTGCAGCATCTCGTTTGCCTTGACGCAGTGCTGCTCGGGGTACAGCTCAAAGTCTATGTCGTGCAGCATGCCGACGGCTGCCCAGAACTCGACACGCTCGGGGTCAAATTCCTTTGCGAGCTCGCCCATGACCTTGGAAACGGTCTCGGCGTGCTGAAGATGGAAAGCGTCCTTGTTGAAGCGGCCGACAAGCTCTCTGGCCTGCTCAACGGTGGGGATGTAACTCATAAATACCACTCCTTACAACAATGATATTTGATGATACAACATTCGACATTGAAAATCAAGAAAAACAGCACCTTTCGGTGCTGTTTTTCACGGGGTACAGACTGTCAAAGAACAATGAAAAATAGGCGTAACGGGTCAAATCCAATACGCAGCAGGGGGAGTGT
>DQDL01000082.1:4873-11300 GCA_003533405.1 Clostridiales bacterium | reverse complement strand
CCTCACACTCCCCCTGCTGCGTATCGGAGTTTGCTCGTTGCGTCTGATTTTACCTAGTTCTTTGACAGACTGGAAAAAAGACCGTTCTCACGAACGGTCTTTTTTATTGTATCTCTTTTTTAATGCGGTTTATCGCATTTTTCTCAAGTCTGGACACCTGCGCCTGACTTATGCCTATCTCCCGGGCAACCTCCATCTGCGTTTTGCCGCTTGAAAAGCGCATGGCGAGTATGCGTTTTTCACGGTCAGATAGCTTTGACACCGCCTCACCGAGCGCAATCTGCTCGAGCCAGTGCTCGTCCGTGTTGCGCTCGTCGCCTATCTGATCCATGACGCAGACATTCTCGCCGCTGTCGCTGTAAACAGGCTCGTACAGAGACACGGGGTCGCAGATAGCGTCGAGGGCGAACACCACCTCGGAGCGCTTTATCCCGAGCTCCTTTGCGATGCGCTCGACATCCGGCTCACGCCCGAGCTCGGCGGTGAGCTTTTCTTTTACCTGCAAGACCTTGTAGGCCGTGTCACGCATCGACCTTGACACACGCACAGCGCCGTGGTCACGCAAAAACCTGCGCAGCTCGCCGGATATCATCGGCACGCCGTAGGTCGAAAACTGCACATTCTGGTTCAGGTCGAAGCAGTCGATGGCCTTGATAAGCCCGATGCAGCCGACCTGAAACAGGTCGTCCATACTCTCGCCCCTGCCGGAAAATTTCTGTATCACCGACAGCACGAGCCGCAAATTGCCCGAAATGAGCTTTTCCCGAGCCGCCGTGTCGCCCGACTGCGCCGCTGCGATAAGCTCCCGCATTTCGGAGTTTTTTAAAAGCGGCAGCTTTGAAGTGTTTACGCCGCTCAGCTCGACCTTGCCCTGCATAGCATCACTCTCCTAAGTGATGCTATTATTTCCCGACGCTTTTCAATTTATCCCCACATGGCACGGCAAATGACCGACGAGAGTATGAACACCGCAAGGTCTGCGCACAGTGCCGCCGGTATCGCCCAGCGGGTCTTTTTGATTTTTGCCGCTCCGAAATACACGGCGATGACATAGAATGTCGTCTCGCTCGAGCCCATCATGACGGCGGCGGTGCGCCCGGCAAGCGAGTCGGCTCCGGCAGTCTTTATTATATCCGCCGCAGCCGCAGTCGCCGCTCCGCCGCTGAGCGGACGCAAAAGCGCAAGCGGCACGGTCTCTGCGGGTATGCCGGCAAGCGAGAGCACCGGCTGCAAAAATGCCGCCAGTGCGTCTATCGCACCGGAAGCTCGCAGCATGTACACTGCCGGAAACAGCACGACCAGCGCCGGAAACATATCCCTGACCGTAACCAGCCCCTCGGCAGCGCCACGGGTCAGCGCCGAGAAAATGTCCGCTTTGCCGAACACGGCACAGATGCCCACGGCGGCGAGTATGAGCGGCACGGCGAGCGTTAAGAGGATATTCACCTTGCCGCCCTCTGCATGAGATACGCCGCCGTAAGCCCGACCGCAACGGAGGCGGCCGAGCTCAGCCACACAGCAGGCAGTATGTCAAACGGCTGCTGCGCACCCTCGGCGGCTCGGATGGCCGCCACCGTGGTCGGCAGGAGCTGAATGGATGCCGTGTTCAGAACGACGAACCTGCACAGCTCGTTTGTCGCCGTGACCCCGTCGCCGAGTGAAGCCATGCCCTTGGCGGTCTTTATGCCCATGGGTGTTGCGGCGTTCCCCAGCCCCAGAAGATTTGCGCTGACATTCGCCGAAAGCGGCTCAAGGATATTCTCATGTCGGGCGGCAGCGGGAAACAGCAGGCGGAGCACAGGCCGCAGCGCCTTGGCAAGCGCCTTGGCGATACCGCAGCTGCGCATGAGCTCCATGACAGCACACCAAAGGCACATCACCCCGCCTATCGAAAGGCACAGCTCCACCGCCGCCTGCGCCCCCTCGAGCGCCGCCTCGCCGACCTCTGCGGTCGTGCCGGCGGCGCAGGAAAACAGTATCGCAGCTATGATCATGCCTGTCCAGATCAACCCCATCAGCATAGTCCATTCCTCCAAAAAGTCCTTGATTTACAAGGGAATATACACCTGCATGAGCCGTGCATTTTCACTTGCCGATCCAAAAAATTTTATTAAATCCTATTGTCTGAATGGGATTTTATGCGTATTTTTGGCATTTGGACACACGATGCTCAAAAATATTAACAATTTATTCTTTATTTTAGGTAAAAAAAGCTTGACACTCCTTTAACTTTTGGTATAATAAAGACGATGTTTTGTATATATGTGGGATTGACCCACGAAGGAGGACAAAGATATGAAATCAACCGGTATCGTAAGAAAAGTAGATGAACTCGGCCGCATCGTGCTCCCCATCGAGCTGCGCCGTACTCTTGACATCGCCGAGAAGGATGCTCTCGAGATTTTCGTTGAAGGCGACAACATCATTCTTCACAAGTATCATCCTGCTTGCATCTTCTGCGACAACACCAAGAATGTCATCAACTTCAAGGGCAAGAACATCTGCCCCGAGTGCCTCAAGAAGCTCAAGGCACAGGCTTGAGCTTTGCGAAGCAGAAAAACACCGTTCGTATGAACGGTGTTTTTTCATTTTATCGATGATGAGTATAACTCATTCGCCGAAAAGCCGGTATCGGCAGCGGCCTTTTTGCACGCCGCCTTGTGACCGAGTCCATCGGCTCTGTAGCGCTCGACAAGCTCGAGTGCGTCATCTATCGTGAACTCGTTTTCCTCCTCGGGCGCACCGTCGATGACCAGCACAAACTCGCCCTTGGGCGGGGTCTGCGTAAAATACTCGAGCGCTCCGCCGAGCGTGGTGCGCAATGTCTGCTCGTGCAGCTTGGTAAGCTCACGGCAAAGCGAAATTTTTCTGTCCTCGCCGAAGGTGTTCTTCATGTCCTCAAGCGTGCGCAGGAGCTTGTGCGGCGCTTCGTAAAATATCATGGTGCGGCGCTCGGACTTGAGGCTTTCAAGATGCTCACGGCGACTTTTGTTTGCCGTGGACAGGAAGCCCTCAAAGCAGAACCTGCCCGTCGGCAGTGCAGACAGTGCAATTGCCGAGATGAGCGCCGACGGCCCGGGCACGGTCACGACCTCCACCCCGTTTTCGGCGCACATACGCACTATGTCCTCGCCCGGGTCGGATATGGCGGGCATGCCGGCATCGGTCACGAGAGCGCAGGTCTCGCCCGAGGCGATGCGCTCGAAAATTTTCGCTCCGGAGGCGTATTTATTATGCTCAAAATAGCTCACCATTGGCTTTTTGATTCCGAAGTGGTTCAAAAGCTTGAGCGTTACCCGAGTGTCCTCGGCGGCAATGAAGTCGGCCTCCTGCAAGGTCTCGACCGCTCGGGGCGAAAAGTCGCCCAGATTGCCTATCGGCGTCCCGACTAGATACAGCTTTCCGCTCATGGTGTCCCCTCCCTGTGATATATCCTCAAAATTTCATCGGTCTCCGTGCCGTCAATATTCCTCACGAAAAGCGGCGGCATGAGCTTTAGCCCCGCTGCGCCGCCTCGGCGTGCCTCAACGAGCACAAGAGACGGAGCTTTTTTTGCGTCGTGCGACACCGTGCGCAGGCGTTTCGGCTCTAACCCGTGCTCACGCAGGGCGCACAGCACATCGCACAGGCGCTCGGCTCGGTGCACGAGGCAGAACACGCCGCCCGTGCGGCACAGATACGCTGCCGCTCGGCAGATATCATTGAGCGTGCAATTGGTTTCCGTGCGTGCCGCAGCCTTGGCTTCATCAGGGCTTTGCCTGCCGGTGCCCTCGGCAAAATACGGCGGGTTTGCAACGACAAGGTCAAATTCGCCGGAGCGAAAATGCTCTTTTACCCGGCGGATATCGCCTACAACAACGCTTCCACGCCCGGAAAGACCGTTTGCGGTGAGATTATCCCTTGCAGCCTCGGCGGCCTCGGGATTTATCTCAAGTCCTGTCATGCAAAGCCTTGCATCACGGCTTAAAAGCAGCAGCGGCAGAATGCCCGAGCCGCAGCCGAGATCGACGCCCTTTCGGCGTGAGCCTATATTCACAAAATCGGCAAGCAGAACAGAGTCCGTGCCGAGCTTAAAATGCTCCGACTGGCGGAACTTCGGTCCGCCGTCCCAGAGCGGCACAAAATCATTCATAGCAAGTTTTTATAGGGCGGAAATCAGCCCGTCCACGAATTTCATCGGACGGAGATAATTTTCGTCTATGCAAGGCGAAGTCCGACGGGAATACTGTTGAGTATTTCCTAGGACTTTAACGCAGCACAGGCGGAAATTGGCCCGTCCGGATAATAAAAAGTCTGCGGTATGGTTCACCGACGAACATAACCGCAGACTTTTTATGTGAAGAATTACTCTTCGTCGTCTACCTCAATGATTGCCTTTGCGGGGCACTGAGCCTTGCAGGAACCGCAGGACAGGCACTTCTCATGGTTGATCTCAAAATGAGACTCGCCCTCGAAAATAGCCTCAGCGGGGCACTGCTCTGCGCAGGAGCCGCAGGACAGGCACTCTTCAGTAATAACAAATGCCATAGTATTTACCTCCATTTTGTTATCAAGCAACTAACTTGCACTCTGCATTGTAACATAAAAAATCAAAAATGCAAATGCAATTTTTCACTTTGCATTTATTTCTTTCGCTTTTTGGCAATAATCCCGTATGCGGCTGCTTAATTTCGGCAGTTTTGGCACGGAATATAGCTTATATTATGCATACAAGGGGGAAGATTGCCTTGAAGAATAATGAGAAATTTACGGAAAAAGCGGAGTCGGCCATCGAGCAGGCTCGCCTGGCAGCGTTCAGCCTCGGTCACAGCTATGTGGGAACGGAGCATTTGCTGCTTGGCATCGTGCACGAGGGTGCGGGCTTGGGCGCACGGATACTGCGTGAGCGTGGGGTGTCCGAGTGCAGGCTGAGGGAGATAATTTCCGACACCGCCGGGCTCGGCGCACCCGGCACACCGGCGCAGGGGCTTACAAAGCACGCATGGTCAGCGATTGAAAAGGCGGCGGGCGATGCCGCCAAGCTCGGCCACAGCTATGTCGGCACGGAGCACATTCTGCTCGGCATACTCCGTCAGCCGGAGTGCGGCGGTGCAGCGGCGCTCATGACCGCAGGCTTCGACCTGAATGAAATTTACACCGATATCATGGCGGTGTTCGGCGCAGGCTCACAGAGGGCCCGTCAGCCGCAATTAAGTCCCAAAACGAGCACCCGTCACAGCGAGACGAGGGTACTTGACCAATACAGCCGTGACCTTACACAGCTTGCGGCAGCAGGCGGCATCGAGCCGGTCATCGGCCGTGGCGACGAGATACGCCGCAGCGTGCAGATACTTTCACGCCGCACGAAAAACAACCCCGTGCTCATCGGTGAGCCGGGCGTGGGAAAAACGGCGGTCGCCGAGGGCATAGCGCTCTACATCGCAGGCGGCAGCGCACCCGAGAGCATGGCGGGAAAGCGGCTGGTGTCGCTGGACATGCCCGCTTTACTTGCGGGCACGAAGTACCGCGGCGACTTTGAGGAGCGTGTCAAGGCGGTCTTGAAGGATGTCAAAAAGGCGGGCGATGTGATACTTTTCATCGACGAGCTGCACACGATAATCGGCGCAGGCTCGGCAGAGGGCGCTATTGACGCAGCGAACATTTTAAAGCCCGCATTAGGGCGTGGCGAGGTGCAGATAATCGGCGCAACGACGCCCGAGGAGTACCGCCGCCACATCGAAAAGGACGCTGCGCTCGAGCGCCGCTTTCAGCCCGTGAAGGTCACGGAGCCCGACCGGTGCAGCACGCTCGAGATGCTCAAAAGCGTGCGGACGAGCCTTGAAAAGCACCACTGCGTGCATATATCAGACCTTGCGCTCACGGCGGCGGTCGATCTGTCCGTGCGCTATATAAACGATCGCTTTCTGCCGGACAAGGCGATAGACCTTGTTGACGAGGCGGCGGCGCACATCCGTGTCAGTCGTGGAAGCTTGGTCACCGCTGAGGACATCGCCGACATCGTCTCGCTGTGGACGGGCATCCCCGTAACGAATTTAAACTCCGACGAGACCCGCCGACTGCGTGACATGGAGACGATACTGCACCGGCGTGTGATAGGTCAGAGCGAGGCGGTGTCGGCGGTCGCACGAGCCATCCGCCGTGGCAGAGTGGGGCTATCCGACCCCAACAGACCGATAGGAAGCTTCCTGTTCTTAGGCCCCACGGGCGTGGGCAAAACGGAGCTTTGCCGTGCGCTGGCCGAGGCAGTGTACGGCGAGGCGGACGCCATGATACGCCTTGATATGTCAGAATACATGGAAAAGCACGCCGTGAGCAAGCTCATCGGCTCGCCTCCGGGCTATGTCGGCTACGAGGACGGCGGCCAGCTGACCGAGAAGGTGCGGCGCAGGCCGTGGTCGGTGGTGCTGTTTGACGAGATTGAAAAAGC
>DQDL01000082.1:4254-4643 GCA_003533405.1 Clostridiales bacterium | reverse complement strand
TAGACTTTCGCAACACGATAATCGTCATGACCTCAAACATCGGTGCAAAGGCGATGACCGAGGGGCGGCGCAGGCTCGGCTTTTCGCAGGCCGAGGGGCAGCAGGCGGCGGATGCGGAGCTTAAGGAGCGTGTCAATGAGGAGCTGCGCCGGACCTTTAAACCCGAGTTTTTGAACCGCATCGACGACACGATAATCTTCCACCGGCTCACCCGCCCCGAGATACGAAGCATCACGCAGCGCATGATACACACCGTTGCAGGGCGCTTTGAGGAGCTGGGCATGAACCTTTCCGTTCCCGAGAGCGTCATCGATGCGCTCGCCGAAAAGGGCTATGACGAAAAGTTCGGTGCAAGGCCGCTCAGGCGCACGATACAAAGCCTCATTGAG
>DQDL01000082.1:3423-4025 GCA_003533405.1 Clostridiales bacterium | reverse complement strand
GCCGCCGAAATGCTGCTTGACGGCAGACTCGGCATGGGCGACAGGGTGTCGGCGGAGCTTAGCGGCGAAAAAATAATTTTGACGAAAGACGAAAATTAAGCTATACTTATCTGTGTATTTTCATTTTCAGAGGAATAGCATGGATAAGCAAAAATACATTGAACAAGCAAACAGATTAAGCGGCTTTAATGTCCACAACGGCATTGAGGTAGTCGATTTCGACGATGAGCACTGCATCGTTGTCGGCAAGCTCAGCGATAAGACATCGAACCCCTTCCACATGGCGCACGGCGGCTTTGTGTACTCGCTGTGCGATGTTGCGGCGGGCGTTCTCGTGACCCGTGAGGGGCACCCGGGCGTGACGCTCAACAGCAATATGCATTTTCTGCGCCCGTCAAGAGGTACGGTGCTTCGTGCCGAGGGCAGGATGGTCAAAAGGGGCAGAACGGTGTCGGTCATTGAGACCAAGGTCTACGACGACACGGGTCGTGTGACCGCCGTCGGCATTTTCGAGATATACGCCCTTTGACGGACGAAACGGAGGTATTTCGGTGCAAAAGCCTGTACTGTATATCGTCATCCCCTGCTATAACGAGCAGGAG
>DQDL01000082.1:0-3224 GCA_003533405.1 Clostridiales bacterium | reverse complement strand
ATCCCCTGCTATAACGAGCAGGAGGTGCTGCCGATAACGGCGCCGATGTTTTTAAAAAAGCTCACGCAGCTATGTGATGACGGGCTTATATCCGGCGACAGCCGCATCATGTTCGTCAACGACGGCTCGTCAGACGGCACATGGGAGCTTATAAGGGCGCTTTCCGAGGAAAACGAGCACTATATCGGCATCAGCCAAAGCCGCAACCGTGGACACCAGAACGCCCTGCTGGCGGGGCTCATGGAGGCCAAGGATCGCTGCGATATAAGCATCTCCATCGACTGCGACGGACAGGACGATATCAACGCAATGGACAAGATGGTCGCCGAGTATCTCGGCGGCTGCGATGTCGTTTACGGCGTGCGCTCGTCCCGTGAGACCGACAGCTTTTTTAAACGCACCACGGCGCAGGGCTTTTATAAGCTGCTGTCTAAGATGGGCGCCGAGGTCGTGTACAACCACGCAGACTACCGTCTGCTGTCGGCGAGGGTGCTCAAGGAGCTTGCAAATTTCAGGGAGGTAAACCTCTTTCTGCGCGGCATGGTGCCGCTCGTGGGCTTTAAAAGCACCTGCGTTGAGTATGCAAGAGCAGAGCGCCTTGCGGGTGAGAGCAAATACCCGCTCAAGAAGATGCTTGCCCTTGCGGCTGACGGCATAACGAGCCTGTCCGTCAAGCCCCTGCGGCTCATCACCTCGTTCGGCGTGTTCGTTGCCGTCCTCAGCTTCATTGGCGTTATCTGGGCGATAGTCTCGGCGCTGTGCGGCGCAACGGTCGCCGGCTGGGCGAGCACGACCTGCATCGTCTGCTTTGTGAGCGGCGTGCAGCTGACGTGCCTCGGCATAATCGGCGAATACATCGGCAAGATATACCTTGAAACGAAGGGCAGGCCGAGGTACATAATCTCAGAACGCACATATGACGAAAAAAATCCGAGAACTCATTAAGGTTCTCGGATTTTTATCTGTCACTCGGCCCCGGGTCGCAGTCGCCGAAGATCATGTCGTCAATATCCGTTTCCATATATTTCACCTCGCATTGATCTGTGCTGTTTGCAGCATACATTCATTATATGTATTGTCGGTGAAAAACATGACTGTTAATTTTTCAAAACGATGCTGACTATCTCGGGTCGGTTAAAAAGTCTCGGAAGCGGTACGGAATTTCCGATGCCACGGGAGACTATCATAGTGTAGCTGCCGCTTTCAAACCGCCCCGCATCGTACTCGGGGAACAGCGTGCGGTCAGTGCCGAGAAGTCCGCCGATGCCCGGGATGCGCACAATGCCGCCGTGTGCGTGACCGCAGAGGACAAGCTGCACCGGAATCTCGGGATATTGCTCTATCCAATAGTTGCGGTGGCCGAGCAGAACGACATAGTCGTCCGGGAACTCCGCCCGCAGTCTGCCGACAAGCTTATCCGGCGGTTCGAGATCCGCCCAGCTGTTCGGATCCTCAACACCGGCAATAACGATGCGCTCATCCCCTCGCTTTATCGTCACATACTCGTTTCTAAGATATTTTACGCCGCAGGAGCTAAGAATGTCACTGAGCTCATCGATTTTGCCCGACGCAAAATCGTGGTTGCCGCTGACAAAATACACATCGCAGATGCCCGTCAGCCGCTGCGCAAGCTCCCGCACCGCAGGCAGATCGCCGCCGTCGGTGATAAAATCTCCGGTCAGGGCGATAATATCCGGCTTTTCGGCCTTGACGGCGCTCACGATATCGGAAACGAACGGTGCCCCGTGAAAGTCCGACAGCTGCACTATCTTGAACCCCGCAAAGCTCTCGGGCAGCTCGGCGCTCGCCACCGTGTACTGCGTCAGCCGCACATTTCGGGCGCTGTCCCGCAGCAAAGCCGCACCGAGGGCGCACAGCAGCAAAATTATCGCAAGGACTTTTATCCGTTTTTTCATTTGCCGCCCTCCGTTCACAAATTAGCAGTTGAAACTACCATCCGATTAGGTTATAATAGTAAAATCATTTGTACTCAAAATGAACTGTGCATAGAAAAAATGTAAAGGAAGATTTATCTATGAGCGCATCAAACGAAAAAACGGCACGCAAAACCATGGCTGCTCAGAAGGAGGAGCTCAAAAAGAAGAAGGAAAAGACCAAGTGGACGATAATCGGTGTCCTCATCGTCATCTTCTTCGCATTCGTCATTTACCTCAACACCGGTGCTTTCTACAGAAATCTCACCGGCATCACCGTTGAATACAATGCAAGCGAGGAGCTCGGCATTAAAGCCGGCAGCCGCAGCTTTTCCGTTGCTGAGTGCAATTATGTATATAATATGCAGTACATGAACATATTAAACAGCTACGGCGACTACGCTTCGCTCATCGGCCTTGATAAGTCCAAGCCACTTGATGAGCAGAAATGCACCATATCCAGCGACACAGACGAGGACTACACCTGGGACGACTATTTCATGGACAGCACCAAGTCCTTCCTCCAGCAGCTGGCAGCACTCGAGGCCTACGCCAAGGCTAACGATATCACCCTCGACAAGGACGACAACGCCGCCATCGACGAGCAGATGGCGACCTTTGACGATGCACAGAAGTACGGCTACGCAAGCGCAGATAAGTTCATCGCCGCAAACTACGGCCGTGGCTGCAACACCTCCGTCGTGCGTGAGGTCATGGAGCTTCAGCAGCTTGCCACCAAGGCTCAGCAGTCGGTTTCCAACTCCTACAGCTTCACCGCTTCCGAGCTTTCTGAGAAGTATGCCGCCGTCAAGGACGATTACGATAAGTTCACCTATGACTTCTACCTCGTAAAGGCTGAGACCGAGACCAAGGACGACGGCACCGCCGCCGCTCCCACCGATGCCGCTCTCACCAAGGCCGAGGAGACCGCAAAGTCCATTAAGGACGCAATGGAGAAGGACAGCCTCAGCCTCGAAAAGGCAGTGCAGAACGCCGTCAAGGACGCAAAGCTCACCAAGCAGGAAGCCATCCCCGGCAGCGACACCGAGGCAGACCTCAAGAAGTGGCTCGTAAGCTCCGAGCGCAAGAAGGGCGATGTCACCGTCATCAAGGGCAGCACCGGCGCATACATCGTTCAGTTCCAGTCCCGCAACAACAACAAGGAAAAGACCGACGAAAGCGGCGACATGAACCTGTGCGACTACATTGCACAGAACCTCCTGCGCAGCGAAGCGCTTCAGAAATGGCAGAAGGAGAAGCTCGGCGTCGTGACCAAGGACGCAAAGACCA
>DQDL01000008.1:3494-10414 GCA_003533405.1 Clostridiales bacterium | reverse complement strand
CCGGCTTAGCCGGAGGTTTTGATTAACAGTCCCTTGCGTCGTTGGGTGTTAGTCGCTATAATAGAAAGCGATATAACCACCGCTAAAACTGAAAGGAGTTTGAAATGAACTACAACTTTGACGAGATAATTGACCGCAGGCATACAAATGCGCTCAATACCGACGGCTTCAGGGGCTACATTTTCCACGCAGGCCCCGAAAAGGTGTTTCCGTATAAGGACGAGGAATTTGTGCGCATGTGGGTCGCCGACATGGAGTTCGGCGTTGCTCCCGAGATACTCGACGCACTGCGCAGCCGCATCGACCGCCGCATCTTCGGTTACACCGGCATTTATGACAGCGAGTATTACGAGGCGTTTTCCAAGTGGTGTCTTGACCACTATGACTGGAGCTTCCCACAGGAGCAGCTTTGCGTTTCACCCGGCATAATTCCGGCACTTTATCAGCTTACCGAGACACTGTGCACCAAGGATGAGAAGGTACTCGTGAATACCCCCGCATACGGATACTTTGCTCACGCCGCCGAGTACGCCGGTGTCGGTATTCTGACCTCTCCCATGCTCAAAAAGGCCGACGGCACGTTTGAGGCCGACTTTGACGATTTTGAAAAAAAGTGCGCCGACCCGTCCTGCAAGCTCGTTTTCTGGTGTAATCCGCAGAACCCCAGCGGCAGAATGTGGACGGAGCAGGAGCTGAAAAAGGCAGCCTGTATTATTCAGAAGTACAATCTTTGGGTCGTGTCCGATGAGATACACTGCGACCTTATCCGCTGCGGCAACCGACATATCCCGATGGCAAAGGTCATGACCAATTATCCCAAGCTCATCACCTGCATGGCGCCGACAAAGACCTTCAATATGGCCGGTCTTGCGTTTTCAAACATCATTATCCGTGACGCTGCACTGCGTGAGCGTTTCAAGGACAGGGATAAGCTGTTCGGCATGGTAAACCCGATGTCTCTCACGGCGGCAAAGGCGGCATATGAAGTCGGCGGAGCATGGCACGAGGAGCTCAAGAAATATCTCGACGCAAACTTTGCCTTTGTAAAGCAGTACCTTGCCGATAAGCTGCCCGATGCGGTGATGTATATCCCCGAGGCGACCTATCTTGCGTGGGTCGATATGAGCAAGTGCCTGCCGGATGTTGAGGATATGCCGGACTTCTTTGCAAACAAAGCCGGTGTGCTGCTCGAGGGCGGCAACTCGCTATTTGTCGGCAATGCAGCCGGATATATCCGCCTTAACCTCGCAATGCCCCGCTCGATAATAAAAACCGGTCTTGACCGCATGACCGATGCCATTGAAAAGCACAACTCAAAATAAACTGAAACCGGAGGAGCATTTTTGCTCCTCCGGACTTTTTTATCTTATGAAGTTTGTGAACACGGTTGTTTCTTTCTCGGGCAGGCCGAACTGCTCCTTGCCGAGGGCAATACTCTTCATCAGGAACACCATATTTCGTGCTACATAGCGGGCGTTCTGCATGCCCTCTGCGTCCTGCACCGACTCTCCGGGCTTCCTGCCGTAGACATTGTTCCAGTACCTGCCCGAGACAACTGGCATCTGAGAGATGGTAAAGAACTTGTTGAGCTCGTCGAATGTGGCGGTCGTGCCCGAGCGCCTTGCGCTGACCATGACTGCACCGACCTTCATGGTCTTATCAACGGCCCATGTGCTGTAAAACAGTCGAGACACGAACGAGGTGAGCGCACCGGGTGCCTGCGCAAAGTGCACGGGGCTTCCGATGACCACGCCGTCACATTCCGCAAGCTTGGAAGCGGTCTTGTTGACCTCATCGTCAAAGACACATTTGCCGGTTTTGGAGCAGCTTCCGCAGGAAATGCAGCTGTGCAGCTCAAGCTGGCCTACATGCACCTCTTCAAATTCGACACCCTCGGCGGTAAAGACCTTCTTCATCTCATCGAGGGCAGCGGCAGTGTTGCCGTGCTCTCTGGGACTTCCGTTGATAATCAAAACCTTCATCTTTATACCTCCGTAATTGATCTTTTGTTTCTTTTATAAGCAATGGCGGTGCACAGCGGGATAAGCCAAAGGTAGAACGCCATGGGAACGGCCGCAGCGCCGACATTCATCATCGCAAGCGGCACCGAGCAGGCGATGCACCACGGGACGAGCCCCGCAATGACGATGACCGAGTTTTCGATATCTATCATCTTGCCGTATCGCTCGGCATCTTCCGCACCGTACAAGCCCTCGGATAGCTGGCTAAGCATGATAACGCCTATCGTCTGATTGCAGAAAACTATGCTGACCGCAAACGAGAGAAGCACCATGACTGGGAAGCGTCCGACCTTACTTTTTAATATTATAAGCTTTTCCGAAAGACTGTCAAGCATACCGGTACCGTGGAAAATGCCGCCGTATGTGCCGGAGAGCAGCAAAATGCCGCACACCTCGAGCATCGAGCGCATACCGCCGCCGGAGAGCATCGTGGAAAGAGCGGCGTTTTGCGGTTCAAAGCCGAGCAGCATGGTTTTGAAGCAATCTGCAAAGCCAGCGCCCTGTGTGATCATGGCAAGCACGAACGACACGACGATGTCTATCGCCATCGCCCATTTGACCTTGACCTTGCAAAATGGCAGAACTATCATCAAAATTGCGGGGATAAGGCACAGCCACGAAAGCCTGAACTCCTCGCCGAGCTGCAAGAGCACCTGCGAATCGGTGCTTTGCATGGGATAGAACACCGATAACACGCCGTAGATCACACAGCACAGCAAAAACGGCACAGCACCGCTTTTGAGCATGATCTTTATATTCTTTTCTACATCCGTACCCGTGACGGCAGCAACTAAATTTGCGGCCGATGAAGCAGGTGAGCCACGGTCGCCGACATAAACGCCCGACAGCACGGCACCCGCAACGGGTATCGGGGAAATGCCGCCTGCGTGGGCGATGCTCATGATGATAACTCCCGCCGTTGCGGTAACGCCGAAGCTCGTGCCGATGGCAAAGGACATAGCAGCGGAAAGAAGAAACGCCGCCAGCAGGAAAAACGACGGCGGCATGACCGAGATACCGAGCGTGACAAAATAAGCAACCGTGCCGCTTGAGCGCCAGAGTCCCGTAAGGCAGCCAATGAGCAAAAGTATACCTACGACTATAAACGACTCCTTTAGGCTTCCTACAGCCATCTTGAGCACGGTTTTGAGCGCAAACCCATTCTTGACTGCGAGTGCGGTAAACAGCGCAAAGCCGACAAGCAGGGGAGCGAGCATGGATATGTCAAGGATCAGCGACACGGCGACACATACTATAAATATAATGAATGAAACAGCAAGCTCCATAAGCGCCTCCCAAAATTGTACCGATTATACCACCGCACGACATTTTATTCAATCGAGCAATTTAAACGGAAAATTTTCAAATTCATTGACTTTTTGGGATTGATTATCTAAACTGTTTACAAGACAGTTTTAGAGGTGCGTAATGAAGCAAAAGAAAAGCAAGGAGAGCGTTTTTACAAAGCTGAGCTATGTTTTCATCGTGCTTATGCTGACGGTGTTCCTGTTTTGGTTCAACTCATCGGGCTACGGCGGTATCACCGAAGCAAAGCTCACGGTGTTCAACATAATATGCGGCGGCTATGTTATTCTGATGCTCATATTGATACCGGCAAGCCTTGCGACCGAGGTCGTTTCAAAGCAGGAGCTCAAGGCGTATATAAGGGAAAGCACATGGGTGCAGCGCCTGCTGCTTATCTTCCTGCTGCTGACGGTCGTGTCGGCGCTCATTTCGCCGTATAGGAGCGAGACTTGGGTCGGCGCATCCCGCTATGAGGGGGTGCGCACCATAGCCATATATGTGCTGACGGCCGTGTTCCTGTCGAGCTTCGGCAAGGTAAAGCCCTGGATGGCGTATCTTCTCGGCGCTTCGGTGCTGTGCTTCAGCGTTATAAGCATCATTCAGCTATACGGCGGCAACCCCTTTGGCCTGTACCCGGGCGATCTTAACTACTTCGGAGCGGGCGTTGACTATTCCGGCGCATATCTCGGCACTATCGGTAACACCGACCTTGTTGCGGGCTTTCTGTGCGTTGCGATAACTCTGCTGTGGGTCGCAGTGGTGCGCATGAAGGGCAAATGGCGCTTTGCGCTCCTTATCCCGACGGCGGCTGCGCTTTTCGTACTATTAAAAATGTCCGTCATGGCAGGTCTCGTCGGCGTATTCGGCGGAGCGGTGCTCTCATTGCCAATCGTCCTGCCCGTATCGGCAAAAGCGAGAAAGATCATTGCGATCGCGATACTTGTCGTTTTCGTTCTCGCACTTGTATTTCTCTACGTTGCCGATATCGGCGGCGGGATGCTGCACGAGGCGCACGAGCTTCTGCACGGCAATGTCAGCGACACTTTCGGCTCGGGCAGAATACACATTTGGAAATGCGTCCTTGAGAAGATACCCGATAACCTTTGGTTCGGCACAGGACCGGACACCATGAGCCATGCTCAGCTCGAGGCATTCACCCGCTATGATCCCGACAAGGGCGTTGAGCTCGTCGCCGAGATAGACACGGCGCACAACGAGTATCTGAACATCCTGTTCCACCAAGGCATATTTGCGCTGCTTGCATATCTTGCAGCGCTCGTACTTGCGGCTGCAAAGTGGATAAAGCGGGGCAATGCCGCACCGGCTGCCGCTGCCTGCGGAGCTGCGGTGCTGTGTTATTGCATACAGGCGTTCTTCGGCATCAGTATGTTTTTGACCGCACCGTTTTACTGGATGACGCTAGGCTTGCTGGATGGCTCGCTGAGGACAAAAAATTAAAATAACAAATTTCACCGTCTGCAAAAATTCGCAGGCGGTGATGCTTTATCTTCGCTTAAGCCTCAGCGCAGGCTCTTTAACTCGCTGCCGGAGCGGGGGAGTGGGGTAGGCAAGGATCAAAGTTTTGCCATCATATGTATAAATGTCTGCGTCAAGGCTGCGGCACTTCTCGGTCGGGAGCGCCGATCTTATCCTTGCGCACAGCTCGTCATTTGTGAAGCTCTCGCCGTCGAGTATCAGTGCGAGAGCTTCTTTGTTTGCGATTTCGGATAACATAATATCATTCTCCGTATTTTTGATAAATTACATAATGGTTACGAATAGCAGTCAAAATAAATAACGTCCTGAAAAAATTCGTTTACAATCTTGATTTTAACGAAAAAAAGTTCACATTTCCATACAAAAATTATGGTAAAGCTGAAACAATGATGCTATACTAGATTCGCATTATGTAAAGTGATAATTATTTTTTACCGAGGGTATTATGGACTTGTCTGAGAGGAAAATAGATAGTGAGCTTAAGTACAGCGGCGTGATAGTAAATGTTACGCTTGACCACGCCGAGCTGTGCGACGGAAGCATAGTCAAGCGTGAGGTCGTTGAGCATCCCGGCGGTGTTACGATACTGCCTATTGACAACGACGGCTTTTGCTACTGTGTCCGCCAGTTTCGCTATCCCATCGGCAAGCTGATGCTAGAAGCACCGGCAGGCAAGCTCGAAAAAGGCGAGGATCACCGTGAGTGTGCGATAAGAGAGCTGTCCGAGGAGACGGGCTTTTCGGCAGATGAGCTTACTTATCTCGGACCGAGCTGCACTTCTCCGGGCTTTTCCACCGAGGTTTTGCATATCTATCTTGCGCAGGGGCTTCATGCCGGCAAAAGCCACCCCGACGAGGGAGAGTTTTTGAGCGTCGAGAAGCACCATATCGACGAGCTTGTCGACATGGTCATGTCCGGCAAGATAGACGACGGCAAGACCGCCATTGCCGTGCTCAAGGCAAAGCGTCTTCTTGACCAAAGAAAATAGTTACGATTTGTTTACAATTACTAATTGCCATCATCGATACCCTATGCTATAATACTAAGCCGATGCGAATGGGCGCATCACACGAAAGGTGTACCAAATGGAAAAGTATGTGATTAACGGCGGAAAGCCGCTTCAGGGCGAAGTTGATATAAGCGGAGCAAAAAACGCAGCGGTTGCAATAATCCCGGCTGCGCTGATGGTCGACGGTGTCTGCCGTATTGAAAATATGCCGCAGATAAGCGACACAGATATGCTGCTTACCATCCTCACCCATCTTGGCGCAGAGGTCAAGCTTATAAATGAATCTACCATTGAGATCGACAGCCGTAATGTGAAATTTTCCGACGCACCGTTTGATCTTATGCGCAAGATCCGTGCATCATATTATCTCATAGGCGCAATGCTCAGCCGCTTCGGTAGTGCAAAGACCACCATGCCCGGCGGCTGCAACTTCGGTGTTCGCCCGATAGACCAGCATATCAAGGGCATGACTGCTCTGGGCGCAGATATCGAGGTCAAAAACGGTTTTGTTTACGCCGAAGCCCCCGACGGCAGACTGCACGGTGCAAAGATTTACCTTGATAAGGTCTCTGTCGGTGCAACGATGAATATAATCCTTGCCGCAACGCTTGCGTCCGGCAGGACTATCATAGAAAACGCAGCCCGCGAGCCGCATATCGTTGATCTTGCAAACTTCCTCAACTCTATGGGCGCCGACATAAGAGGCGCAGGCACTGACACTGTAAAGGTCAACGGCGTCGACAGACTCCACGGCGGCAGCTATTCCATCATTCCCGACCAGATCGAGGCAGGCACCTACATGGTAGCTGCTGCGGCCACCGGCGGCGAGGTGCTCATCAAGAATGTCATTCCCAAGCATCTTGAATGCATCTCGGCAAAGCTGCGTGAGACCGGCACCATCGTACTCGAGTACGAGGATTCCGTTCTCGTAAAGGGCAACGGCAATCTGCGCAAGGCAAATGTCAAGACCTTGCCTTATCCGGGCTTTCCGACCGATATGCAGCCGCAGATGGGCGCACTTTTGTCCATGGCAAGCGGCACCTCGGTCATCACCGAGGGCATCTACGACAACCGCTTCCGCTACACCG
>DQDL01000008.1:2947-3307 GCA_003533405.1 Clostridiales bacterium | reverse complement strand
CGAGGGCATCTACGACAACCGCTTTAAGTATGTCAACGAGCTCCGCAAGATGGGCGCCGACATTCAGGTCGACGGCAGAATAGCTATTTTCGAGGGCAGCGCAAAGCTCACGGGAGCGCCCGTCATGGCCTGCGACCTCAGAGCAGGGGCGGCAATGGTCATTGCGGGTCTGTGTGCAAGCGGTACTACCGAAATTGAAGACATCCACTTTATCGAGAGGGGATATGAAAACTTTGTGGGCAAGCTCCGTGCCTTGGGTGCGGACATCTCCATCGTTGATTTTCCCGATGAACCCGAAATTCACGAAAAGGTAATTGCAATAGGTTAAAACATGCGTATAGTAACTTTTGCCAGCGGCTC
>DQDL01000008.1:0-2776 GCA_003533405.1 Clostridiales bacterium | reverse complement strand
GCTGCGGCCTTATATCCGATGGCGAAGCGAATATACTTATAGATGCGGGGATATCCATGCGCAGAACTGTTTCTGCCCTAAAAGAGCTTGGACTTTCGCCGCAGGATTTATGCGGAGTGCTCATTACACATGAGCACTCCGATCACATATCGGGACTTTCCATGCTTTTAAAGCACTATGATATAAGTATATACGCACCCGCCGAGCTTTGCGAGGTGCTCGCCGCAATGAAACCGGAGCTAAAAAACCGGCTTATCGCCATACCCGTAAACGAAGCATTTGGCATGGGCGGCGTGGAGGTCGAGGCCTTCCGCACACCGCACGACTCGAAATTCAGCGTTGGCTATCGCTTTGAGGGAAGCACTGTCGCCGCCTTTGCGACCGACACCGGCAGCATAACAGATGAGCTCGTCTACGGCCTTGAGGGTGCCCGTTTGGCGCTCATCGAAGCCAATCATGACATTGAAATGCTCCGCAGTGGGCCTTACCCTTACTTCCTGAAACGCCGCATTTTGTCCGATAACGGACATTTATCCAATGAAGATTGCGCAAAACTTGCCTTACATCTTGCAAAATCCGGCGCATGGGATATAATAGTGGGGCATCTTAGTCGTGAAAATAACACACCGCAGCTGGCATATGACACCGTGAGCGCCGGTTTAGCCGGCGAAAATGTCGGGCTTCATGTTGCACCGGTGGATAAAATGCTTGCGGTGAGCGTGGGGGATAGCGTACAATGCTTAATATAAAGCTCATATGCGTGGGCAAGCTGCGTGAGAGGTTTTATATCGATGCCTTTAACGAGTATGCCCGCAGATTATCCGCCTACTGCAAGTTTGAGTGCGTTGAGCTTAACGAGACCAAACTCGGCGACAAGCCCTCGGATAAAGAGATAGAAAATGCGCTCGTGCGTGAAAGTGCCGATATCGAAAAGGCGATACCCAAGGATGCCTATGTCATCGCCATGTGCGTCGGCGCAAAGCAGCTTAAAAGCGAAGAGCTTGCACAAAAGATAAATTCCCTTGCTCTATCCGGCAGAGGGAAGATCTGCTTTATCATCGGCGGCTCGTTCGGCATGGCCGAGAGCGTTAAGCAGCACGCCGACATGCGCCTTGGCATGAGCGAAATGACCTTTCCACACCATCTTGCGAGGGTCATGCTTACAGAGCAGATATACCGGAGCTTCAAAATTATCGAAGGCTCCCGTTATCATAAATGACAGAACGAGGTTATCATATGGAAGATAATTTGAAGCTTGAATGGGGCAGAAAGATAACCGGCAAGCTCTTGGAGGCTTGGCCGAAGGACGAAAACGGCGAGCTTATAGAGCCCGTTTTTCTCACCCACTGCATGAGCTTTGATATGCGTGACGAAATGATCGTCAATCTACTCAACGCTTACGATATCCCCTGTGTAAGACAATACCCGGCAGACGGCGATTTCGGCAGACTTATAATCGGAATGAGCGGTCAGGGTGTTGACATATATGTCCCGAAAACTATGTATGAAGACGCTGTCAATTTAACCGAAGGGAGCGCAGAATATGAGGAATTATAAGGAAGAATACGAGCTTTGGCTCGACAGCCCCAATCTCAGCCAGAAGGAGTGGGAGGAGCTCAAATCCATCGCAGGCGATGAAAAGGAGATCGAAAGCCGCTTTTTCGCCCCGCTTGAGTTTGGCACAGCCGGATTAAGAGGCACGATGAAGCTCGGTCTGCACCAGATGAATGTCCATGTCATCCGCCACGCAACTCAGGCCTTTGCCAATGTTATCAAGGCCGAGGGAGCGGAGGCCATGCGCAACGGCATCGCCATCTGCTTTGACTGCCGCAATAACAGTGAGCTGTTTGCGCATGAGGCGGCCTGCATCATGGCGGCAAACGGTATCCATGTGCGCATTTTTGACGCTCTGCGCCCCACGCCGGAGCTGAGCTTTGCCGTGCGTCATTACGGCACTACCGCCGGTCTTAACATCACCGCAAGCCACAATCCCAAGGAGTATAACGGCTACAAGGTCTATTGGTCGGACGGTGCGCAGCTTCCGCCGCAGCACGCCGCAGCAATAGCCGAGCAGATGAATAAGATAGATATTTTCCGTGACTTTGTCACCTGCGACTTTGACGAGGCCGTCGCCGATGGCAGGATCGAGATGATAGGCGCCGAGACCGACGAGGCATACCTTGCCTGCGTTTTGGGACAGGCTATCAACAAGGATGTCGTCGCAAGCGTTGCCGATAAGCTGAAGATCGTCTACACTCCGTTCCACGGCGCTGGCCACAGGCTCGTTCCCGAAGCTCTAAAGCGCCTTGGCGTTACCCAGCTTTACCCCGTGCCCGAGCAGATGGTGCTCGACGGCAATTTCCCCACGGTCGAAAGCCCGAACCCCGAGAACCCCGAGGGCTTCTATCTTGCGGTTGACCTTGCAAAGAAGGTCGGAAGCGACCTTATAATCGGCACTGACCCCGACTCGGACCGTATCGGCGTCATGGTTCGTGACGGCGAGGGCTACACCTCCATCACCGGCAACCAGCTCGGCGTTCTGCTGCTTGACTATATCATCAACGCCCGCCGTGAAGCAGGCACTCTGCCCGAAAACGCAGGTGCTGTCAAGAGCATCGTCACCACCGAGATGGCAAAGGTCGTCGCCGAGACGAACGGCGTTCACTTTGAGGACACCTTCACCGGCTTCAAGTTTATGGCCGAGCGTGTCGCCGAGTGGGAGAAGGCGGGCACCTATAAGTACATTTTCGCCTATGAGGAGAGCTACGGCTACATG
>DQDL01000067.1:22555-22720 GCA_003533405.1 Clostridiales bacterium | reverse complement strand
AACTCCTTTGTGGACAAGGGCCTGCTCGACAGGCTGCACAATGTCGTGTCAAACGACTTTGCCCGTGTCAGCTACACCGAGGCGATCGATATCCTCAAAAACTGCGGCGAAAAGTTTGATTACCCCGTCGAGTGGGGCATTGATCTTCAGACCGAGCATGAGCGC
>DQDL01000067.1:22079-22353 GCA_003533405.1 Clostridiales bacterium | reverse complement strand
CGAGCATGAGCGCTACCTGACCGAAAAGGTCTACAAGAAGCCAATTTTCGTCACCGATTATCCCAAGGAGATCAAGGCGTTTTACATGCGCCTGAACGACGACGGCAAGACCGTTGCCGCAGCCGACTGCCTTGTTCCGGGCATAGGCGAGATCATCGGCGGCTCGCAGCGTGAGGAAAGGCTCGATGTGCTGACCGCTCGCATGGCGGAGCTCGGCCTTAACCCCGAGGACTACTGGTGGTACCTCGATCTGCGCCGCTACGGCTCGTGCCGT
>DQDL01000067.1:12506-21872 GCA_003533405.1 Clostridiales bacterium | reverse complement strand
CGGCCTCGGCTTCGAGCGCATGGTCATGTACCTCACGGGCGTATCGAACATCCGTGATGTCGAGCTTCACCCCCGCACCACCGGCAACGCCGACTTCTAAGGCAACGAAAAAGCACCCCCACAGGGTGCTTTTTTCATATATTGTACTCCTCTTTCAGCTGCACATAGAGTGCGTCACGGTTGTCGGGGGTGATGATGTACAGCTCGCAGTCGGGGTGGCGGCGGACGGTGCGCAGAAAGTCGGTATTCGCCGCCTTGACTGCGGCAAGCACGGTGTAGTCGCCGGATAAAATGCGCATGACCGCCTTTTGAAACTCGGGCGACGCCGTCTCAAGCGAGCCTATCTCGTCTAAGACCACCGCGCTTCCGGCCGGAATACCGGTGAGATACCGCACGCCGAGAGTGTCTAAAAGCTCGGGGTGCTTTTCCGTGCCGGTATCGCTTATCGCCATGATGACCGCCGCATCCTCGACACGCTCGGGCGGATTTGCGATATCATACAGATACACATTACTCACGCCGTCTACCTCCGGCATTCGCACGGTTATATATCCTCTCGGGGCGGCGCTCATATCCGCAAGCAGGCGCTTTATCAGCGTCGTTTTGCCGGAATTTATATCACCGCACAGCAAAATTTTCATAATCTTCCGCTCCTGTGTCACCGGCACTTGATTATGCGCCGGAAATGTTATAAAATAAACGCAAGGAATAGACATAAGTTGACGGGCGGCAGACGCCTATCGGTTTTGACGGACAGCTTTCCTCACATGCTGCGCCAGAGCCCTTTCCGGCAAAACTGCGCAGCATCTGTCAGTAGTGTTTTTCGAGGGATTTTCGGCTTTCTTTTGGTGCGGGCGGGCTTTGTGCCCGGCAAGGCGAAAAAAGGTGAAAAGCACCGAAAGGGCACACTGACAGACGATAGGAGTTTGACTCCCATCAACTTAAAAGTATAAAGGCAAGCCTTCAACTTGTCAATTTGACGCTGAAAGGAATTTTACCATGGCAGAGAAGATAAACATCGCCGACCTCAAGATTGCATACTTTGGGGACAAGACCGTTCGCCGCTACATAGAGACCATCGCAGATGCCGAAAGCACGCTCCGCCTCGGAAGCATCGCCGCCGTCACAGCCGGCGAAGCTGCGGCAATGGCGCTCAGAGCCATAAGGCTCACCGGCACCGAGGATGAAGCGCTCAAGAAGGCCGAGGCCGACTGCGAGACGCTGCGTGAATACTTCGTCAAGATAATCGACGAGGATACCAAGGCCAGAAAGCCCCTTGAAAAGCGCTTGGTCGCAGGCGCTTCCGAGAAGGAGATTGAAGGCGGCTACCTGACCGCCTGTATCATGATAGACGAGCTCATGTATTCCTCCATTCAGATGATGGAGCTGCTCGACAGGGTCGCAGATAAGATCGCTCCTACCGCCGCAGTTTACGCAGCCGCCGCCGTGCGCTATGCAAGGACGGCCATGGATTCCGTGCGTCTTGTACACGCAGTTTACGGCGCCCGCATCGTCGATGAGGTCTGCTCGCACACCGTGACCCGTGAGCCGGAGATCGCCATGGACGGCAACGCCGAGTTCGCCGACACGCTCATGAAAAAGTTTGAGAGCGTCATAGAATAACGCAAAAAATCGCCAAGGTGCAGAAAAATCTGCACCTTTTTTACTTGCCTCCTTGACTGCCGAACGATAGGTAGCTATAATAAAGACGGCCATAAGGAGGTTTGACATGGAGAAGCAGAAAACTAAACAGAGAATTCTCGATGCTGCGCTTGAGCTTTTCTCGACGCAGGGCTTCGAGGCGACGAGCATTGCGCAGATAGCCGATGCCGTCGGTGTTCGCAAGGCCTCGCTGTACAGTCATTTTGACAGCAAGCAGGACATTTTAGACCGACTGATCGAGAGCATAATGGAGGACTACACAAAGCACTCGGTGCGCTCGCTTGCCGACCGCATAGGCGACGAGCTCGACCCGGACGGCGTCGTGCAGCTCGTAACAGAGCAGATACGCTACACCGTACACAATGAGCATGTCAGCCGTGCCCGCAAGATGCTCACCATTGAGCAATACCGCAATTCGCAGCTTGCCGAGCTAAAAACAAGGCAAAGCTATACGGATGTGCTTGCCTTTGCCGAGGCGCTCATGGAACGGCTTGTTTCCGAGGGCAAGCTCAAGCCGCTCGATACGCAGATGATGGCGGCGCAGTTTGCGTTTCCGATATCGGTGTGGATGTCGCTTTGCGACCGTGAGCCGGAGCGTGAGGACGAGGCGTTTGGCCTCATAGAGCGACACATCCGACAGTTTTTCGGGGTCTTTAAGGCCGATGAATAAGTATCATGCCCTATGGGAATGGTTAGCTGCAAACGGAAGTGAAAGCATAACACTCAGCTATGACAAGATAGCCGAGTGTGCCGGTGTTCCGCTCGACCATTCGTTTCTGACATACAAGAAAGAGCTTTTAGCCTACGGCTATGAGGTCAAAAAGATATCTATGAAGGCGCAGACCGTCACATTTTGCAGAATTTCACCGAAAAAGGACGATAAATGAAGAAGTTGCTCTTATCATGCCTTGCGGCTATGATAGCATTCGCAAGCTGCTCAAATGACGGCTTCATCTGCACTTTTACAAAGGCCGATGACAGCTACACCGCCGATATCGTGCACTCAACAGGCACGGATACGCACACGATGAAGCTTAACAGCGGCGATGTGCTGACCGTTCACCACGAGACCAAGTCGGGCGACATGCGCATTACAATATCAGCCGGAAACGGCATAGAGCTATACTCCGGCGACGGCAAGACTGTGCATGAATTTACCCTCATCATGCCGACGGACGGCAGCTGCACCGTGACACTGGGTGCGCAAAACGCCACCGGCTCGGTGTGCATTAAAAAAGGAGAATAGATATGACAAACGAGCTGATCGGCTGCTGCGGACTGGACTGCGAAAAGTGCGATGCAAGACTTGCGACATTAAATAACGACGATGAGCTTCGGCGCAAGACCGCCGAGCTTTGGAGCAAGCTAAACAGCGCCGAGATAACGCCGCAGATGATTAACTGCACCGGCTGCCGCCTCGACGGCGTGAAGACTCCGTTCTGCGGCTTTATCTGCCCTATCCGCAAGTGCGTAAAAGCCAAGAGCCTTGCCACCTGCGCCGACTGCAAGGATGTGTACGAGTGCGCAGCTCTCGGCACGATAAGGGAAAACGTCCCCGATGTGATGGGCAATCTTATGGGAGAATGATATGAACGAAAAACCTCATTCAAGATATGATACCGCACGAAAAATTCTAATTTTCTGGACGCTGTTTATCGGTATCGGCGCAGTCGCCGGAGCGACCGGCATGCTTGTCGACCCGAGCGGCAAGGCCATGGGCATGGACGCTATGCTTCCGTATTTTCAGGTGCTGCCCTTTGCCGATGTCGTGTTTCGTGACTTCACCTTTTCCGGCTGGGCGCTGCTCATCGTAAACGGGCTAACAAACCTCACCGCCGCCGTGCTGCTTTTACGCAAAAAGCACTCGGGCGCAGTGCTCGGCGGCATATTCGGCGTGACGCTGATGCTGTGGATATGTATCCAGTTTTATATGTTCCCGCTAAACTTCATGTCGACCGCATATTTCATCTTCGGCCTGCTGCAAGCCGCCACGGGCTACGCCGCCTGCGTGTTTTATAAGCAGGAGCACTTTAAGGTGAGCCTTTCAGACTACCCCAACATCGGCACTGACCCCAAACGGCTCGTCGTGTTTTTCTCCCGTCTCGGCTTCGTGCGAAAGCTTGCATACGAGGAGGCTGACCGCACGGGCGCAGTGCTCTACGAGATAAAGGCGGCCGAGAAAACGGACGGCACTCTCGGCTTTTGGTGGTGCGGCCGCTACGGCATGCACCGCTGGGATATGCCCATCGAGCCGGTGGAGCCGGAGCTTGAAAGCTTTGAGCATGTGACCATTTGCTCACCCATTTGGGTATTCACACCCTGCGGTCCGATCAAGGCTTTTTGCCGTGAGTGTGCAGGCAGGATACGCAGCGTCAGCTACATTATCTCGCACTACAACAACACCGCCTACACAGCCGCTGCCGACGAGCTTGACAAGATACTCGGCGTAAAGCACACCGCCTTCCGCAGCGTCCGCTGCCGCCAAGGGGTGTTCAAAACTATCAGACAGAACTGAGCATGAATCGTCGAGACACTCATCATCGGGTGCGCTACAATAGCCTCACAGCGAGCAAAGGAGACACCATATGGAATGGATGGCTGTCATCGGGAATTCGATACGGTATATTGAGGGGCACATCACCGATGGCCTCAGCATCGACGAGATCGCAAATGCGGTGAACATTTCGCCCTTTTACTTTCAGAAGGGCTTTGCCATGCTCTGCGGCTACACGGTCGCCGAATATATTCGCAATCGCCGTCTTTCGCTGGCGGCAGCTGAGCTCATCTCGACCGATGTCAAGGTCATTGACCTTGCCCTCAAATACGGCTATGACTCGCCCGACAGCTTCACCAAGGCGTTCACGAGGTTTCACGGCTCACCGCCCGCCGCCGTTCGCAGGGATGCCTTGACGGTCAAGACCTTTGCCCCGCTGAAGATAAAATTTTCTCTTGAGGGAGGCTACATTGTGGATTACAAAATTGAAAACAAGCCTGCGTTCACCGTTCTGGCAAACGCAAAAGTGCTCGATTACGAGGGCGCTGTGCAGGCCGTGCCGAAGCTCTGGCAGGAGCACTTTGCAAGCGGCAAGGGCGCTACTGTCCACGGCACATTCGGCATAAACATCGATGAGAAGATGGGCAGAGAAAGCTTTGAATATCTCATCGCCGACCCCTGCGCCGAGGATGCCGCCATACCCGATGGCTTCGTTAAGCGCACCGTCCCCGCTTTCACATGGGCGGTGTTCCCGTGCAAAGGCGCAATGCCCACGGCGATTCAGAGCGTGAGCCGCCGCATATACACCGAGTGGCTTCCGCAGGCCAAGGAGTACGAGTTTGCCGCCGGCTACTGCGTGGAGTTCTACGACGACCCGGCAAAGTACCCTAGCGGCACCGCCGACAACAACTACTACTGCGAGCTGTGGATCCCGGTGAAGAGGAAGTAAGCAAAAATAGTCGAGAGCTTTTCCTTTCGAGGAGCTAAAATGAATACGCACTTGGAGGTAGCGGCGTGACGGAGCAAATTTTGGCGGTGCAGCGGATGCAGGACTACATCGATGCGCACCTTGACGAGAAAATTTCCCCCGCAGAGCTTGCGGAGGCGGCGCTTTACTCGCCGTGGTATTCGTATCGGCTGTTTGCCGAGCACACGGGGCTGACCCCGGCGGCGTACATCCGCAGGCTGCGTCTTGCGAGGGCTGCAATGCGGCTCAAGACAGGCAATGTGCGTGTGATAGACGCTGCGTTCGACCTCGGCTTCGGCAGCGCAGACAGCTTCACCCGAGCCTTCGTCCGTGAGTTCGGCGTGCGCCCCTGCGATTACAAAAGCCGCCCCGTCCCCATCACGCTGTTTGTCCCCTACGGTGCAAAATTCAGAGCACTCAGAAAGGATAGTTCCGAAATGGAAAACACGAACAGCATCTTTATTCAGGTCATCACGAAGCCCGCCCGCAAGGTCATCTGCAAGCGTGGCGTAAGCGCCGAGGATTACTTCCCGTACTGCGAGGAGGTCGGCTGCGATGTGTGGGGCATGCTTTTGAGCATGGACTCGCTGTGCGGCGAGCCGGTGTGTCTGTGGCTGCCGGAAATATACAGAAAGCCCGGCACCTCGAAATATGTTCAGGGCATTGAAGCCCCGTTCGACTTTGACGGCAGCATCCCCGACGGCTTTGATGTCATCGAGCTTCCCGAGACGCAGTACATGATGTTCCAGGGCGAGCCCTTTGCCGAGGAGGATTACAGCGACGCAATAAACGCCGTGCAAAACGCCATGAACGGCTATGACCCGTCGGTCGTGGGCTATGTCTGGAACGATGACGAGCCCCGCATCCAGCTCGAACCCCGTGGCTCAAGAGGCTACATCGAGCTGCGTGCAGTGAAGAAGAAGTAAGCAAAAAACCTCCGATTTCTCGGAGGTTTTTTGCTTATCCGACCAAGTGGTCAACGGCGAGCATGAGACAAAAGCCGCAGAGCATGGCGTAGGTCGCAAGGCGGCCGCTGCCGCGCACATGGGTCTGCGGCACCATGTCGTCAATTATCACATACAGCATCGTGCCCGCCGCAAAGGCCAGTGCAAACGGCAGCAGCGCCTTCGACAAGGTGACGGCAAAGTAGCCGAAGAACACGCCGACGACCTCGACAAAGCCGCTTATAAATGCAATGACGGCGGCTCGGCGCTTGCCGGTACCTGCCTTCAGAAGCGGCGGGATTATTATCATTGCCTCCGGCACATTCTGAAACGCAATGCCCGAGCAAACGGTGACGGCGTCGCTCACATCGCCTGTGCCGAAGCTCACGCCCGCAGCAATGCCCTCGGGAAAATGGTGGATGGCGATAGCCATGACGAACAGCATCGTCCTGTCACGGCTGGCCCTGTCACCGCTTTTCATGCCGATTTTTTCCGTAAGGCGTGGGCCTGCAAGATTTATCAGTGTCAGAAATCCTGCACCGCAGAAGATGCCGAGAGTGGGCAGCCACGCCGCCTTGCTGCCGGAAAACTCCATTGACGGCATAACAAGCCCCAAAACGGCTGCGCACAGCATTATACCCGCCGCCGTACCCGACACCGCATCCTCGACCTTTGGCGGTATATTTTCGAAAAGAAAGCCGATCACCGCTCCGACGAAGCTGCACAGTGCAATGCCTCCGGCGGTTATAAGTACATAAGTCAAAATAATTCCCCCATCGATGCTACTGTCATCTTATGCATCGTGGGGGAACTTTGTCAGTCCTAAATTTTTACGGATATTTCGCCGGAGTGCAGCGTTCTTGTCTCGCCGTCCACTGTCTCGACGACAAGGCCGAAGTCGGGGGTAATGTCCTTTGCCAGTGCGTCATAGTCGCCGTCAGGGGAAATTACAGTGACGACTCTGCCAAGCATGGTGCAGCGGGACTTGTACTCGTTCAGGTATGCGCTTTTATCCTCGCACCACGCGGCATACATACCGCCAAGCTCGGTAAGTATCGCCGAGATGAGCTTGCCCCGCTCGATGATGAGGCCGGTCTGCGAATAGATGGAGCCCGCCGTGTGCCGCAGCTCCTCGGGAAAGTCCTCGGGGCGGGTGATGACATTAAGCCCTATGCCGATGACTGCGTAGTCGAGCTTATCGCCGCTGACGGCGCTCTCACAAAGGATGCCGCAGATCTTTTTGCCCTTGAGATACAGGTCGTTGACCCACTTTATCTCGGGCTTCACACCACTGACGGTCTCTATCGCCATGCACACGGCGGCGGCGGTGTTCGCCGTCAGACTCTGGGCGCAGGAGGCGGCGCAATCCGGGCGCAGCAGCAGCGACATGTACACGCCCAAGCCCTGCGCCGAGGCAAAGCTCCTGCCCATGCGGCCCCGACCGGCGGTCTGCGCATTTGCAATAACCGCCGTGCCCTCGCCCGCACCCTCGGCGGCGAGCTTTTTAAGGTAGGTATTCGTCGAGTCAAGCGACTCGAACGCATTAAGCTTTATCTGTAGCTTTTTCATTTGCCTTACCTGCTTTTCTGACATTTATATAGTGCTCTATCATGAGGACGATGAACACGCTGCTGCAATAGCCGAATATCGGGTATATCACGCCGATGAGGTCGCCGAAGCCTACAAGGCTGCCGCATACGGTGGCGGCGGCGCAGGCAACTGTGAACAGTGTTTTATAGCCTTTTATGCGTTCGGACTTGCGGAAAATGATGCTCGTGAATCCGACGAGATTAGAAAGCGCCGTGCCGAACATCGCAAGCAGGAGCAGCACGCCGTAGATTATGCCGACCGCCTTGCCCTTCGACTGTGCAAGGGCGAGCATGGGAAGCTCGGCATCCGACAGCGACGGCCGGGCGCTTATCGACAGCAGCACGCTTCCTGCAATGACGACCAGAACCGCAGCACCGACGGCTATGCCGCAGACGGCGGCTTTTTTGCTTTTCATGAACTCGCCCAGCGGCGATATCATCGCAATGTTTCCAAAGGTATTATAGCAGGCAAACGACAGCGCCGCAACCACCCACGAGCCCATTAGCGGATTTGAACCCGCCGCCGCAGGCTGCGTAAACTGCACGCCGTTTTGCGAAACGCTGATGATGCCGAAAACGAGCGTCACAACGGCGAGAACGGGAACCGTTGCCGAGAACGCCGCAACCATACCGCCGAGACCGGCGAGCGACACGAACGCCACCAGCGCCGCCAGAGCGGCCGAGCCGAGCGTCGTCGGGATACCGAACAGCTGATTTAAAAGTGCGCCCGCACCGGCGGACATGATGGTGCACACGCCGAACAGAAACAGCAGCTCAAGCACCGTCACGGCGGCACGCAGTATGGGAATGTCCCATCTCACGACGAGCTTATCTATATCACCGATGCCGCTTATTCTGTTAAGGTCGAGCATCAAAATGCCGACACCGAAAAGCACCGCCATGGCAATGGCAAGGCCGACTGCGCCCTTTGTGCCGAACGAGCCGAAAAACTGCCACAGCTCCTGTCCGGACACATAGCCTGCGCCGAGAAAGCAGCCGGCAAACGCAAGCCCCAAATTCAATGCACCTATCTTTTTCACTGCGACCCCTCCCTATCCAAACATCATACTATCTTACCTTGAAACCCGGATATGTCAATAGACAAAAACGCTTTTGTTGGCGGCAAGTGATTTACATAACATGTTGAAAACCGTGTTGAAACTGTTTAAAACCCTTGATAACAGGCATTATGCAGTGCAGCATCGGTTACATAATAATGTCGAAACCGTGCGAACAATGTCGGATGCACAAAATACTTGAATTAAAAAATTTCCGCAAACTAAAAAAATCACCGAACAAAATTCGCTCAGTGTTATTAACTGCGCCCCGAATTTGCACAGGCGGTGCGGGGTGGGGACAAACCGCCCCAAAGGGAGTGCGCAGCAGTTTTGAGCGAGCTATTTTTCGTTCAGACAAATAAAAAATTCCGGCAATACTTTGTGTATTACCGGATTTTTTGTGCGGTATGGGCGGAAAAGAGCCGGTCAAAACCGGTTCGTCACTGCCCCGTGCCGCCTGTGCAAATTCTAATTAAAGCTGCTTCTGAGCGTTGATCTTGACGCCGGGGCCCATGGTGGAAGCGGTGACGCAGGACTTGATGTACTGGCCCTTTGCCGCTGCGGGCTTTGCCTTGATGATGGCGCCGATGAGAGCTGCGTAGTTCTCATACAGCTTCTGATCTCCGAAGGAGACCTTGCCGATGGGGCAGTG
>DQDL01000067.1:0-12245 GCA_003533405.1 Clostridiales bacterium | reverse complement strand
GTCCAGACGGTACTCGACCTTACCTGCCTTAGACTCCTTGACAGCCTGAGCGATGTTCGGGGTGACGGTGCCTGCCTTGGGGGAGGGCATGAGACCCTTAGGTCCGAGGATCTTACCGAGACGGCCGACTGTGCCCATCATGTCGGGAGTGGCGATAACGGTATCGAACTCAAACCAGTTTTCCTTCTGGATCTTCTCGACGAGATCCATGCCGCCTGCGTAATCAGCGCCTGCTGCCAGAGCCTCTTCCTTGCGCTCTTCCTTGCAGAACACGAGAACACGGACGGTCTTACCGGTGCCGTTGGGAAGGACGATAGCGCCACGGACCTGCTGGTCTGCGTGACGGCCGTCAACACCGAGCTTGACATGCAGCTCGACGGTCTCGTCGAACTTTGCCTTGCTTGCCTTTATTACCAGGCCGAATGCCTCCATGGGATCATAGAGGGCCTGCTTATCTATGAGCTTTGCGCTCTCTTTATAATTTTTACCTCTAAACAATTTCGTTTCCTCCTAATATTGTGGTTCGTCGGATGGATAAATCCTCCCACGGGGACGATCAGTCGCCTACGACTACGCCCATAGAACGGCAGGTGCCGGCGATCATGCTCATTGCAGACTCAATGTCGGTGCAGTTGAGGTCGGGCATCTTCTGCTCTGCTATCTTGCGAAGGTCTTCCTTGCTGATTGTTGCGACCTTGTCTCTCTGGGGGACGCCGGAAGCGGTCTCGATGCCGCAGGCCTTCTTTATCAGCAGTGCTGCGGGGGGAGTCTTGGTGATAAAGGTGAAGCTGCGGTCGGAGTAAACGGTGATGACGACAGGGATCATCATACCCATATCGCCCTTGGTACGCTCGTTAAAATCCTTGGTGAACTGGCCGATATTTACGCCGTACTGACCAAGTGCGGGGCCTACAGGGGGAGCCGGAGTTGCCTTTCCTGCAGGAACCTGGAATCTGACATAGCCAACTATTTTCTGTGCCATTATTCAGCACCTCTTTCTTTAATCATTAATTTCTTCGACCTGGTCGAGGTTAAGGTCAACGGGGGTCTCCCTGCCGAACATGGAGACGACGACGCGAACTCTGTCCTTCTCGGGTTCAAGCTCTTCGACAACGCCGTTAAAGCCCGCAAGAGGACCGTCGATGACTTTGACATTATCACCGACACCGTAGCCCGTGACGATCTCATGACGCTCAACGCCCAGATCATAAATTTCCTGCTCCGTGAGGGGAACGGCCTTGCCGCCTGAGCCTACGAAGCCTGTTGCACCGCGGACATTATGGATAAGATGCCAGCTGTCATCGGTAAGCACCATCTTGCACAGCACATAGCCGGGGAACACCTTGCGCTCGACGGTTTTCTCGCCTGCGTCGGTGAACTCGGTGACTGTCTCGAGAGGGATGTTTACCTCGTGGATCAGATCCGTCATGTTGCGGTTTTCCGCTGCCTTCATAATGGCGGCAGCAACTGCGTTCTCATACCCGGAATAGGTATGGATCACATACCATTTTGCATCTTCTGCCATAATCGTTAACCTAAAAGTTCAAAGAAGACATTCACTGCTGCACCTGCGCCCTTATCAAAGGCGAACAGGATGATGGCGGCGACTGCCATAACGCCAAGCGCTATACCGGTGTTCTGCACAAGCTGCTTCGGCGTAGGCCATACGACCTTTCTAAGTTCGCTCTTCATGTCACGGAACCATTTGCCGATGCGCTGGAAGAAACCAAGCTTCTTATCCTCTTTCTTGACGGCGTTCGTGTTCTTGGCGGTAGCTGCGGGTTTCGCATTTTTCTTTTCTTCAGCCATTTTTGCACTCATCCTTTCAGAAAGTTACTTGGTCTCGACATGCTTGGTGTGCTTTCTGCAGAACGGGCAATACTTGCTGCGTTCAAGACGATCGGAAGTATTCTTCTTATTCTTGACCGTGTTGTAGTTTCTCTGCTTGCACTCGTCACATCTCAAGGTGATTTTGACTCTGTTGTCAGCCATACTTTTCGGCACCTCCTATATTATTTGTCCGCATTACGGAGCGGACATTTGCCTCCCTGTGTGGAGCAGGAAATCTTGTCCGGCGCAAAAATTTGCGCACGAAAAAAGACCTCTCGTCCGACAGGTACTGATAAATATACCATACTCCAGACTTGAGGTCAAGTATTTTCGCTTATTTTTCAGAACATTCCGAGGCTTTTTAACACCAGCGCCCATGCGAACATGGTGACACAGCTTAGTGCGCTCGTGAAAACGACGATATCGCCTGCCAAAGCGCTGTCGCCGCCCATCTGCTGCGTCATGGTGAACGAGGATATCGCCGTGGGTGAGCCGAAGATGGCGATCATCGCCGCAAGCTCCACTCCCCGTATGCCGCAAAGCACCGATACGGCAAGGAATATTGCAGGCACGACGATGAGCCTGCCGATGCAGACCGTTGCAAGCTGCTTTTTATGGGTGCCGATGCCCTTGAATTCAAAAAACGCACCAAGCAGGAACAGCATCAGGGGGCTTGCCGCCTTGCCTATCATGTTTGCCGCCGACTCGACCGCCTCCGGAAGCTCCAGCCCGATAAGCTGCACCACGATACCGGCCGCAATGCCGATGATGAGTGGATTTTTGAGGACATCCAGCAGCATTTTGCCCACGCTCGGCTTTGTGCCGTTGAATATCTCAAGCGTTATGACCGCAAGCACATTGAACATCGGTATGACGACTGCAACAAGTATAACGACGGGGTCGAGGTCTGCGCCCTCGACGAGCTGCGCCGCCAGCGGTATACCCATGATGACGAAGTTTGAGCGGTAAATTCCCTGTATCATCACGCCACGCATGTTGTCGTTCTTCTCTGCAAGCATGACAAAGCCGAAGCTCAGTCCGTACAGTACAAGCACGCATACCACCGCAAAAATGATGATCTTCGGCTGAGCTGCGACGGACAGATCCGAGGTATATATATTGTAAAACAACATGATGGGCATAAAAAACTTAAACGCCCACTTGTTCGCCTTAGGCACATCCTCGGGACTTATCGCACCCGCTCTGCGGGCGACAAAGCCGACCGCCATGACCAAAAACAGCGGCAGGACGGCATCTACGCATACGGAAAAGCTGCTCATTTGGCCTTCTTCTGAAGCTTGTGCTTTTTGCCGTCGGGGGTCTGGACATAGGTGTTATCCAACACCTGCTCGGCGCCCTTGCGCCACTCGGCAATATACTCTTTACGCAGGATGTCCCGCTCGTTAAGCTCTTCCTGTGTCAGCTCACGCTCCTTTGCAAGGCGGGCAAGCTCGTTTATTCTCTGGATCTTTGTGTTTTCCATCAGTCAATGCTCCCTAATTCATCAAGCGTTTTCTCAAACGCCGGAATAAAGTGCTCGATAAAATACTCGACCTCGGGCATGTTGTA
Organism: Clostridiales bacterium; assembly: GCA_003533405.1. Lineage (GTDB taxonomy): Bacteria > Bacillota > Clostridia > Oscillospirales > Oscillospiraceae > F23-B02. Next base: position 8,846 of record DQDL01000067.1, on the reverse strand, counting down.
GCCGTGCAGGGCATCGAGCGTCTGCTGCTCGGCCGAGGCAAACTCGTTGTTGCCGGCCTTGCGCTCCTCGATGCATTTTATATAGGCGCTCATCTTGTCGGCGGCCTTGACGATAGGGTGAAGCTGTTTTACCACATCTCCCGTCAAAACCGGTTCAAAAGCGCCTCTAAGCTCCACAGGCAGCATTGTAAGCAGCTTTTCGGACGCTATCTGTTCCACCCTGCGGTATGCGCTCATAATTTCGTCGTCGTGGTATTTTATCGGCGTGGGCAGATCGCCGGTGAGTATCTCGCTTGCGTCATGGTACAGCGCCACCGTTGCGCAGGCATCGGCATCACAGGGGATGCCGAACACATCACGGCGGATAACGCCGAGCGCATGAGCGATGACTGCAACCATGTGGCTGTGCTCCTGAATATTTTCATGTATCGAATTGCGCATGAGACTCCAGCGCTCGATGTATCTCATTCTCGATATCAGTGCAAAGAAGTTACTGTCCATTTTTTGACCTGTCCGTTTCATTTTTTCAACATTTTATCACAGCCGCCGACACAATTCAACCGCACGGTACTTGTTGATTTTTCATAAAAATATGATTATACTGTATGTGAATCGCCAAAAATCACCCTCGGTTGACAAGGGGATGTACGCCTGACAGCGTTTTTCCAGCATCTTCGTTAGAGAAGAACATGTCTCATGTAGCATTTGCCTGCTGTCAGGTGCGAAGCAGTTTTGGGAGAGCTGATTTTCGTTCAGGCAAAGGCAGAGCCCGACGGGCATAATGGATATATATGGACTAGGGCTTTGACGAAGCGTGGGCGGAAAGCAGTCTGCCAAAACCGTGCATGCACTTGTATACCGAGGGTAAAAGTGAAAGGAGATATCGACATGAAAAAGATGACGGCAATTTTGCTCGCACTCGGCTGCATGGCGGCACTTTGCGGCTGCTACTCGACGATGCCGATAACCGAAAAGGACAAGCCCTCGCCCGTTGTGGCCGCCACAGCCGAGCCGAGCGCACAGGTCACAAGCCCCGTGCGTGAGGTCAACGCCGAGGAGCTGTGCACCGAAAGCGGACTGACCTTTGTCATGCCGATGAACGCCGGGGAGGTGCATTGCAGTATAATCGACTCCGCGCCTGCGGTGTATCAGATGTGCTTTGTGCTCGTCGGCAAGGACTGTACCGTCAGGGCTGCCCATACCGACACGCTCGACGAGAGCATATCCGGTGTATATGAGGACTGGGCGACCGCCGGCGACGGTGCAATGAAAAACGGCGACCCGACCTGCTTTTATCTGTCGAAGGACGAAACCTCGGGCGTATACTATGCCTACACGGACGGCGTTACATGGTGCGTCTACATGACCGGCGGTGCAAGCAAGGCAGAGATGGAGAGCGTCCTGCGCTCGTTCGTGCCGTCTTTGTAAAATTTCAACAGCATTTGTTAAAATTTTATTGACTTTCCAACATTTTTGTTGTACAATCAAATCAGCAAATGTAACGGATGTGTTTCCGATGGACCTCCGAACGAAAATTCAGAGATTTGTGCGTGAACGGTCTTTGTGTTTGTATTTTGTTTGATGTTTGTATTTGATTTGCACAGGTCTCGCTTTTGAGGCCTGTGCATCGTTTTTTGCTTTGGAAAGGAGAATGAGCCATGAAATCAATCAAAAGCATGCTGTTTGGAATTGCGCTGATACTATTTGGCTGCCTTGCTCCGTTTACTTTGGTAACGGCAATGAGCGTGGTCGGAATAGTCGGCCTCGTCATTGCCTTTATTGGGTTGTTTGTCGCACTTCTCGCCTTGACCGCCCCGCCGGAGAAGCCGAAAAAGCCCGCCGAGCCCGTGAAGTCAGAGGAAACGGAGAAAACGGAAAATTAGTGCGGTTTGCGGGAAAAATAGTTGAAAAGCCCTTTACAAATCGGGGCGGCGGTGGTAATATGATTTAGTCCGTGTTCTCAGTATTCGGGAGACCTTTCCTCCCTTTACTTAGACATTGGGAATATAAAAACCGTGAAAGGGGTATCATTATGATCACCAAAGACCAGAAGACCACAGTTATCGAAGCGAACAAGACCCACGAGAACGACACCGGCTCTCCCGAGGTTCAGATCGCTATCCTCACCGAGCGCATCAAGCAGCTCACCGCTCACCTCAAGGTCCATCCCAACGACGACCACAGCCGTCTGGGCATGTACAAGATGGTCGGCAAGCGCCGCCGTCTGCTCGACTACCTTGCTAAGAAGGACATCGAGCGCTACCGTGCAATCATTGCAAAGCTGGGCATCCGTAAGTAAGTCCGGCACTTCCGAAGGGTATGAAGGTTTTTTAAGGGAGAGACAACTCAATATTGTCTCTCCCTTTTTCAATTTCGTTGCAACGCTTCAGCGAGATGCAAGTACCGACACCCTTCTAACGAAGAAAATCAAGTAAACAACGAGCACCGTAAGCTTAGTATTTGAAAATGCGCCCGTGCGCAGGCTCGTTTTCAAGTGCTATGCTCCGGTGCTCACAAGAAACGAAAGGAGCAAACAAATGATAATCAAGCAAAAGGAATTCCCCAACTACAGAAAGTTTGAGATCGAGTACGAAGGCCGCCCCCTCAAGATGGAGGTCGGCAAGATGGCAGAGCTGTGCAACGCCGCAGTTCTGGTCACCTACGGTGAGACCACCGTGCTCGTCACCTGCACCGCTTCCGCCCGCCCCAAGGACGGCATCGACTACTTCCCCCTCGCAGTCGATTTTAACGAGAAGCTCTACGCAGTAGGCCGCATCCCCGGCTCGTTCATGCGCCGTGAGGGTAAGCCCAGCCTGCCCGCAGTTCTGGCCTCCCGCCTCATCGACCGCCCCATGCGTCCCCTGTTCCCGAGTGACCTGCGCAACGATGTTGTCATCGCTTGCGAGGTTCTGTCCGTTGACCGTGACTGCAGCCCCGAGATCACCGCTATGATCGGCGCATCGGCTGCCGTCTCCATCTCCGATGTTCCCTTTAACGGCCCCATCGCAGGCATCGTCCTCGGCTGGGACGGCGAGAAGTACCTGTTTAACCCCACGCAGGAGCAGCGCAAGACCAACCGCATGACCACCACCATCGCCGCAACTCATAAGAAGATCGTCATGATCGAGTCCGAGGCAGATCAGGTCCCCGACGATGTCATGTACGAGGGCATCGTTCAGGCGCACGAGCACCTGCAGCCGGTCCTCGACCTCATCGACAAGATGGTCGCCGAGATAGGCAAGCCGAAGTTTGAGTACGAGCACGCTTCGTTTGATGAGGAGCTGTTTGGCGAGCTCGTCGCCAACGAGTTTGCCGGCATGGAATACTGCATGGACACCGACGACAAGAATGTCCGTGAGGCCCGTGTGAACGAGTGGGTCACCGCAATGGAGGAAAAGTACTCCGACGAGCACCCCGACATGATGCAGTACATGGATGAGATACTCTACAAGCTGCAGAAGAAGGTCGTCAAAAAATGGCTGCTTGCAGGCAAGCGTGTCGACGGCCGTGCAATGAATGAGATCCGCCCCCTCGGCTCCGAGGTCGGCATCATCCCCAGAGTTCACGGTTCGGCTCTGTTCACCCGTGGTCAGACCCAGGTTCTGTCCATTGCAACCCTTGCAACTCTTTCCATGAGCCAGAAGCTCGACACCATTTGGGAAGAGGAAGAGAAGCGCTTCATGCACCACTACAACATGCCCTCCTACTCCACCGGCGAGGCTCGCCCGAGCCGCAGCACCGGCCGTCGTGAGTACGGTCACGGCGCACTGGTCGAGAAGGCACTGGAAAGCGTCATTCCTCCCGTCGAGGACTTCCCCTACACCATCCGTGTAGTTTCCGAGATACTCTCCTCCAACGGCTCCACCTCGCAGGGCTCCATCTGCGGCACCACCCTCGCCCTCATGGACGCAGGCGTTCCCCTCAAGGCTCCCGTTGCCGGTATCTCCTGCGGCCTTATTCAGGACGGCGACGACTTCACCACCTTTATCGACATTCAGGGCGTTGAGGACTTCCACGGCGAGATGGACTTCAAGGTCGCCGGTACGAAGGACGGCATCACCGCAATTCAGATGGACCTTAAGAACGACGGCCTCAAGCACGAGATAATCAAGGAAGCGTTCAAGATCACCCGTGAGGCCCGCTTCCAGATCCTCGACGAGATCATGCTCAAGGCTCTGCCCGAGCCCCGCAAGGAGCTTGCAAAGACCGCTCCGAAGATGATCCAGATGAAGATCAATCCCGACAAGATCCGTGAGGTCATCGGCTCCGGCGGCAAGGTCATTCAGAAGATCACTGCCGACACCGGCTGCAAGATCGACATTGAGGACGACGGCAGCATCTTCATCGCCTCCGAGGATATCGAGGCCTGCCGTGCAGCCCGCACCACCATCGAGAACATCGTTTTCGAGCCCGAGGTCGGCGCACTGTACTACGGCAAGGTCGTGCGCATCATCCCCATCGGCGCATTCATCGAGCTTGCCCCGGGCAAGGACGGTATGTGCCACATCAAGGATCTTGAGTTCAAGCGCACCGAGAAGGTCGAGGATGTTCTGAATGTCGGCGACATGACTTGGGTCAAGGTCACCGAGATAGACGACCGTGGCCGTGTAAACCTCTCCCGCAAGGAAGCTCTCAAAGAGCGCGGCGAGGCATAAGGTCGAATCGAACCGCCGAAAGCGGAAAACCTACCGGTTTTGACCGGCTCTTTTCCGCCCATACCGCACAAAAAATTCCGGTAATACACAAAGTATTGCCGGAATTATTTTATTTGTCTGAACGAAAAATAGCTCGCCCAAAACTAAACCCGTAAAGGGCGGCAGAACTCCCACCTCCATCGGTTCGCTCCGACCGTTGGTGCGGTGGACTACGCACAATGTCGTTCTAACGAAAAAAGTAGACGATGCATTGCATCGTCTACTTTTTTATAGCTGTTTGATTAGATTTTGCAGCGCTTCGGCGAATTTGCCTATGTGCACGCCGTCGGTGATGCGGTGGTTGAGCTCCAGCGACATACCGAGAATTTTTCGGCCGTCCCGCTCGTAGTATTTGCCCCATGAGATGCGGGGTATGGCGTCGTCGGGGTCAAAGTCCCGTTCGTTGGTGAGCGCTGTGAGCTCGACCCACGGCAGGCACGAGAAGTAGATGAGGTCTGCGCTTTCCTTGTCGGTCGACAAAAATGTCGTCTGCTCGGCGCTGCGGCACTTGGCTTCCCGACAAAAATCCGCTATATCGCCCTCGCAGGGCATGGTGACGATGTGGAAGCTCTCCGAGCCCTTTTTGAGGTCGGTGAAGCTCGGGCTGCGCTCGTCAAAAAGCACGAGCTCGCCGTCAACGATGGCGTAACGAAACGCCTCAACGGAGTTTACGGCTTTCGTCACAAGGTACACCAGCGCATAGTAAAACGACAGGCCGCTGCGCTTTGCGTAGGCGTAGGCCTCCGTCACATCGATATTGAAGGTCACGCTGTAAAACGGGTTCGATATTTTTGAGAAAAAGTCGAATATCTCCCGGCGAGACCATGTATTCGGGTCAATTTTCCGCATGTTACGCACCTATATCGGGGCAATGGTATCTTGGTTTACCCACACTTGCCTTGCCGTATTCGATGGCGGCCTCGGGGCAGTTGCAAATGCACTTCATGCAGTGGACGCATTTGTCGCCCCATGTGGGCTTGCCGTTTTTGAGCTCGATGTTGTGCGTCAGGCACGACACGGTGCACAGGCCGCAGCTTATGCACTTGTCGGTGGCGTAAAATTTATCGGCCTTGACGAACATTGCGTAAAACGCATCGTTGACAACGCCGCTTTTGAGCTTGTCGGCAAGACTGATCTTCTTCGGCTCGAGCGGCTTGCCCTCGGCGATAAGCTCGGCATAGCCGTCAATTACGGGCACGGCCTTTTCGACTATCGCCTTGGCCTCGTCCTCGCCGGGGACATAGAACATGGCAACATAGTTTTCGGGCATGACGACCTCGCCGACACCCATGAATTCAAAGCCGCACTCATCGCACAGCGCCTTGCAGTGCTTTTCGGCATTGCCTATCTCCGAGCCGCAGGTCATGACGAAATATGCCTTGTGCGCACCGTCAAAAGAGCCCGCCTTTATCCAGTCGGACACGATGCGTGGTATGCGCCAGCCGTGGGTCGGCGTGACGAAAACGAGCGTTTCTCCCTGAACCGGCTCAAAAATTTTGCCCTCGGAAATGTACTCATACACGGGTACGGTCATCATCCCCGATTTCCCGGCGATGCGCTTTGCCGCAAACTCGCTGTTTCCCGTTCCGGTAAAATAATATATCATAGCTGTTCCTCCTTTGCCTGCTTCCTTTTTGCTATCTCATTGGTATCCATCGTTTTTCTGTACACGACATTGCTGTCCCACAGGTACTCGAGCGTCAGATTGAGCGCCATGTTGATGGCGAGCACAACATACTCGTTCCAGCTGTTCACATCCGAGAGGATGTGCTGGAGCCAGATCGTGAACGGTGCAAACGGAACATAGAACAAAAACACCAGCGCCATCGCCTTGGGCACATTCTCGGCGCTCTGGAAGGTGAATTTGCGGTTAAAGGTGAAGTTCCACAGCACGCTCAGCACGAGCGCTATCGTGTAGCACACATAGTGTCCGGGGATCTTGATGACCTCCTCGCACAGCACCATGGCAACGGCCTCGACGATGCCCGCACTTGCGGAAAACAGCACGAATTTCAAAGCTCTGAGCGCTTCTTTCTTTTCCATTTGCTTCTCCCGTTTTTTCTAAGTTAACGGCAGCCGACCGCCTATCGTCAACTTAAATGATTTGACATTTTAAATGATATGCTGCTGGAAAACGCTTGTCAATGCGTATTTTGTAAACTATATCAAAAAAAGCCGCAGGGAAAATCCTGCGGCTTTAAGCTTTTTAACTTACTTTGCGGAAACGCTGAGGGAATTGAGGATAGCCACGACCATTTCGTTCGTCGGGAGCTTTGCAGCCTCGTCGTCGCTCTCATCGACCATGGAAACGACCGTTATCAGCAGATAGTCCGCCGTCACGCCCTCGATTGGGAAGGCAAGGCAGTAGTTGTGGCCGTTAAAGTAGTGAACGCCGGTGTTGCCGTTATAGGTGATGGGGTCGACATGCGAAAAGCGCTCCTTGAGCTCGTCAATATGGGCTGCAAAATCGTCGCCTGCGTAGTAGGAGGCGTACTCGGCCTGCATTGCGAAGTCCTCGCCGTAGATGATTGCGGCGTGGGAGTCGTCGGTGGGGACAAGGAAGCCCTCGGACACCTCGCCGAAGGTACACTTTTCCTCATCGTAGGTCAGCGAGACCTCGACGGTCTTTGCGTCCTTGTAGCCGGAAGCAAAGCTGTAAACGCCGGTCTTGGGCTTGGTGATGGCGGGCTTTGCCTGCTTCTTGCCTGCGGCGGGCTTTGCCTGCTTGGGCTCGCCGCCCTTGCCCTTCTTGGAAAGCAGCACTGCCGCTGCGGCGGCGGCTGCGCCGATGGGTGCTATGATAAGCCATTTCTTCATGATATTTACCTCCGTACACTTTGTTGCGTGTTTAACATATTGGGTTTAACATATATTAATCCCATTATGGCTTCCAAGTCAAGTAAAAAAACATCGAACAGCTTTCGCACCGAACCGTAAAAAACGGACAATAGACAAAACACCCCCTATGTAGGAAAATAGAGGTACTACATAGGGGGTAATTTACATGCCAAGGAAATACGAGAAAGTACAGAAATTGCTGCCGGAGGTGCAGCGACTGAACGCAGAAGGCTACATACATCGGCAGATTGCCGAAAAGCTCGGACAATGTCAGGCCGAGTGTGGCAGCACCTACGGCTATCGCAGAGTACATATTTGGCTGGTATGTTGCATAATTCTTTTTTCCTGCCTAGGAGGGCTTTTTTGTGCTGTCCGTATATTCTGGGGCGGTGCACATTTGAAAGGTGGTCTTTTTCATATCACATAGTCGAAGCCTGTGGGGGCGCTGTGCATGAGGTCGGCGAGGGTGATGTTCTCAAAATAATCGTTAATGAGCTTATCGAGCCCACGCCACATGTTGAGCGTGCGGCACTCGGCAGCTCGGGGACAGGCATCGGCACCCGGGTCGAGACAGGCGACGGTCGCCATGGACTCCTCGGTCACCCGCAGGATGCTCCCCACGGTGTACTGCTCGGGCGCTTTTGCAAGCTTATAGCCGCCGCCCTTGCCGCGCACGCCGGTCAGAAGCTTCGCCTTGACCAGCAGCTTTATGATATTCTCCAAATATTTTTCCGATATCTCCTGCCGCCCGGCAATGATCTTCAGCGGGATAAACCCGTCCGCCTGATGCTCGGCAAGGTCGATCATGACCCGCAGCGCATACCGTCCTTTGGTCGAAACAAGCATTTTTGCTCCCTCCTGTCCGCTTAATCCTAATTATACACCGGAAAAGTGGGTAAATCAACAAAAAAGTTGAAAAAGACTATTGACAAACGGGCGCACAGACCTTATAATCCGTATAAACCTACAGGAAAGGTTGGTTATTAAAAATGACCTTCATATGGAGATACCGATGTCGGCACTAATGCTGCACAGAATTAAAGACATCATTTAAATAATCATTTTGGAGGAATTAATCATGAGTAAGATATATACATCCGCAGATCAGCTTGTCGGCAAAACCCCCCTGCTGGAGCTTGTCCATATTGAAAAGTCCGAAGGCCTCGAAGCCAAGGTCCTCGGTAAGCTCGAGTATTTTAACCCCGCAGGCAGCGTAAAGGATCGCATCGCAAAGGCGATGATAGACGACGCCGAGCAGAAGGGTCTGCTCAAGCCCGGCTCCGTGATAATCGAGCCGACCTCCGGCAACACCGG
>DQDL01000108.1:24819-26417 GCA_003533405.1 Clostridiales bacterium | reverse complement strand
GGCCGCCATGAAGGGCATGCTCGCACCCAAGTTCAAGGAAGTAGTCATCGGTCATGCCGAGGTTCGTGAGACCTACAAGGTCTCCAAGGTCGGCACCGTCACCGGATGCTATGTCACCGACGGCAAGATCCAGCGAGGCTGCTCTGTCCGTGTCCTGCGTGACAATGTCGTTGTCCACGAGGGCGAGCTTGCATCGCTTCGCCGCTTCAAGGATGATGTCAAGGAAGTCGCAAGCGGCTACGAATGCGGCATGCAGGTCGAAAAATTCAACGACATTAAGGTCGGCGATGTGATCGAGTGCTTCGTGATGGAGCAGGTAAATCCGTAACAGAACAATCGTGGGCGGTCAGAAACGACCGCCCATTCGACGATAGGAGGAAACGATATGCCTTCAAATAAATTAGCAAGAACAAATGACGATATCCAGCTTGTCATGAGCAAGCTGCTTCGTGAGATAAAGGACCCCCGTGTAAATCAGGGCATGATCAGCGTGACCAGGGTCGAGACAACCGGCGACCTGCGCTACTCGAAAATTTGGCTGTCGGTCATGGGACTTCAGAACGAAAAGGAATTTAAAAAGGGTCTTAAATCCGCTGCCGGTTGGCTGCGCCGTGAGCTCGGCAGCAGCTTAAAGCTCAGAAATACCCCGGAGCTTACATTTGAGCTTGACCACAGCATCGAGTACGGTGCGCATATTAACGAGCTTATCAGCAATCTTGATATCAAGCACGATGAGGACGAGCAATGAACTACCGTGAGTGTGCCGAATGGCTTAGTAACCATGATAATATACTGCTGCTGACCCATGTCCGTCCCGACGGCGATACCCTCGGCAGCGCTTCGGCGCTGTGCTCGGCGCTGCGCAGGTGCGGCAAAAAGGCGGCACTTTATAATAATCCAGACATCACACCCAAGTACATGAAGTATATTGCGCAGTATGTTGACGCAGGTTTCACCTATGACTGCGCTGTCGCCGTCGACGTCGCCGAAAAGCACATGTTCCCCATAGGCTTTAGCGGTGAGGCCGATGCCTGCATTGACCACCACCCGACAAATTCGCACTATGCGGCCGAGCTTTTGCTGCGCCCGGAAAAGGCATCGTGCGGCGAAGCGGTGCTCGAGGTCATAAAAGAGCTCTGCGGCAATGTAACGCCCGAGGAGGCAAGCCTTTTGTACATGGCTGTCTCCACCGACTGCGGCTGCTTCCGCTATGCCAATGTCACAGCGGAGACATTTGCCGCCGCAAGCGAGCTTGCGTCATACGGCGCTTCGGTACAGGCACTTAACTTTGACCTGTTCCGTCAGGTGTCGAGGGCGAGAATAGTCCTTGAGGGCATGATATGCTCGGGCCTTAAGTTTTACAAAGACAATGCGGTCGTCATCGCTACCGTAACAACGGACATGATGGACAAGGCAGGTGCGACCGAGAACGACTGCGACGATATGGCAGGTATACCCGGCAGGGTAGAGGGCTGCGTCGTGAGCATGGTCATTCGTGAGCTTGCCGAGGGCAAATGCAAGGTCTCGGTAAGGTCGCAGCCGAGCTTTGACTGCTCTGCACTGTGCGCTGTTTTCGGCGGCGGCGGACACAAAATGGC
>DQDL01000108.1:23875-24604 GCA_003533405.1 Clostridiales bacterium | reverse complement strand
CGGCGGCGGCGGACACAAAATGGCCTCCGGCTGCACGATAAACGCAGACCCCGATACCGTGCGTCAGATGATGATAGACGCCTTGGATAAGCTATGGCACTAAACGGAATAATGCTTATAGACAAGCCCTGCGACTGGACGAGTCACGATGTTGTCGGCAAGCTGCGTGGTATCCTGCATGAGCGCAGGATAGGCCACTCCGGCACGCTCGACCCCATGGCGACGGGGCTGCTCGTTGTGTTCGTCGGCAGAGCGACAAGAGCCGTTGAGTTTGCCGAAGCCGACAGCAAGGAGTATATCGCCGGACTGCGCCTCGCCATTTCGACCGATACGCAGGATATAACCGGCAATACATTGAAAAGCAGCAACAGTCTGCCGTCAAAAGCCGAGCTTGAGCAAGCACTCAGCGCCTTCAAGGGCGAGATAAGCCAGATACCGCCAATGTATTCGGCGATAAAGGTCGGCGGCAGGAAGCTCTACGAGCTTGCAAGGAGGGGCGAAAGCGTTGAGCGCAAGCCACGCAAGGTTACGATCGAAAAGCTCGAGATAGTCGGCGAAAATGACGGCGACTATATCCTTGATGTTGTGTGCTCCAAGGGAACTTATATAAGAACGCTGTGCAATGACATCGGCGACACACTCGGCTGCGGCGGATGCATGAGCTCGCTGCGCCGTGTAAAAGCCGGTGCGTTCTCCATTGAGAAGGCGCATACGATTGATGAAATTCAA
>DQDL01000108.1:10328-23660 GCA_003533405.1 Clostridiales bacterium | reverse complement strand
AAATTCAAGCCGCAGCCGATAACGGCGGTCTTGACGAAATTATAATTCCCGTTGACAGACTGTTTTCCGCATACCCTGAGCTCACCGTGAGAGATACTGCGGAGAAAAAGCTGCGAAACGGCAATGTTATTAAGCTTGCCGCCCCGAACGGCACATACAGGGTCTATACCGAGACCGGCGGTTTTCTGCTGCTAGGCGAGGCTTCGGACAATAAACTAAAAACAATAAAAAGCTTCTTTGAGGTTTGATATGGCAGATACAAAAAGAGCCATGGCGCTCGGATTTTTCGACGGTGTGCATATAGGTCATGCCGCACTTTTGAATAAAACAAAGCGGCGAGCCGAGGAGATAGGTGCAATGCCATCCGTGCTGACCTTCGATGTCCACCCCGATACGCTCGTTTTCGGTGCCGAGGTGCCGCTAATAAACAGCGCCATCGGCAGAAAGGACATCATAAACCGCTGCTTCGGCATCGATAATGTTGTGTTCATCCACTTTAACCAAAAGGTCATGCGCATGGACTGGCACGAGTTTATTGACGAGCTTATCGACGAGCTCGGCATCGCATGGCTCGTTGTCGGGCATGACTTCTGCTTCGGCTATAAGGGACTTGGCACGGCGCCTCGTCTCAAGGAATACTGCGCCGAAAAGGGTATCGGCTGCGATATCATCGAGCCTGTGTGCCGTGACGGTGTTATCGTCAGCTCTACAGAGATAAGAAAGCTTATACAAAACGGCGAGATTGAAAAAGCAAATGAGCTGTTAGGTCACCCGCACATGCTGTCGGACACTGTGCGCTCGGGCTACCACCTCGGTACCAAGATGGGCACTCCGACTATAAACATGAAGATACCCGAGGGCGTTGTCATACCCCGCCACGGCGTGTATGCGGCCAAGGTCGTTCTTGATGACGGTTCGGAGCACATCTCCGTCACCAATGTCGGCGTGCGCCCCACGGTCAGCGACAGCGGCGCTGTCAGTGTCGAGAGCTTCATCCTCGACTTTGAGGGCAACCTCTATGACAGGCAGGCGAGAGTTGAGTTTTACGGTTTCCTGCGTGACGAGCAGAAGTTTGACGACATTGCTCAACTCGGCGAGCAGATAAAGCTCGATGGCCAGCATACAAGGGAGTTTTTCGCCAAAAACGGCAGGAGATAAAAATTACAGTTGCTCATTTTGAGCGGCGTATGTTAATATACTGTACAGATAATACAGACAAGTGGGTGAGTGAACGATGAATGAGCTGAAAACCAAGTTTTCGCATAAGCTTCAGCGCTTTTGGGCGGCATTGCTCGATATATTCGGCCCGAGAAAGGTCGCCGTGTTCTGCGTTGTTATCCTGACTGTGATGATGCTGGCGCTGACTATCAGCGTCCGCTCATGCAGCGGCGTCGGCGGCAGCGGCGGAAATAATACCGATCCCGTGGTAGCCGAAAGAGATACGATAACCTCCAAGGTCACCGGTAAGCAGCTTCCCAAGACCGCATCCGGCCTTAAAAACGAGGCTGACAGGCTTGCAGCATCCTATGACTACGACAAGGCGCTTGCACTGGTCGCCGAGTATGAGAGCGCCTATGACAATGCCGAGGATTGCTCGACATACAAGCAGGAGCTTGAGACGCAGAAAGCCCAGTGCTCCCGTTGGGAGGACACGACCCATGTCCCGCATATATTCTTCCACAGCCTTATTGCCGACACCGACAGAGCCTTTGACGGCGATGAGGATGAGGACGGCTACAACCTCTACATGACCACGATAAGTGAGTTTAATGCCATCATGGAGCAGATGTACGCAAGGGGCTATGTCCTTGTGGATATCCACGACATGGTAAAGCAGGTCAAGACAGACGACGGCAAGACCGTATATAAGCAGGGCGACATTTATCTGCCCGAGGGCAAAAAGCCGTTTGTTCTCTCGGTTGACGATGTTAATTACTATAAGTATATGACCGACGGTGACGGCGACGGTTACGCCGATGCCAAGGGCGACGGCTTTGCGCATAAGCTCGTCATCGGCAAGGACGGCAAGGTCACGAACGAGTATTACGAAAAGGACGGCACCTTGGTCACCGGAAGCTACGATGTTCTTCCGCTGCTTGAGGACTTCGTCGAAAAGCACCCCGATTTCTCCTACCGTGGCGCAAAGGGAATCCTTGCGGTCACCGGCTATGAGGGCGTATTCGGCTACCATACCCATCCCGATTGGAAGGAAAAGCTGACGAGTGATGAGTATAACAAGGAGGTCGAGCAGGCAAAAGCGGTCTCCGAGGCCATTAAGAAGCAGGGCTGGACGATAGCTTCGCACAGCTATGCCCACTTCGGCTACGGCAGCGCCGATGCCTATAAGCTCGCAGCCGATGTTCAGAAGTGGGAGGATCAGATTCAGCCTATCGTCGGCGACACCGATGTTCTCATCTACCCCTTCGGCGAGGACATTGCCGGAGTTGAGGAGTATTCCGGCGCAAAGTACAAATCCATGTACGATGCAGGCTTCCGCATTTTCTGCAATGTCGATGCTTCGCAGGATTACTGGGTGCAGATCCATGACAGCTATGTTCGTCAGGGCAGGATAAACCTCGACGGCTACCGTCTGTACCATTCGCCAAACCTCATAAAGAACCTCATCGACGCAAAGACCGTTATCGACAGTGCAAGACCAACGCCTGTCCCAAGTATATAAAGAAGTAAGCTCCGGCGGATGATCCGCCGGAGCTTTTAGCTTAAATATTCTCTTTTTCTCCGTCTATGAACATGAATATGAACGAGATAATCAGTAGCAAGGAACTGCAAAGTATGGCTTTTTCGTGCAAGATGCCGATGAAGAAGTTGCCGATAATTGCGCCTGTGACGAAGCAGCCGATAATGCCGTAATAAAGTGCGGCGCTGATAAGATGTTCTTTATCCATGCTTTGCATGTACTGACAAAGGTGCTGCGTTCCGCTTCGGATATTGCCTATGCACATTGTTGTCGCAATTCCGTTGCCTCGAATTTTTCTGAAGCTTTCGACCTGAATGCCGCAGGCAAAGGAGATGAGCGAGTTTGCGATTATGTTCTGCGTCAGCGGAATAAACGCAACGGCCGTGAGTATAACAGCCTCGGTTATGACGGATATCTGCCGCCAGTGCAGCAGGTGCTGCTCTCTCATGCGCAAGAGCTCTGCGGCGGCGATGCCGAGAACGAAAGCGAGAACGGGCAGAAAATAGTGCAGCGACCCGGCAAAATTGCCCTCGGAAAGCTTAACGCCGAACAGCAGAATGTTGCCCGTCTGTGCGTTTGCAAAAACTTCGTCACGCTGTATATACGAATACGCATCCATAAAACCGCCGGAGGCTGCAAGTATAGCGCCGAGGCGGATGGAGTCTGACATTTGCTTTGTACTTTTCATGGGTCTGCGCCTTCTTTAGCTGCATATATCTTACTGCTTGGTTGCGGGTCTGTTTTTCTTCGGCGAACGGCCGCTGCGACCACGGCGGCGGGAAAGTGCTGCCTTTGAGCGGTAAAAGTCAAGCGTATCGTCATCGGCCTTGTAAACGAGTCTGTTTGCCGCCCATGTATCGTCCTCTTGCTTGCGGAACTTGAGTCTCAATAAATAGCTGCCGCAGTCGGGGCAGGTATAGATATTCATATAGCGCTGGTCGCCTTGGTTTATCCAGCGCTGATAGGAAAGCTCGCTGCCGCAGTCGGGGCAGGGAAGCTTCACAAGTTTTTCATCGGCAAAAGCCTCGGACTTGCTGATATATCCCGGGAAAACAAGGTGCTCGATAGGGTCGGGACCTTTGCTCTCGCCCGAGACCTGCTTGTGGCTTCGCAGCGAGAGCATCCTCGATGCGTCCTCATAATCTGCAAGACCCTTTGCAATGTCAAGCTTCGTGCAGACAAGGGCGGTATTGTACGCATCGCCGAGAGCATCGTGAGCAACTCTTGTCTGCTCTATGCCGAAATGCTCCATCGCCGTTGCGAGTGATTTCTGATTTTTGTCGCCGTCGGTCTGCATATTATATATAAGCTGCAAATTGATCCAGTCGGCTATCCAGTCCCAGTCAAGGTCGTGGATAATGATATTCTGCTCCATGATGCCACGGTCATCACAGCCCCAGGTGAGGAAAGTCACGCCGTCACCGCACCACTCACGGAACTGCTCAAAAGCGTCACGGAAGCTGTATCCCTTTGCAAGGCGCTCCTTGTCAAAGCCGGTGAGCTTCTTGACCTTATAGTGCATGCGCTTAAAGTACACAGGCTTTACATCGATGGTAAACTCCTCGGCAGGCTGCAAATTCTCGTCAAGCTTGACTGCGCCTATCTCGATAATTTCGCCTCTGAGCTTAATAGGGAGCTTGTTGAAAACGGAGGATTTGGAGCTCATAGCCTGATTCCATTCCAAATCTACCACGATATAGTTCATAATTGATCATCCTTGTCTTATATTACAAAATGACATTATAACATAATACTTTGCCTTATGCACTACTTTTTTGAAATATATATTTGCCCTCAGAGGCGCACTGTGGTATACTCCCAATATATTAAGGAGGTGTCGTTATGAATATAGCGGTAATATGCGGCGGTTTGTCAAGCGAAAGAGATGTTTCCATCACAAGCGGAACAAATGCGGCAAGGGCGCTGCGAGAGCAGGGACATAAGGTCGTGCTGGTCGATCTGTTTTACGGTTACGACGGCGAATATAACGACCCAATGGAGCTGTTCGAGCGTGAGCAGAAGGATGTTCAGTATTCCGTCAAGGAGGAAACTCCGGACTTTGATAAGCTTCTTGACGAGGGCAAGGGCTCGAGGATAGGCAGCAATGTCATTGAGATATGCCGTGCTGCGGATATATGCTTCCTTGCTCTGCACGGTCAGGACGGCGAGGACGGCAAGATACAGGCGACTCTCGATATGCACGGCGTCAAATACACCGGCAGCGGCTACCTCGGCAGCGCAATTGCGATGAACAAGGAGCTGTCGAAGATAATGTTCCGTGCAAACGGCATACCCACACCGGCGGGGATAGTTCTTGAAAAGGGTGCGGATAAGTACGACGATGTCGGCTTCCCCTGCGTAGTGAAGCCCTGCTCGGGCGGCTCAAGTGTCGGCACATCCATTGTACGCAGCCGTGACGAGTATGATGCCGCACTTGAAATTGCGTTCAAGTACGAATCACATGTCTTGGTCGAAAAGTATGTAAAGGGCAGGGAGTTTACCGTCGGCGTTCTTGCCGGCAAGGCAATGCCGGTTATCGAGATAATCCCGAAAAACGGCTGGTATGACTATAAGAACAAGTATCAGGCAGGCATGACCGAGGAAATTTGCCCCGCCGAGATAAGCGCCGAGGACACCGACAGACTTCAGCGTCTTGCCGAGCGTGTCGCCACGGCACTCATGATAGATGTTTACTTCCGTGCAGACTTCCTCATGGATGAGACAGACGGCGAGATCTACTGCCTTGAGGCAAACACGCTACCGGGCATGACCCCGACGAGCTTAGTGCCGCAGATGGCAAGGGAAATGGGCATGAGCTTCCCGCAGCTTTGCGATAAGATCATTGAAGTATCAATGGAGAAGTATAATAAATGAGAGGTTTGAGCGTATCTGATGCCGCCGCCATAGTCGGCGGCGAGCTCCACGGCAGCGATAATTCAGACAGCGAGATACTCGGCGTCGCGATAGACAGCCGCAAGGTCGAAGCGGGCTTCATGTTTGCGGCTTTAAAAGGCGAGCGTGTCGACGGGCATGACTACATGAACAAAGCCTTTGAATCAGGCGCTGTCTGCTGCATTGCAGAGCGTGTGCCCGAGAATATCACCGGCACGGTCATCGTTGTACCCGATGTTGCGGCGGCGCTCAAGACCCTTGCCGAGCATTACCGCAAGTGCTTTGACATTCCCGTCATCGGCATTGCCGGAAGCGTTGGCAAGACAACGGCAAAGGAAATGGTCGCATCCGTGCTTTCGCAGAAATATAATGTGCTCAAAACCGAGAAAAACCTTAATAACGAGCTCGGTGTTCCGCTCACTATTTTCAGGATTGAGCCGGAGCACGAGGCAGCTGTCATCGAGATGGGCATATCCGATTTCGGTGAGATGAGCCGTCTGGCAAAGATGGTGCGCCCAACGATGGCTGTGTATACGCTCATCGGCCATGCGCATTTGGAGCACTTGCACAACAGGGACGGCGTTTTGAAGGCAAAGACCGAGATGTTAGTCTTCATGCCCGATGACGGCACGCTGTTTCTAAACGGCGATGATGACCTTCTCTCGACGCTTGACTGCCGCCAGCGCAAGGTCTTGTACGGCACGGGTGCAAACGCCGATGTGAAGGCCGAGAACATTTGCTCAGACAGCCTCAATGAGCTTAGCTGCGATATTGTCTCGGGCGAAAGACGCATACATGTCACCGTGCCGTCCTACGGCAGCCACATGGTCTATGCTGCGCTTGAGGGTGCGGCGGTCGGCATTGAAATGGGACTTACCGATGACGAGATCGCCGCCGGTGTCGCCGCCTATGAGACTGTCGGCCGCAGGGCAAATGTCACCGACACGGGCTATATAACGCTTGTTGACGACTGCTATAACGCAAACCCCGATTCAGTCATGTGTGCGATAGATTCCCTTAAAAACATACAAGGCCGCAAGGCCTGCATTTTGGGCGA
This sequence comes from Clostridiales bacterium, assembly GCA_003533405.1. Lineage (GTDB taxonomy): Bacteria > Bacillota > Clostridia > Oscillospirales > Oscillospiraceae > F23-B02. The sequence continues at coordinate 17,013 of DQDL01000108.1, read as the reverse complement.
CATGCTCGAAATGGGAGAGAACAAGGAAGAACTTCATGCCAAAGTCGGCAGGTACGCCTCCGATAACGGTGTTGATCTGTTACTCACGGTCGGCGAGCTCTCGAGATACACCTGCACGGCGGCGGAGGAGATAAGCTCCCTACACTTTGAAACGAACGCCGAGCTTATATCTAAGCTGCCTGAGCTTATCAAAAAAGGCGACACGGTGCTTGTAAAGGCTTCACACAGCATGAAGTTTGACGAGATATCGGAAGCATTAAAGCTTCTGGAATGAAAAAAGAGAGTGCATCGCACTCTCTTTTTTACTATGTAATTCAGAGAAAGAAGTTTTCCACTAAAAGCAGCAGGATGATACCCGGAATGCCGAGCACACCGGCGACTATTGCGCTTACCCAGCCGACGGTTATGCTAAGCCCGAGAAAGCCGCCGAGAAAGTTGAACACAAACAGCATGATAAAGCCCAAAGCTGCGTTCAAAAGCAGCTTGAATGCCCATTTTATCGGTGTTGCGAATATCTTAATGACAAGCCACAGCATCAGACCGCCGATGACGACATAGACCGCAAGATTTAAATAATCCATATGTTTCTCCTATTGAATTAGATTTTTTATGTTGGCAACGGCATAGTTATACCGTGATTTCAGTGCGCTTATCTCGAAAATGCAGGCATCCATCATGTCCGGATCGGTGACGGAATCAAACGCCGCATATGCGCAGTGCAGCTGCGAGCGAATGACCTTCATTTCCTTAACACGCTTATTATACTCTGCCTTGAGTGCCTTTGCTTCCTTTTTTGTCATGAGAAAAGAACTCCTTATCTTTTCTCATTATTATATTCAGCCTGTCCGTCATTTAAACGGGCTATGGCAACATATTACCATGGATATAAGAAAAAATCCATGCCATAATATTATCAGACGGTAAAAAGTGCCCGTGAGATAGAAAGAACCGGGCAGAATGCGAGCTCTTATCACCGTGATAATGAGAACATTCAAGCTTTTTCGTCTGCCGATCTTGTGTCGGTTTAGGGGATGGACTGTGTAGTCTGTCCCCGTTTTTATTGCTGTACTTGATTTTTTGGTAAAATTATAATATACTAAATAATCTAAGTTATCAAGGAATTTATAAGACACTAAACACAAGATGTTGTATTCAAGGGGAATTTCGGAAAATGAGTAAAACCACCGCACAATACGGTAATGAAAGCATTTCTCAACTCAAGGGAGCGGACAGGGTACGAAAGCGCCCGGGTGTTATCTTCGGCTCGGACGGGCTCGACGGCTGTCAGCACGCCGTGTTTGAGATACTGTCAAACTCTATTGACGAGGCTCGTGAGGGTCACGGCAATCTCATCACGCTGACCCGCTATGCCGATAAATCGATAGAGGTCGAGGACTTCGGCCGTGGCTGCCCCGTGGACTGGAACGCAAATGAGAAGCGCTTTAACTGGGAGCTTGTTTTCTGCGAGCTTTACGCAGGCGGCAAGTATTCAAACAACGAGGGCGAGAACTACGAATATTCCCTCGGCCTTAACGGTCTCGGCTCATGCGCAACACAGTACGCCTCGGAATACATGGATGTCACCGTCTGGCGTGACGGCAATAAATATGAGCTGCACTTTAAAAAGGGCAAGGTCGTCGGCAAAAAGGGTCAGGAGCTCACGGTAAGCCCGGCCGACCGCAAAAAGACCGGTACGACCATCAGGTGGCGACCTGACCTTGAGGTCTTTACGGATATCGATATTCCCGAGGAGTTCTTTAAAGATGTCCTGCACCGTCAGGCGGTCGTCAATGCCGGTATTACATTCCGTTTCCGCAATCAAAACGGCAACAAGTTTGAAGTCACGGATTATGTGTATGAAAACGGCATTTTGGACTATGTCCATGAGATTGCGGCCGATAATCCGCTCACAACGCCGTATTTTATAAGCGCCGAGCGCCGTGGCCGTGACCGTGAGGACAAGCCCGAGTACAAGGTCAAGCTCTCTGCTGCCTTCTGCTTTTCAAATAAGGTGAGCCTTACGGAGTATTACCACAACTCATCGTGGCTGGAATACGGCGGCGCACCCGAGAAGGCAACAAGAAACGCCTTTGTCTACGCCATCGATGCCTACATAAAGAAGATAGGCAAGTATCAGAAGAACGAAAGTAAGATAAGCTATCAGGATGTCGCCGACTGTTTGGTGCTTGTTACAAACTGCTTTTCCACGCAGACCTCGTATGAAAACCAGACCAAAAAGGCGATAACCAACCGCTTCATACAAGAGGCGATGACCGATTTCTTCAAGGAGCGCCTTGAGATATACTTCATTGAGAATAAGCCCGAGGCCGACAAGATAGCCGAGCAGGTGCTTGTCAACAAGCGCAGCCGTGAGGCGGCGGAAAAGACAAGGCTCGGCATGAAAAAGAAGCTCTCCGGCAGCATCGATATTGCAAACCGTGTCCAAAAATTCGTCGACTGCCGCAGCAGAGACCCCGAAAAGCGTGAGATATACATCGTCGAGGGCGACTCGGCACTGGGCGCATGTAAGCTTTCCCGTGATGCCGATTTTCAGGGCATCATGCCCGTCAGAGGCAAAATATTAAACTGCCTCAAGGCTGATTTTGCAAGGATATTCAAAAGCGATATCATAACCGACCTTTTGAAAGTCCTCGGCTGTGGCGTTGAGGTGCAGGTCAAGGGGCAGAAGGATCTAAACTCCTTTGATATCAATAACCTGCGCTGGAACAAGGTCATCATCTGCACCGACGCCGATGTTGACGGTTTCCAGATCAGAACGCTTATTTTGACGATGATATACCGGCTCGTGCCCACGCTTATCCGTGAAGGCTATGTGTATATCGCAGAGTCGCCGCTTTATGAGATCGAGAGCAAGGGCAAGACCTATTTTGCCTACTCTGACAAGGAAAAGGCGGATATCGTTGCATCGCTTAACGGAGCTAAGGCCAGCATCAACCGGAGCAAGGGCCTTGGCGAGAACGACCCGGACATGATGTGGATGACCACCATGAATCCCGAGACACGAAGGCTGATAAAGGTCATGCCCGAGGATGCCGAGCGTATGTCGCAGATGTTTGACCTTTTGCTTGGCGACGACCTTGCAGGCAGAAAAAATCACATCGCCGAGAACGGATATCTGTATCTTGACATGGCGGATATATCATAAGAGGTGCCGACATGAAGTTTGACAGAGCCAGAAATTTAGTTAAGCTGCTGCTTGCGCTGTGCGTCATGTTCGGCGCAGTAGGCGTTATCACAAACGGCAGCGGCACGGTGCTGCCCTCGTATTCGGCGGTGCTGTCGCTCGTGTGCTTTGTGATGTCGTTTGTCGTCATCTTCCTTTTCTGCAAATGCCCCTACTGCGGAAAAGTGGTGTATTTGGGGCTGTTCAAGGCTACGCATTGCCCCAAATGCCGCCGGAGCTTTGAGACCGGTGCAAAGAAAAAGGGCAAGCGTTGAAAGGAAACACTCTAAATGGCTAAAAAACAAGCTCCCGAACAGAAAAAATTCAATAATCCCAATGTCATAGGCCTGCGAGCCGAGGTGCTGGAGCAGCCGATAACCGAGACGCTTGAGCAAAACTACATGCCCTATGCGATGAGCGTTATCATCTCCCGCGCCATTCCCGAGATAGACGGCTTCAAGCCATCTCACAGAAAGCTTCTGTACACCATGTACAAGATGGGACTTCTGAACGGCGGCCGCACCAAGAGCGCCAACATCGTCGGCCAGACCATGCGCCTTAACCCGCACGGTGACGCTGCGATATACGAGACTATGGTGCGCCTTTCCAAGGGCAACGATGCGCTGCTTGTCCCGTTTGTCGACTCCAAGGGCAACTTCGGCAAGGTGTATTCAAGAGATATGTCCTTTGCAGCCTCCCGTTATACCGAGGCAAAGCTGTCTGCCATATGTGCCGAGCTTTTCGGAGATATAGATCAAGACACTGTCGAGTTTGTCGATAACTACGACGGCAGCATGAAAGAGCCGTCACTTCTGCCGACCTCGTTTCCCAATGTGCTCGTGTCGAGCAACACCGGTATTGCCGTCGGCATGGCAAGCCAGATCTGCGGCTTTAATCTCGAGGAGGTCTGCCGCACGACGATAGAGTATCTGTCCGACTCTGAGTGCGACCTGCTCTCGACCATGCCTGCACCCGATTTCTCCACCGGCGGCGAGATAGTCTACGACCGTGCGGAGATGGAGAACATCTATAACACGGGCCGTGGCAGCTTCAAGGTCAGAGCCCGCTGGCGCTATGTGCAGAAGGAAAACATCATCGAGATATACGAGATACCCTACACCACCACGACCGAAGCCATCGTCGACAAGGTCGCAGAGCTCATAAAGGCCGGTAAGGTGCGTGAGATAAACGATATGCGAGACGAGACCGACCTCAGCGGTTTGAAGCTTGCTATCGACCTCAAGCGTGGAACCGACCCCGAAAAGCTCATGCAGAAGCTGTTTAAGCTCACCCCGCTTATGGACAGCTTCCCCTGCAATTTCAACATTCTTGTCGCAGGTAACCCCAAGGTCATGGGCGTGAGGGAGATACTCAGCGAGTGGAGCGCATGGCGTATGGAATGTGTCCGCCGCCGTGTGTATTTTGACCTGTCTAAGAAAAAGGACAAGCTGCATCTGCTCAAGGGTCTTGAGAAGATACTTCTCGATATCGACAAGGCACTTGCGATAATTCGCAATACCGAGCTTGAAGCCGAGGTCGTTCCCAACCTCATGATGGGCTTCGGTATCGACAAGGTGCAGGCGGAATATGTTGCGGAGATAAAGCTGCGCAATATAAACAGGGAGTACATCCTCAAGCGTGTATCCGAGACAGAGGAGCTCGAAAAGGCGATAGAGGAGCTTGAGGAGACTCTCAAGAGCCGCCGGAAAATTAAGAGCATCATCGTAAACGAGCTAAAGCAGGTCATCAAAAAATATCCCTGCCCCCGCAGAACGGGCATCGTGTACGCAAACGAGATAGAGGAGTTTGAGGAAACGGAGCTCGTCGAGGATTACCCCGTAACGGTGTTTATCTCGAACGAGGGCTACTTTAAGAAGATAACCCCGCTGTCGTTGCGCATGAACAGCGAGCAGAAATTCAAGGACGGGGACGGGCTCAAAATGTCCTTTGAGTCGTCAAACCGCACCGAGCTTTTGATATTCACCGATCAGCAGCGAGCGTACAAAACGAAGCTGTCCGATTTTGATAACACCAAAGCCTCTGATCTCGGCGTGTACCTGCCGACGAGGCTTGAAATGGAGGACGGAGAGCGCATTGTGAGTGTCGTCTGCCCGGGTAACTATAAAAAGCAGCTTCTGCTGTTTTTTGAAAACGGGAAGATCGCAAGGCTCGAAATGTCGGCGTATGAGACCAAAACCAATCGCAAGAAGCTCATAAACGCCTATTCCGACAAGAGCCCGCTTGTCGAGGTCATGCCGATAGCGGAGGATATTAATATAGCCATGTTCTCAACAGACGGCAGGGCGCTCGTGTTCAACACCTCGCTTTTGCAGCTCAAGACCAGCCGCACCACGCAGGGCGTTGCGGGAATGAGCTTGAAGAAAAATCATAAACTGAATTCGGCGGCACAGCTCGAATCGACCGTAATAAAGAATGTCTCCCGCTACCGTGTCCGCAGCCTCCCGGCAGCCGGTGCGCTGCTCAAGGACGAGGACAGGGGAGAGGAGCAGCTGTCACTAATAAACTGAGGGCTTTATTATGATTAAAAACAAGAAAATCAAAGCAATTGCGTTCAAGTATCTACTTATCGTCGTCGGAGCTGCGCTGTTTGCGGCGGGCTTCCAGTTCTTCCTGTACCCGAACTCGATAATCGTCGGCGGTGTAAGCGGTATCGCAATGATAATCAACCTGCTTACCAAGCTCCCCGTCGGCCTGCTCACCATAGTTCTCAACATTCCGTTGTTTATCATAGCGTGGCGTTATTTCGGCACGGGATTCATCGTTGGCTCGCTTGTCGGTATGCTGCTGTCGTCAGTGTTTGTTGACCTTTTTGCACTGCTTTCGATATCGCCGACGAATGACATGCTGCTTGCCTGCATAATCGGCGGCGCTGTCAAGGGCCTAGGCCTTGGCATCATCTACTATGCCGGTGCGACCACGGGCGGCACGGATATCATCGCAAAGTTTATTAGGCTCAAGTTTCCGTACCTCAACTTCGGCACCGTCGTTCTCATAACCGACTGCGTGATAATCGTTGCATTTGCGGCGATCTTCAATAAGGTAGAATCTGCGATGTACGCCGTCATTACCATGTTTGTCGTGTCCAAGGTCATAGACCTTGTGCTGTACGGCATCGATAATTCCAGTGTGTGCTACATTATCAGCGAAAAGAGCGACCAGCTCGTGACCGATATCACCGACCGCCTGCACCGTGGCGTCACCATCCTCAGGGGTGAGGGCGCATATTCGCACCAGAATAAGCAGGTGCTGCTGTGCGTTGTCAAGCGCACGCAGATAGCCGATATCAGAAAGATGATAAAAAATATCGATGAAAACGCTTTTTTCATCATCACCGATGCCAAGAATGTTTTTGGCAAGGGATTCGGAGATATTGCCGATTTCAGATGAATTTATCCGGAACATGAAAGTTTTGCTTGACAAATCTGATTTGTGTGGTAACATATAAAATGTTCCGTGTGCGGGCATAGCTCATCCGGTAGA
>DQDL01000108.1:5729-10093 GCA_003533405.1 Clostridiales bacterium | reverse complement strand
GTCTCGTTGCCCGCTCCAAAAAAGCAAGCATCGTAAGATGCTTGCTTTTTTCTATGCCACAATAATGAATAGAACCATTTGGGAGGTATATCATGAGTAAAATAGTCCTTATCATTTCCCCGAGCCCCCGCAAGGGCGGCAATTCTGAGACGCTGGCAAAGGCCTTTGCTGACGGCGCACTGGCTGCGGGCAACAAGCGTTAAAAACCCGATTTGCATTGCAAATCGGGTTTTTAACGCATTTATGGAACAAAACGGGCCGCTCAATTGTTATATTAGTGAGACAGGGAGGCTTGATAAAATGAAATGGATAAATTTATACGGTCTGATGTTTGTTGCAGTGATACTTGTTCCTAATATTGTGTTTGCCGTTAAGTGCAATGACGGCTTTGAAAACCTGTGGAAAAATAAATTTGTCGAAATTTTGGAACACATTGGCCGTTTCAGTTGTTTCTTATTTATGATAGTAGATATTCCGGGGACTTGCTTTGGGTGGCAGTCAAGCGAAATGATGGCAGTATATCTCGTCGTCAATGCCGTGCTCGCCGCCGTATATTGTATAATTTGGGCGGCCTGTTTTAGGAAAAGCGGCATTTTCAGAGCTCTTGCGCTGTCGATAATCCCATCGGTGATGTTTCTTTTCAGCGGACTGCTGTGCAGATCGGTACTGTTGACCGCCGCTGCGCTCATTTTCGCCCCGAGCCACATCATGTTGTCCTACAAAAATGCAAGATTACAAGCAAACGAGGCATAAACAATGAAAAAACCACTGATACAAAAGCTTGGACTGCTGGGCGTGGTAAGCTTCCTATCCTACGCTGCGGCGGTCATATTTGCACCTTTGGCGTACCCGGGCTACGACTGGATGGCGCAGGCGGTGAGTGACCTTAGCGCCGCTAATGCACCGTCACTTGCGCTTTGGAACAGGCTCACGGCGCTGTACAATGTGTGCGAGGTCGCCTGTGTGACGGTAGTTTGCATCGGCATACAGGGCAAAAGGACAAAGCTTTTGCGTGTCGGCGTATACATATTTGCCGTGATGGAGTGGGTGTCCGCAGTCGGCTTCCGAGCGTTTCCTTTGACCGACAGCGGCTTTGCCGGAACATTTCAGGACACCATGCACATCGCCGTGACCGGCGTTGTCGTACTACTCTCAATCGTTTCGCTGGTCATTATCATCATCGCCGGAGCAAAGGATAGAAGCTGCCGCTCATACGGCGTTTGCGCCGGTATAGCGCTTGCAATGATGCTCGTCGGCGCAGTCGGCATGAAGCTCGTCCCGGCTGAGTATTTCGGTGTTGTAGAGCGCTTCAGCGTTTTTGCGGCGACGGGCTTTAATGCGGCCTTGGGCATACATCTTTTTGTAGGAGATAGAGGATAACGAAAGTGAATATAACAGTCATTTATGCGACCGCACGCAAGAAGCGGTCATGTACATATAACATTGCGCAGCTGCTTATAAACGAACTTTTGGACGGCGGAGAGCTGTTCGAGTTCAGTCTGCCGAAGGATATGCCGCATGCCTGTGTCGGCTGCTATTGCTGCATCCGTGGTATGGAGCAAAACTGCGGCGGAGCTTCCGCACTTGCGCCGATAATCGATGCAATGGATCGCTCGGAGCTTATCATTTTCTGCACGCCGACCTATGTGTTCCATGCCCCCGGGCAGATGAAAACCCTGCTAGACCACTTTGCCTACCGCTGGATAATTCACCGCCCCGACCTGTCGTTCATGAAAAAGCAGGCTGTCATCATAAACACGGCAGGTGGCGGCGGCATGAGCTCGACCGTGCGTGATATCAAGGACAGCACGGATTACTGGGGAATTGCGAGGACGCACATTTTAAAGCAAAAGGTGTGGGACTACGACTGGACGAACCTGCCCGATAACTTCCGAAGCTCGGCGGAAGCAAAGGTCATGCGCACGGCAAAGAGCGTCAAGCACCATGCACGGCATTTGACTCCGTCATTAAAGGTGCGGGGGATATTTACGCTATACCGCTTTCTGCACAAAAGCGGGAAAATGTCCGCCGTTGATGACGAATACTGGCTCACAAAAGGCTATGTCACGGGTAAGCCGTGGCAGGATTAGAGGTGTTTTATGAAAAAGATATATCCCCGAACAGGCGACCATCAGACCGTGTATCTCAAGGATGTTATAACGAACCCCAATATCGAGGTCGGCGAATACACGATGTACAACGACTTTGTAAACGACCCACGGGAGTTTGAGAAGAATAATGTCCTGTATCACTACCCAATAAACGGCGACAAGCTCATCATCGGCAAGTTCTGCTCAATAGCCTGCGGGGCGAAGTTCCTGTTCACGAGCGCAAACCACAAAATGAGCTCGCTTTCGACATATCCGTTTCCCATCTTCTACGAGGAGTGGGGGCTTGATGCCAAGGATATCCGCAATGCGTGGGACAATAAGGGCGATATTATCATCGGAAACGATGTTTGGATAGGCTATGAAGCGGTCATTATGGCCGGCGTGACCATCGGCGACGGCGCAATAATCGGCACGAGAGCCGTCGTGACCAAGGATGTCCCGCCGTACACCATTGTCGGCGGCGTCCCCGCAAAGCCTATACGCAAACGCTTTGACGATGCGACCGTCGAAAGGCTCATTAAGCTGCGCTGGTGGGACTGGGAGCATGAAAAGATCGCCCAGAGCATTGCAGCCATCCAGGCGGGTAAAGACTGGTGAGCGTGAAGTATGTTGACTCGAAGCAAACGAGCAGGGCAGAGGCGTTTGAGCTTTGGATGGGTGCACCCAATCCAATGGTGACCTTTGTAAAAGCGCTCGATGTCACGCCGCTTGTGAGGCTCAGCCGCAGGCGAGGGAAAAAGTTTAATATGCTCATGTGCTGGCGTATCGGTAACGCCGCAAGCCAGGTCAAGGAGTTTTATACACTGCCTGTTAACGGCAAGCTGTGCCGATATGATGGCTTGGCTGTAAACTGCATAGTTAAGAACAAAAACGGCGAGGTCAGCTCCTGCGATGTGCCGTACAGTGATGATCTGCGGCAGTTTGAGCGTGACTATCTCCGCCTGACGGCCGAGACTGCCGAAAACTGTCAAAATCACGACCTGCCCGACAAAATGGTCATCGGAACATCCGCCATTGTCGATACGGAGCTTGATGCTGCTTTGGGAATGTACAGCGGCATTTTCAACAATCCTTTTTTGATCTGGGGCAGATATCGCCGCAGGCTTTTTAAGACCACGCTCACGGTCTCGCTCCAGTTCCATCATACACAAATGGACGGCGCACACGCCGGGCGATTTCTTTCTCTTCTTCAAAACTGCATAAAAGCAGCCGGTCTGTCATAGACCGGCTGTTTTGCAATATATATGATTTATTTTGCGTATATCCTGCCGACTATCCAGTTTGAAAGCCGACGGGGCAGAAGCTTTGCTACAATCGCTGCGCCTTTGTAGGCAAATCCCATGGCGACCAGCGGACGGCTGCGCTTTTTAAGCGCATATTTTGCAACGAACCTTCCGGCGTATTCCGAGGTCATGCCCGTGCGCTCGTCATGCTCCATGACGGCGACCGAGCGCTCGATGCGCCCTGCGTAAACATCGTCGCCCTCCGAGATCTTGTGCCTTGCAGCGGTAAATCCCGAGGAAATATCGCCGGGCATGATGGCGCAGACGCTGATATTAAACGGCCGTACTTCGTTTTGAAGCGCCAAAACATACGATATCACAGCCGACTTGCTCACCGAGTACCAAAGCTGAAAGGGAATGGGGATGATACCCGCAATGGAGCTCATACACACAATCCTGCCGCCGCCCTGCGAGCGCATGACCGGCAGCACTGCACGGGTGACATTATCCATGCCGAAAAGATTGAGCTCAAGCTGCGCATGGGAAGCGCCGCTTTCGGTGAGCTCGGCAGCACCGGATATACCGAAGCCGGCGTTGTTTACAAGAATGTCTATCCGACCTTCCTGCGCCGTCACGGTATCAATTGCAGCTTTGACCTGCTCTTCGTTTGTAATATCGGCGGTGATGTGCTTAATGCCATCGACCTTGACCTCACGGCGTGAAAGCTCATACACCGTGCAGCCTGCCTCTCTGAGCGCCGCAGCGGTGCAGCGCCCTATGCCGCTGCTTCCTCCGGTCACAACAGCCACTCTGCTTGCCATCACAAAGTCTCCTTTGCTTAAAATTTTTTAAATAACGCAATTATGATACTCGACGGCCGAACGCTTGTCAAGTCAAGCCTTATATTTATTTCCCTGACTTTCCGCTTTTTCAGCGTTACTCTCTATAAAAGAAAAATCCTGTCGAAAATACGACAGGATTTTTCTTCTGGTCGGAGTGGGGAGACTTGAACTCCCGGCCTCTTGGTCCC
>DQDL01000108.1:4300-5583 GCA_003533405.1 Clostridiales bacterium | reverse complement strand
TACCAACTGCGCTACACCCCGAAATCAGCTTTATCATTATAATAAGACAAACCGGCGTTGTCAAGAATTATTTACGAATTTGTCAGCCTTGACCGAATACAATTAGTTGAGGTGACAAGCAATGAAGGATGTTAAGCTATACATATCGGCAGGTATATTCATTGCGCTGACGGCGATAAAAATGCTGTTCCCGTCGTTGTCGGATGAGATACGGGACGGCATTACCGATGTTCTGCGCATGGAGGATGAGCAGACGCAAGCGATAATCACACTGGGCTCGGAGCTTACAAAGGAGGATATTATAAAGGCCTTTGACTTTACAAAAGACCTAAAGCCCAAACCGGCAAGCGCAGTTGTCACTGCAACTCCAACACCGACTGCCATGCCAACGCAAACTCCAACGCCGTCTCCGACTCCAACGCCTACCCCCACGCCTACACCAAAGCCCACAACGCCGCCCAAGGTAGCGGCGTTTTACGCATCGCAGAAGGCGTTTTCAAGTTACGCAGTGCCGTCAAATGTTTCATACGATTACTCAAAGCTGCCGTTTAAGTATACAAGCCCGGTAAAAGGCGTAACCTCCTCGGGCTTCGGTTACCGTGAGCACCCCATTCAAAACGAGGTCAAGTACCACTACGGCACTGATTTTGCGGCAAACACCGGCGAAAAGGTATGCGCCTTTGCCGACGGCACAATATACGCCATCGGCGAAAATGACAGCTATGGCAAGTATGTAATCATAGATCACGCCGACGGCTACCGCACGCTTTACGCCCATTGCAGCAAGCATTTGAAAGGCAGCGGCAAAGTCAAAAGGGGAGAGGCGATAGCCCTTGTCGGCGAGACTGGAGCTGCCACCGGACCGCACCTGCATTTTGAACTTATGAAAGGTCAAACCTACCTCAACCCCGAGTTTTACATATGAAAAGGGTAGATATCAGCGCGGGAGCGATACTTTTGCTCTCGGTCATTTACTTTTTCGGGGGCATGACGAGCCTTGCGGCGCTGCTGCTCGCCGTTATCGTCCACGAGCTTGGTCACATTGCGGCAATTGCATTATACGGTGGCAGGGTGCACGGTCTCAAGGTAAGTATTAGCGGGCTTTGCATAATCTGCTCCGGGGCAGGCGGTACTATAGAAAGCATCATTTGTTTATGCGCCGGCCCTGCGGCGGGCTTTGCTCTAGCTTATGCCGCATCATATTTCGGCAACCTGAGCCAAAACCTGCTGCTTATCAAAACGGCAGGTTTCAGCCTTGTCTTATCGGTGTATAACTCGCTGCC
>DQDL01000108.1:1067-4119 GCA_003533405.1 Clostridiales bacterium | reverse complement strand
GTATAACTCGCTGCCCGCTTTGCCGCTTGACGGCGGGCGTGCGCTTGAGAGTATTGCCCGATGCTTTGGCGGCACCGTATTTGCACAGACGCTGCTTGAGTTTACGGGAATGCTCACGGGTGCGGCGCTGCTTTTTGCGGGGGCGTTTTTTATCCGCCGGCAGTTCGGTGCGGCGCTGCTTATCGCCGGAGTGTGGGTATTAACGGCGCAAACGGGTATTGTAAAAACCGGTGCAATGTTGTAAAATTACAAAGATAAACTGTTTGGAGATTTAACATGGATAAAAAACTTGAGCGCATCCTGCCGAGAGTGCAGAAGCCTGCACGCTATACCGGCGGCGAGTATAATCAGATAATCAAGAATAAGGACGAGGTCGATGTCAGGGTGGCATTCTGCTTCCCCGACACCTACGAGATAGGCATGTCAAACCTCGGTATGGGCATACTCTACTCGACGATGAACGAGCTGCCGTATGTCTGGTGCGAGCGTGTGTATGCGCCATGGGGCGACATGTACGAAGAGATGAAAAAGGCCGATGTCAAGCTCTATGCGCTTGAAAGCGGCGATCCCATCTCCGAGCACGATGTACTTGCGTTCTCAGTCGGCTACGAAATGGCGTACACGACAGTGCTCGACATGATGGACATGGCGGGACTGCCTATCCACAGCGCCGAAAGAACTGAGCTTCTGCCGCTTGTGCTCATCGGCGGCACGGCAGCACTGAACCCCGAGCCCATGGCGGATTTCGTGGATATTTTCCTTCTCGGTGAGGGCGAGGAGATGAATAACGAGCTTTTGGCGCTCATCCACGAGGCAAAGCAAAACGGCTGGAGCAAGGCGGAGTTTCTTAAAAAAGCCTGCCAAATCGGCGGCGTTTATGTCCCGAGTTTTTATACGCCCGTTTATAACGGCGATAACACCATAAACCACATAGAGGTCGCTGAAGGTGCGCCCGAGCGTGTCACAAAGCGCATCATAGCAGACCTTGACAAGGTGCATTTTCCGCTGCATCCCGTTGTTCCGTCGACCGAGGTCATCCACGACCGAGTTAATCTCGAGCTTTTCCGTGGCTGCGTGCGTGGCTGCCGCTTCTGCCAGGCGGGTCATGTCTACAGACCCATTAGAGCCAAAAGTCCCGAACTGCTTATCGAGCAGGGCAAGGCACTTCTTAAAAACACCGGCTGCCAGGATATCACGCTCCTGTCGCTGAGCTCAAGCGACTACCGGCATCTGTCGTGCATATGTGACGGTCTGCTTGAATACTGCGAGCCCCGCAGCATAGGTCTGTCTCTGCCGTCACTGAGGGCGGACAACTTCTCAATTGAGATTATGCACAAGCTGCAAAAGACCCGCAAAAGCGGCCTAACCTTTGCGCCCGAGGCCGGAAGTCAGCGCCTGCGTGATGCGATAAACAAGAATGTCACGGAGGAGGATCTTCTAAACACCTGCCGTCTGGCGTTTGAGGGCGGCTGGAACAATGTAAAGCTCTACTTCATGCTCGGCCTTCCTACCGAGACCGAGGAGGATATCCTCGGCATAGCGGAGCTTGCAAACCAAGTTCTTCACACATGGCGGCTTTACGCCAAGAACAAAAACAGGGGAGTGCGCATAACCGTGTCGACCTCCTGCTTTGTGCCCAAGCCGCACAGCCCGTTCCAGTGGGAAAAGCAGAACACCATGGAGGAGTATATAGCAAAGGTGAACCTCCTGCGTGAGAATATAAAAGCCAAGAATGTGGTCTACAACTGGCACGACCCGCAGACAAGTTATATCGAGGCGACCCTCTCCCGAGGTGACCGCCATATGGGCAAGGTCATTGAAAATGTGTGGCGCAATGGCGGACGGCTCGAAGCGTGGACGGATTATTTCTCGTTTGACCGCTGGATGCAGGCATTTGACGACGCAGGCGTTGACCCGACCTTTTATGCGTACCGTGAGCGCTGCAAGGACGAGGTGATGCCGTGGGATGTCGTTGATGTCGGCGTGCGCAAAGAGCATTTGTGGCACGAAAAGGAGCAGTGCTATAGATCCGAGCTTTCGCCCGACTGCCGCAAGCAGTGCTCTGCCTGCGGGGCTGCAAAGCTTTTGAAGGGAGGACGCTGCGATGGATAAGTACAGACTTCTGTTTTCCAAGACCGGCAGGGCGGTGTATATCTCGCACCTTGACCTCATGCGCACGCTCACGAGGGCGTTTTTGCGTGCCGAGTGCCGCTTGAAATACTCCGAGGGCTTTAACCCGCACCCGCAGATATCTATTGCGCTTCCGCTGTCGGTCGGCGCTGAGAGCGTGTGCGAAATAATGGATTTTAAGCTTCTCGAGGACAGGCAGCCAGAGGATATACTCGATGCACTGTCAAAGCAGCTTCCCGAGGGCATCGAGGCCATTGAGGTATACTCGTCCGAACGCAAGGTCAAGGAACTGAAATGGCTCAAGATATCCGGCGTTTTTGAGTACGACGAGCGCAGCGCCGAGGAAATGGCGGCAAAGCTCGGCGAGTTTTACGCACAGGACAGCATCGTCATCACCAAAAAGACCAAACGAGGCATGGGAGAGAGCGATATAAGACCTGCGATAAAAGAGATATCCTTTAAAGCCGATGGCAGCGATGTAAGGCTTGATGCCATTATCTCCGCACAAGAGCCGACACTCAACCCCGAGCTGCTTGCCGAGGCGACAAGGCAGCTTTGCCCGGATATCGCACCAGACTTTGCAAAATTCCGCAGGCTTGAGGTGTTTGACGAAAATATGGGTGTTTTCCGCTAAAAAATGCTTGCAATACAAGCATTTGTGTGATATCATATCATGGCTTGTGCAGATGGCACGAGCTATCAAGCGGTCCTCTGCCGAGACCCAAAGGGAGTCCTCCGGCACGAACGCCTTAAGTAAAGGAAGGATTAGACTATGGATCTGATCAAAGTTCTCAGCGAGCAGTACATGAAGCCCGAACTGCCCGAACTGAATGTCGGCGATACCGTCCGCATCACCGTTCGTGTAAAGGAAGGCAGCCGTGAGCGCAACCAGGCTTTTGAAGGCACCATCATTGCCAAGAAG
>DQDL01000108.1:0-803 GCA_003533405.1 Clostridiales bacterium | reverse complement strand
GCATGGCGGCATCAACGAGACCATCACCGTCCGTCGTATTTCCTACGGCGTAGGCTGTGAGAAGGTCTTTCCCGTGCACTCTCCCTCCATCGTCTCCGTAGAGACAGTCCGCCGCGGTAAAGTCCGCAGAGCAAAGCTGTACTACCTGCGTGAGCGTGTCGGTAAGAGCGCAAAGGTCAAGGAGCGTCTGTAAGCTCAAGACCCACAAATGGTCAAAAAAAGAGGCTTATGCCTCTTTTTTTGTTGCCTAAATGCGGTTAAAGAGTGTATAATGATTAGAACCACAAGTATCAGAGGTAATGCAAATGAAAAAGGCTGATAATAAAAAGAAGAAAACTGAGGAGACCGTATCCAAAAGAGCAGAGGTCTATGACTGGATACAGTGCATTGTGTATGCGCTTATAGCCTGCGTCTTGGTGTTTGTGTTCTTTGTAAGGCTCGTTGATGTTGTCGGCTCTTCGATGCACCCCACACTCGAGCAAGGCGATAAGATGGTCGTCACGAACCTGTTTTATAAGCCCAAGCAGGGAGATATCATCGTGTTCCAGAAGGATAGCTATGCTGATTATGCCCTCGTTAAGCGTGTCATTGCGACCGAGATGCAGACGGTCGAGATAGACTTTGACAAGCACATCGTGTATGTTGACGGCGAGGCGCTCGATGAGCCGTATATCGCCGAGCCCACCGCAAACAAGATCAACTTCACCGGCGTTCAGATAGTGCCGCCCGGCTGCGTGTTCGTCATGGGCGATAACCGCAACGACTCGACCGACAGCCGTGATGAGCGTATCGGCATGGTCGAT
>DQDL01000081.1:5721-5968 GCA_003533405.1 Clostridiales bacterium | reverse complement strand
GAGGCCATGAAGATGGAAAACGAGGTCGCCGCACCCAAGTCCGGCACGGTGGCGCAGATAATCGTCTCCAAGGGTGCGGTCGTTGAGACCGGTGCGCCGCTCGTGGTGCTCTCATAAAGGAGGGTTGGGATGAACATTCTCGATTCGCTGCAAAAGCTTGCACTTGAGTCAGGCTTTGCTTCCTTCTTCACGGCCGACGGCGGCTGGAAGAACCTCGTTATGATACTCATTGCCTTTGTGCTTCTGT
>DQDL01000081.1:5085-5505 GCA_003533405.1 Clostridiales bacterium | reverse complement strand
CCTCGGCATTGTGAAAAAATACGAGCCTCTTTTGCTGTGCGGCATCGCATTCGGCTGCCTTTTGTCAAACCTCAGCTACTTTGTCGGGCAGGGTGACAATGCCCTGTATCATCCCGAGCTGTGGGCGCAGTTTATTGACGAGACGAGCCCGTATTATCACAGCTACGGCCACATAATGAGCAACGCCGGGCTCTTGGACTTTTTCTATATCGGCGTTAAGGCCGGTATCTACCCCTCGCTTATATTCCTCGGTGTCGGTGCGATGACAGACTTTGGGCCGCTGCTTGCCAATCCCAAAAGTCTGCTTTTGGGCGCAGCGGCGCAGCTCGGCGTGTTTCTTGCGTTCTTCCTTGCCGTGTGCATCGGCTTTTCCGGCCCCGAGGCCGCCGCTATCGGCATCATCGGCGGTGCCGACGGCCC
>DQDL01000081.1:3330-4925 GCA_003533405.1 Clostridiales bacterium | reverse complement strand
CATCGGCGGTGCCGACGGCCCGACGGCTATATTCACCGCCACCCGCCTTGCCCCGCAGCTTCTTGGTCCCATCGCAATTGCGGCGTACTCATACATGGCGCTCATCCCGATGATACAGCCGCCGCTCATGAAGCTTCTGACGACCGAGCAAATGCGCAAGGTCAAGATGGAGCAGGCTCGTGAGGTCTCGAAAAAGGAGAAGATAATCTTCCCCGTCGTCGTTGCGACCTTCGTTATCCTGCTGCTGCCGTCTACCGCACCGCTCATCGGCTGTCTCATGCTCGGCAACCTCTTCCGTGAATGCGGCGTGACCGACAGGCTTTCCGACACTGCGCAGAATGCGCTCATGAACATTGTGACCATCTTCCTTGCCACTTCCGTGGGCGCAACGATGGTAGCACAGAGCTTCCTTGACTGGAACACGCTGAAAATTATTGCACTCGGACTTCTGTCGTTCATGATATCCACCACCGGCGGACTGCTCGGCGGCAGAGTAATGTACCGGCTGTCCGGTGGCAAGATCAATCCCCTCATCGGCTCGGCAGGCGTTTCCGCCGTTCCGATGGCTGCCCGTGTCTCGCAGGATGTTGCACGCAGGAGCAACAAGAACAACTACCTGCTCATGCACGCAATGGGTCCGAATGTTGCAGGCGTTATCGGCTCGGCAATAGCCGCCGGCTTCCTGCTCTCGGTCTTCGGATGATATGAAAAAATCCCGCTCAAACGAGCGGGATTTTTGTTGTTAAAATTACTTTGCGTACTCAACGGCCTTGGTCTCACGCAGTACATGGACCTTGATCTGGCCGGGATAGGTAAGCTCTTCCTCGATCTTCTTTGCGATATCACGAGCGAGCAGCACCATCTTATCCTCAGGCACCTCCTCGGGCTTGACCATGACACGGATCTCACGGCCGGCCTGAATGGCATAGCTGCCTGCGATGCCGGGGAAGCTCTTGGATATCTCCTCAAGCTTTTCAAGACGCTTGACATAGTTTTCAATGTTCTCTCGTCTTGCGCCGGGGCGGGACGCACTGATAGCGTCGGCTGCCTGAACGATGCAGGCAACGACGGTATGCGGCTCAACATCGCCATGGTGGGCTTCGATAGCGTGGATGACCGCTTCGCTTTCCTTGTACTTCTTGCAGATCTCAACGCCGATGGTGACATGGCTGCCCTCGACCTCATGGTCAATTGCCTTGCCGATATCGTGCAGGAGACCGGCACGCTTTGCCGTTGCGACATCAACGCCGAGCTCGGCTGCGATAAGGCCGGAGATGTGCGACACCTCGATAGAGTGGTTGAGCACATTCTGACCGTAGCTGGTGCGGTATCTCATGCGGCCGAGGAGCTTGATAAGCTCCTGATTGAGACCGTGGATATTAGTCTCGAACACGGCTCTTTCGCCTTCGGCCTTGATGGTGGCGTTGACCTCCTTCTGAGCCTTGGCGACCATTTCCTCAATGCGGGCGGGATGGATTCTGCCGTCGGCAATGAGCTTTTCAAGTGCGATACGGGCGACCTCACGGCGAACGGGGTCAAAGCTGGAAACAGTGATGGCCTCGGGGGTGTCATCGATGATGAGATCGCAGCCGGTA
>DQDL01000081.1:0-3140 GCA_003533405.1 Clostridiales bacterium | reverse complement strand
CGGATGTTGCGGCCCTCGCGGCCGATGATGCGTCCCTTCATCTCGTCGTTGGGGAGAGGTACGACGGAGACGGTGACTTCGCTTGCATGGTCGGCGGCGCAGCGCTGGATGGCGGTGACGATGATCTCTCTTGCACGCTCATCGGCTTCTTCCTTGTACTGAGCCTCGATCTCCTTGACCTTGACGGCCATTTCATGCGTAACTTCGTCTTTCAGGGCGTTGATGAGGTAGTTTTTAGCCTCCTCAACGGTGTAGCCCGAAACCTTTTCGAGCATTTCGAGCTGGCTTTTCTTGATGAGTGCTATCTCGGTCTGCTGAGCCTCGACGGCGGAAATCTTCTGTGCTAAGGATTCGTTCTTGCGTTCGAGAGAATCGGTCTTTCGATCAAGATTTTCTTCCTTCTGCTGAAGTCTTCTTTCCTGCTTCTGCAGGTCGGCACGGCGTGCCTTTTCTTCCCGCTCATACTCCGAGCGGCTTTTGTGTATTTCTTCCTTTGCCTCGACGAGAGCCTCACGCTTTTTGCTCTCGGCGTTTTTTATGGCGTCATTTATAATTCGCTTTGCTTCATCCTCTGCGCTCATTATCTCGCGCTCGGCGACCTTTTTGCGGTAGGTCACGCCTAAAGCGAATGCTGCTATAGAAAAAGCAACAATTAAAACGATAGCTAACCATAATTGAATAGTCATAGAAAGTAAACACACCTCCATTCTTTTAGAATTTTGCGGTGGTTTGTAGTGCTGTGGTAAAATCTAAGGCAAGACGGACCATCAAGCGAATCCGTCCGTAGAATTGAAAACTAATATCTGAAGGCTGCCTCCC
This sequence comes from Clostridiales bacterium, assembly GCA_003533405.1. GTDB lineage: Bacteria > Bacillota > Clostridia > Oscillospirales > Oscillospiraceae > F23-B02. The sequence goes on along the minus strand of DQDL01000081.1, from coordinate 2,321 downwards.
CAAGGCACCCTAAATATTATCCGATTTATTTTATCCCGATTATGGTATTATGTCAAGTATTCATGCGGTTTGACTATTGAAAAATTTAAAATATTGGGTTAAACTTCTTATATGATGCTTAATTTTTAAAGGAGGCGGCGGTTTTGAGCGGTATAACTCTTGTTTTTCCCATCGTCACATTGCTGTTTATCCTGCTGTTTTTCCTCGGCTGCCCCGCTCCGAAAACGGCGGAGCTGGGCTCTATCGGCCGCCGCAGCTTTTCCCGGCGTGATGCGCTCGTGCTCGGACTTATTGTAATAATATACTCTGCCGTTGCGTTTTATAATCTCGGCGACACGAAAGCTCCCCAGAGCTTTTATCGCTTTGAGCCGAACGAGAGCGTGGAGCTTGACCTCGGCCGTGAGCAGGCGGTGTCCTCCCTCATGCTGTACACGGGGCTCAACACCGGCTCGTACACGGTGGAGTATTCGCACGACGGCGAGTACTGGTACACCGCTGCCACCGTTGAGCAGAACTACGCTGCGCTGTTTAAGTGGTTAAACGCCGAATTTCTCGACGGCACGGACGCAAACACAAGATACATCCGCCTGACTGCCGATAAGGAGCTTTACCTCGGTGAGGTCGCCGTGAAAGGCGAGAACGGCTCGCTCATCGAGTGCAAGACAAATGCTTCCGAGCTTTTCGACGAGCAGAGCGTCGTGCCCGACTATCAATATTACCTCAACAGCACCTATTTTGACGAGATATACCACGCAAGGACTGCTTACGAGCATCTTCAAGGCATTAACCCTTACGAGATATCACATCCCCCGCTCGGCAAGCTCATCATAGCCTTCGGTATCAAGCTTTTCGGCATGGTCCCGTTCGGCTGGCGCTTTTCCGGCACGCTGTTCGGTGTCGGGATGCTGCCGGTTTTGTATGTGCTTTTGAAGAAAATGTTCGGCGGCATCGCCGTTCCCGCCTGCGGCACTGCGATATTTGCCTTTGACTTCATGCACTTCACGCAGACCCGCATCGCAACGATAGACACCTACGCCGTGTTCTTCATTCTGCTCATGTACCTTTTCATGTACCTGTATGTAAACGGTGGCAGGCTGCGGCATTTGGCGCTTTCGGGTGTATTCTTCGGCATCGGCGTTGCATGCAAGTGGACATGCCTGTACGCCGGTGCGGGACTTGCGGTCATCTGGCTCATTCACTGGATAAAGCTTCTCAAGGGCGGCTGCGGTGCAAAGCGGTTTATTAAAAACTGCCTGTTCTGCCTCGTGTTTTTCGTAGCTATCCCCTGCTTGGTCTACTATATAAGCTACTTTGCCTACGGCACGGCGAGGGGTATGCACGGTGTTGGTATGTTCTTTACAAAGGAATACGCCGACATCGTTATAGAAAATCAGAAGTTCATGTTCACCTACCACTCGGGAGTGCACTCGGAGCATCCCTACTCATCACGCTGGTACCAGTGGGTGCTCGATATCAGACCTATCTTGTACTACCTGTTGTATTTTGATAACGGCACCCGCTCTTCCTTCGGCGCATTCTTAAATCCCGTGCTGTGCTGGGCGGGACTGGTCGCTGTCGTCATGTGCGCATACCTCGCAATTCGCCGAAAAGACAGGATCTCGGCATTCATCGTCATCGGTTATCTTGCGCAGCTTCTGCCGTGGGTGTTCATCACCCGCACGACCTTTGAGTACCACTACTTCCCTTCGGCGGTATTTCTGACACTTGCGCTGTGCCGCATATTCTCGCTCATGCGCACGGGGGCGAGGTGCTGGCGGGCCAATGTTTACGGGCTGACGGCGCTGTCTGTCATACTCTTTGCGGTGTTCTACCCCGTTTTGTCCGGACAGCCGGTAAATTCCGAGCTTGCGACACGGCTTTTAAAGTGGATGCCGAGCTGGCCGTTTTAAATATTGTATTTTAATGTTGAGTATTGTATAATTACATGAAATAGTTTTTTGGAGGTTTAACTCATGATAGCACTCGGTTCCGACCACGGCGGCTTCGCCCTCAAGCAGGAGGTCATAAAGCACCTTGAGGCCCGTGGTCTTGAATATAAAGACTACGGCACTTATTCCGACGCAAGCTGCGACTATCCCGTTTACGGCAAGGCAGTCGCACACGCAGTTGCCGACGGTGAATGCGAAAAGGGCATCATCATCTGCGGCACCGGCATTGGCATCTCCATCACCGCAAACAAAGTCCCCGGCGTGCGTGCCGCCCTGTGCGGCGACTGCTTCTCGGCCGAGATGACGAGGCTTCACAACGATGCAAACATCCTTGCCATGGGCGCAAGGGTCGTCGGCCCCGGACTTGCCCTC
>DQDL01000054.1:9193-14861 GCA_003533405.1 Clostridiales bacterium | reverse complement strand
TTGCGCCTATTTTTCCTAGTTCTTCTCCTCCCCAAGAAGCCCCCGACAGCGTTTTGCTGTCAAGGGCTTCTGTGTAGTTTTTTGCCGATGGCAAAAAGATAAGTTTGCCCTCGCTGGCAAGTGAAGTTAGCGGCGCCGCAGCCAGTGAAGTTGAGCGCATTGCGCTCAGATGGTTTTGTTTGCGCTGCACCGATAGGTTGATGGACGGGCTTAACTCTAGCTTGCACCCACCGTTCGGGCTGGTGCAGCACAGACCAAATTGCGGGGGCGTTCGCTATTAAAAAGAATAAAAGAGCTGCGCACAGGAGAAGCGCAGCTCTTTTATTCGAGATTGGTATCTTGGGATTGCGTCGGGTGAGGAGACCCGGCGCAGGGCTGCTATGCAGCCTAAACAAAATAGAGAGAGAAAGTAAAAAATGTTTTTAGGATGGCTTGTTATTTATCTGACGATTGAATAATAGCACTTCTCTACCCGTTTGTAAATACCCTTTGTTGATTTTTTATCAATAATTTTGCGATTTGTCACTTTGCACAACTCCGCAACCTCTTTATTGTTGATTGCGCACAAAATCAGTGCCGCACAGACAGGTTGACGGTCGGGCTGGGGCAAAAACGATAAGCAGGAGCGTAAATGCGTATTAAAAAATCCGTGGGATTTGTTGCTGGCTCGTGTATAATAATATAGCAGAGGGCAGGGCGAGAGGAGGCGATGCTGTGAAACAGCCGGAGATAATTGAGCTGCTGCGCAGGCACGATGAGCGGGCCATGGAGGCTCTGCTGCTGCACTACGGGCCGCTGATGCGGTATGTCATTGCGCCCATTTTGCCCGATGCGCACGATCAGGCCGACTGCGTGTCGGAGGTCACGGTGCGTGTTTGGGAGAAGATAGACCAATTCGACCCCGGCCGTGGGAGCTGGAACGCTTGGCTCACGGCGGTCACACGAAACACCGCATTAAACTACGCACGGAAAAACGCACACCACAGCGGGCTGGATGAAATTCCGCCCGACACACCGTCGCCCGAGCCTACGCCCGAGGAGATAGTGCTTCAAAAGGAGCGTCAGGCGGCGCTTCACAGCGCCTTGGAAAAGCTTTCGCCGAAGGACAGAACGCTGTTTTACCGCAAGTATTATTACTTACAGCCCACGGCGCAGATAGCGTCCGAGCTCGGCCTTACCGAGCGTGCGGTCGAGGGCAGGCTGTACCGCCTGAAGCGGCGCCTGCGCAAGATGTTGGGAGGTGAAGCGCATGAGTGAACACGAATGGAAAGCCATGAACGACCGTGACTTTGACGCAATGCTCTCGCAGAGCGTTTCCGAGCTCCCGCCCGACGATATCACAGAGGATGTGACCCCGTGGCGGCGGGCGATGAACCGCATACTTTTCGGCTTTGCCCTGTGCGTGATAACCATCAAAATCCTCGGCTTAAACTACATTCTGCCCGCCGTCGGCATGGTGCTGCTGCTTTTGGGCTTCCGCACCCTGCGCCGTGAAAACGGCTGGTTTGCCGCCTGCTACGGAATTGCGGTGCTCAGAGCCGTGGACTTCTTTGCCGACTTCATTCTGAGCTCGACCATTTACAAGAGCGAAATTCTGACCCCCGATATCCAATCTATCGACAACGCCGTTGTCATTGCGCTGCTGCTTGTCCAGATACTTTGCTTCTGGCGTGGTCTGTGCGCCGTGAAGCGCAAGGCGGGGCTGCCTCCGACTGCGGGTGCGGCGTTTGCATTCTTCGTGTGGTATGTGCTGGGCGTTCTTGCCGCCCTTGCACAGCTGGAAGGGCTTATCATCGTCGGGGTGCTGCTCATTTCGTACATCTTCATCATTGTGAACCTGTGCAAGCTCTCAAAGGTTCTTGACGAAGCCGGCTACACCGTCAAACCGGCGGCCGTCAAGGTCTCCGACCTGTGCATCGTCATCGTCATCGCTGCGGTGGTCGTCATCGGCTGCTTAGCGGGCTACATCTTCGGCAGCAGCTACGACATGGACTGGCAGCCCAAAGAAGCAGCAGTGACCGACAAGACGCAGGAGATACGGGCGCACTTGGCGGAACTGGGCTTCCCCGAGGATGTCCTGAACGACCTCACCGAGGAGGACATCGCCGCCTGCGAGGGTGCGGAGGATATCGGCATCGAGGTGTATGACGGGTATGAAAACGGCGACACAAAGTGGGATATGCGCACTACGAATATCGCCGTGAAGCTGTCCGGCGAGCAGGACAAATGGATAGTCATTCACCACTTTGAATGGAACTCAAACCCCGGCTTTTACGGCACGGAAGCAATCAAGGTTCGACCGGCGTATCAGCGCAGGAATGACCAAACTGACGATTTATACTCCGGCGGCAATTTCACCGGACGGGTGCTGTACGACAAGGGCGGCAAGACCTACGCCTCGCCTTACCATTGGCTCGGAGAAAAGACCTACATCTCGGCATTCTTCCTCGATGCGGGGCAAACAAAGATCGAGCCCTTTGCCGCATTTTCAATGCCGTCTGACGGCGAGAAGTGCCGTGGGTATATCGCCTACTCCATGGTCGGCAGGGATGATCTGGATTATGACAAAACCAATCACAGTTTTAGCAGTTTTGCTGTGTATACACATCAGTGGGACTGGCTGCGATACCCCGTAATAACGGCGATGGAAGCCTACATGTCAGAGGATTTTGGGTCCGATAGCGTATTCACCACAATGGATAATCCATTTTGCTTCAGCATCACCCCCGACGGCATCGAAGTACCGAACTATTAAGTTGATCCAAACAGGCAGTGCGTTTTGCACTGCCTGTTTTTCAATACGCTTTTACGCTTCTGCTAGTCGTTTTTGCGTCAGCCCGACCGGTGGGTGCACACTAGAGTTTAGTCTGACCATCAACCTATCGGTGCGGCAAAAAACTTAGCTTCAATACAGCTAGGCCGTTTTGAACAGCAGCATACCGCCGGTCATGAGGGCAAGGCCGACATATTTGTTCCAGCCGAAGGCTAACTTTTCGCTGCCGAGAAGCCCGAATGCGTCGATGAGCGCCGCTATAAAAAGCTGCGAAATGAGTATAATGGATATGGCGAGGGTCGTGCCGAGGCTTTTGATGCCGAGCATGACCGTGAGAGTGATGACAAGTCCCAAAACGCCGCCGAGCCAGTACAGCTTGTTGACCTGCCCGAGCGCCGAGAAGCTGCCCTGCCGATAGAAAAGCAGCACAATGAGCGCCAGCGCAAAGGCGCTGCCCTGCACGAAGGCGTTGGCCTCCATATTGCCGATGCCCTCGCCGAGCCGGGTATTCATGACGCCCTGCACGCTCATTGCCATGCCTGCGATAATACTGAAAATGATGCCCCAAAGCATTTTTAATAAACCACCCTTTTTCCTGCGGCACTTGTAAAAGCCGTGCCGATATGATAAACTTTCCTTATGATCCCGCAAAGGAGTGAATACGATGACAGGAAAGCCGAAATATTATCTCATCAAGGCCGATGCACTTCCCGAGGTTTTCGTCAAGGTCACGGAGGCCAAGGCGCTGCTGGAGACGGGCGCTGCCCGCACGGTCGCCGAGGCGGTCGAGGCCGTTGACCTCAGCCGCAGCGCATTTTATAAGTACAAGGATGCGATCGCTCCGTTCCGTGACATGAAGCGGGACAACATCACGACCCTGCACATCAAGCTGCACGACAAGCCCGGCAAGCTTGCCGCCGTCCTGTCTATTTTTACCGAAACGGGCGCAAATATTCTCACGATAAACCAGAGCATCCCCGCAAACGGCGTGGCGCTGGTGACGGTGTCGTTCGTGGCAGAGTCCGTTGCCGTCGAGACCGATGAGCTCATAAGCCGTCTTTACTCCGTGTCGGGCGTTGTTTCGGTCGAAATAATGGCAGGCTGATGCACAATTGAATACTATGGAGTAGAGCCTTTGGCTCTACTCTTTTCTTTTGGGGGATCACCATGCTGATAGTACAAAAATTCGGTGGGAGCTCTGTCGCCGACGCCGAACGGATCAGGCGGGTCGCCGGCATCATCGCCGATGCCCATGCGCACGGCGACGGCCCGGTGGTCGTACTGTCCGCCCGGGGGGATACGACCGATACGCTTTTGGAAAACGCAGGCGAGATAACGCAGTCGCCGCACCGGCGGGAGCTGGATGTGCTGCTGTCGACAGGGGAGCTCGGCTCCGTTGCCCTCATGGCAATGCAGCTGCACTCGATGGGGCTCGACTGTGTGTCGCTCTCCGGCAGACAGGCGGGAATTTTCACCGACACCGTCCACGGCGCTGCAAGAATTCTGGACATAAGCACCGACAGGCTGCACCGTGAGCTCAAGGCGGGAAAGATCGTCCTTGTCGCCGGCTTTCAGGGCGTCAACGAAAACGACGATGTCACCACGCTCGGTCGTGGCGGCTCGGACACGACGGCGGTAGCACTCGCCGCTGCGCTGGGTGCTTCCCGCTGCGAGATATACTCCGATGTCGATGGCGTTTACACCGCCGATCCCCGTCTCGTCACGGGCGCAAGGAAGCTTGACCGCATCGACTACGCCGATATGCTGCGGCTCGCCCTCGGTGGCTCGCAGGTGCTGCACTCCCGTGCGGTAGAAGCAGCGATAGCGGGAAATGTGGAGCTGACGCTGCTTTCAAGCTTCACACGCAGGGCAGGCACCGTGGTGTCGAGCTTTGCCGAAAGGCCGCCGGTGTGCGGCGTGACCCGTGACAAGGCGGCGAATAAAATCAGCGTCGTCGGGGCGGCGGTCGATGCGCAGACGCTTGCCGAGGCCGTGGCGGTGCTCGCCGACAGCGGCATCGTGGTTTTCTCGGGCGAGCTGCACGACGGCGTGTGCGCCGTAACTGTTGCGCCGGAAAATGTCCTGCCGTCACTGGAGCTTATCCATCGGCATTTCTTTAGTTAAACTGAACGGGCAGCCTTCGGGCTGCCCGTTTTCTTATTTGATCGTGACCGCTTCTCCGTAGATAATGGACGCTGCGATCTTCACGATCTCGTCCTGCGCAAGCTGGTCGGTGGTTATGCGGTAGCTGATGCCGTCAAGCGTAAACTCGGCGGTGTATCGTTCGTACTGTCCGGCGGGCTCGTGCGTGTCGGGGTCGTAGGGGCCGTAGTCGCTCTCGTAGTGGCCGAAGGTGACGGAAACGCCGCCGATATCGGTGGTCTCCGCCGCCTCGCCGTCAGGCATCGCCACGCAGCAGTCGTCAAATTTGCCAAGCCTAGATGCCTCGACGGAAAAGCCCTTGACCGCCGCAACACCATCGGTGAGCTTCGGGCTTCCGTCGGCGTAGTAGTCGTGGTAAAAGCCGAGCCCGACCATGTCCTCGACCATCTTGCCGTCCTTTTTGATGTACACCGATGCCGTGCCGTTGCTCTCGGCAGGGACGAGCCCCTCGGGGATGTAAGCCGGGGTCAGGTCGCTGCCGTAGTATTTGATGATGGCGGCCTTGTCCCAAGTGACATTGTCGCAGTAACTCGGGTCGTACCCGACCTTCGAGCCGTCGCGTATCATCGGCAGCATCTCGTTGATGTGAACGCCGGACATTGCAACGCTCGGCGTGTCGGGCGCTGCTGCGGGCTGCTTTGCGGCGCTCGGCAAAACGGCTGCGACCGCAAGCGCCAGGCATGCGGCGAGCCCCGCCCATTTGACCCAGCCGTGCTTTTTGCGGCGGTAGGT
>DQDL01000054.1:5785-9023 GCA_003533405.1 Clostridiales bacterium | reverse complement strand
CGTGCTTTTTGCGGCGGTAGGTCGCCGCCTCCTCGTAGTATTTGCCGCCGACTTCGCTAATTGCGTCGGATAGCTTTTCGTTATTCATTGTAAAACCTCCATTTCGATAAGGTGCTGCTTTAGCTTTTTGCGGATGATGCTCAGGCGCACGGACACATTTTTCTCGGACACCCCGACCCGCTCGGCGATCTCGGCGTAGCTGTCGGCAAAGGCGTAGCGGCGCATGAAAATGACCCGCTCCTTTGTGCTCAGCGTGTCGAGAAACTGCTCGATGATATGTGCAAGCTCCGCCGCCTCGACCGTGTCCTCCACGGTTTTTGTGTCGGCGATGCACTCGTCAAGCTCCTCTAGAGCGACCGTATAGCCGCTGCGCTTGACCGCCCGCCTCGTGCGATACGCCTTGACCGACAGGTTGCGGACTATTTTAATGATGTACGCCCGCAGCGGGTTCGGCCTAGCCGGAGGGATGGCGTTCCATGCGCCGAGATACGCATCGCTCACGCACTCCTCGGCATCCTGCGCATCGGCCAAGATGTTGAACGCAACGGCTCTGCACAGCGCACCGTACTTATCGTCCAGCGCCCGAATCGCAAGCTCGCTGCGCTCAAAAAACAGCGCTATTATCCTCTCGTCCTCCACCGCAGCACCTCCTTTCTTCTTACGCCGGTGTGAGCCGGTCGTTCGGCTCCCACCGGCTTTTTGATGACCATCACCTATTAACTACCCATTTGTCCGCAAACGCTAAATCGAAACATAGATTTTTATATTATACCGCTTTTGTTGACAAAATTCGACATGTATTTTACAATGGACACATCAAATATAAAGGGGAAATGATTATGTATTGTTCTCACTGCGGCAAGCCCATTCCCGAGGGCGCAGATTACTGCCTGAACTGCGGCTGTGCCGTGAACGGCGGCAGCCGACCGAGCGAAAACGACAGCTCAAGCTTCGGCTTTGCGCTGCTGGGCTTCCTGTTTCCGCTGGTCGGCCTTGTGCTCTACTTCGTCTACGACGACAAGCGCCCGAGAAGGGCAAAGTCGGTCGGTAAGGGTGCGCTCGTAGGCGTGATCACGAGGATAGTCGTGAGCATACTGCTCACCGTGGCAGCCTTCTTCTTTTCCATCTCGGTGATGGACGCCGCGGTCAGCGGCGAGGCCTCGGATATACCCATCTTCGGCTCGATCATAAACGAGATAGTCGAGGAGCTTGACAACGACGGCACGGATAAGTGCGAGGTCGCCATCGGCGACTTTGTCCGTGTGCAGCGCACGCAGGTCGACACAACGATGCTCGAGCTGACCGTCACGAACACCTCTGACGAGACCTGCTCGTTTGATATAACCATCGAGGCCTACGACGCCGATGGCATGCGCCTCGGCATCGACAGCGTGTATGTCGCCAGCCTCGCTCCCGGCAAGGCAGCAAAGGCCGCCGCATTTGAGTTTGTCCCCGAATCGCAGATAGCCTCCTTTACCTCCGCCCATTTTGAAGTGACCGCCATCCGTGCGTTCCAAGAAGGCTGATATGAAAAAACTCCGAACCATACGGTTCGGAGTTTTTTGTTATATTCAGCACAGTCTATAGCCTGCGGGGATGGAGTCGTCGAGCATCAGCAGATGCAGCTGCTCTTTGCCGTTTTCTTCGTGGACGGCGGAAAGGAGCATACCGCAGGAGTCCTGACCCATCATCTTGCGGTTGGGCAGGTTCAGGATCGCAACGACGGTCTTGCCGACGAGCTGCTCGGGCTCATAGAACTTATGGATGCCGGAGAGTATCTGACGGGGCGTGCCGCTGCCGTCATCGAGCATGAACTTCAGAAGCTTATCCGACTTCTTGACCGCCTCGCACGAGAGCACCTTGCACACACGCATATCGCACTTTGCAAAGTCGTCGATGGTCACATTCGGCTCAACGGGCGGGAACACGGGGCTCTTGGGCTTATTCATCTTCTCAAGCTCCTCGAGAGCCTTGGCCATGTCGACACGGGGGAAGAGCGTCTCGCCCTTGTGGACGGTGACGGTCTCGGGCAGGACGCCGAAAATCTCGGCGCTGTCCCAAGTGGTGCAAGCTGCATCTGCGCCTATCTGCTCAAAGGCTTTGGCGCAGCTGTCGGGAATGAACGGGGCCAACAGCACAAGGCAGATGCGCAGGGTCTCAAGCAGGTTATAAAGAACCGTTGCAAGGCGAGCCTTCTTGGTCTCGTCCTTTGCAAGCACCCAGGGTGCGGTCTCGTCAATGTACTTATTTGCACGCTGGATGACCTTGAAGATCTCCTCGAGCGCAAGGTGGAGCTGGAACTTGTCCATCTGGAAAGCGTACTTTTCACGCAGCGCCTTTGCCATGGAAACAAGCTCATCGTCGAGAGCATCGTGCTCACGCTCACAAGGCAGCGTGCCGCCGAAGTATTTCACCGCCATTGCGGTGGTGCGGGAAACCAGATTGCCGAGGTCGTTTGCAAGGTCGGTATTGATGGTGCTTATAAGCAGCTCATTTGAGAAGTTGCCGTCCGAGCCGAACGGGAAGGTGCGCAGCAGGAAGAAGCGCAGAGCGTCCACGCCGAACATGTCGGCGAGCATGTACGGATCCACGACATTGCCCTTGGACTTCGACATTTTGCCGCCGTCGATGACGAGCCAGCCGTGGCCGTAGACCTTCTTGGGCAGGGGCATACCCATGCTCATGAGCATTGCCGGCCAGATTATCGAGTGGAAGCGGACTATCTCCTTGCCGACGATGTGGACATCGGCGGGCCAGAACTTATCGTAATCGTCGTACTTATCGTTCATGAAGCCCATGGCGGTGCAGTAGTTAAACAGCGCATCGACCCAGACATACACGACATGACCCGGGTCAAAATCGACGGGGATGCCCCAGCTGAAGCTGGTGCGGGACACGCACAGATCCTCAAGGCCGGGCTTTATGAAGTTGTTTATCATCTCGTTGACACGGGAAGCCGGCTCGAGAAATTCGCCGCTTTCCAGCAGCTCCTGCACGGGCTTTGCGTACTTGGAAAGGCGGAAGAAATATGCCTCCTCCTCGGCGTAGTGGACCTCTCTGCCGCAGTCGGGGCACTTGCCGTCAACGAGCTGGCTTTCCGTCCAGAAGCTTTCGCAGGGGGTGCAGTACATACCCTTGTATGCGCCCTTGTAGATATCGCCGTTGTCGTACATCTTCTTGAAGATGCGCTGTACGGCCTTGACATGGTAGTCATCGGTGGTGCGGATGAAGCGGTCGT
>DQDL01000054.1:0-5714 GCA_003533405.1 Clostridiales bacterium | reverse complement strand
TCGGTGGTGCGGATGAAGCGGTCGTTGGAGATGTTCATGAGCTTCCACAGATCCTTGATGCCGCCCTTGCCGGTGACGATATTGTCAACGAACTCCTGCGGCGAGACACCGGCGGCCTTGGCCTTTTCCTCTATCTTCTGGCCGTGCTCATCGGTGCCCGTGAGAAACATGACATCGTAGCCGCACATGCGCTTGTATCTTGCGATGGTGTCGGTTGCGACAGTGCAGTAGGTGTGACCGATATGCAGCTTATCGGAGGGGTAGTAGATAGGTGTTGTGATGTAGAATGTTCCCTTTTCCATTTTCGTTCTCCTGTCTTATATTCTCAAGGGGCAGCAGAGCCCGAAGGGCTTGCGGACACCGTTGGGGTCTTGGTTTGCTTCGGCGTTGCCGAGGGCGAGGGTGACGGCCACTTTATATCCTCGGGATGGTAGTTATAAACGCTGACATCCTCTTTGGTGCGGCTTAAAAGCTTGCCGTCCTTATCGTAAACATTGCGGTAGGTGATGGCCTTGGTGCCGACCGCAACGGAGGGGTATTTGCTGCTGTAGACCGTGGAGACGGAGTTTGTCATCTCGACATAGCTGCCGTCGACATCCGTGCCCCAGATCTCAATGGTCAGCTCACGGTTTTCGGTCTTGGCGACTATCTTTATCGGGTAGTCACGGTTGTTTTTGAACCGAAACTCCGGGCCGCCCCAGCTCACGGTCGCATCCATGCCCCAGGGGACATAGCCGACGGCGAACATGTGGCAGTCACGCTGGGTTATCTCGAGATTTGCAAACAGCGCCGCACAGTAGAGCGTGGACGAGGTCTGGCAGATGCCGCCGCCGACCTCCTGCACGACCTTGCCGCCTGCGTATGCGCCTGCGACCTTGAAGCCCGCTTCGGCGGTGCGCTTTCCGACGACGGCGTTGTAGTCGAACACCTCGCCGGGGTTCAGCACCACGCCGTTTATCTTCGCCGCCGACAGCTCGACATTTGTCGCTCTGCCCGCTGCGCTTGAGCGGTAAACGGTGGTCTGAGCGCCCAATTTATCACGGAAAAGCATCTTGTTAAGCTCCTCGGACGAGTGCTTGGGCTTTGTGACCGTAAGCGGCACGGTGACGGTATCTCCCGGTGCGGCATCGTTCCAAAGCTTCTGCGCCTGCTCGACATCAAAGTCGACGCCCACGGTGCTTTCGGTGGCCTTCTTGGTCTCGGTGTCATACTTCGGTTCGACCATCTCGGCGTAAATTTCATCGTGTATCTTATTAAAATCGACGCTTTCGGCGTCATCGACCTTGGCGGTGTAGCTGGCCTTGTAGGTCTTGTCGTCAAAGGCCTTGACTATAAGCGAGCACAGCTCCTCGGCATCGACCCTGACGCTCTCGCCGCCCTTTATAAGCTCAAGCTTGGCATTTTCCGTGTCAACACGGTAGCCCTGCTTCAGAAACTCGTCATATTCCTTGAGTGCGGCATCGACCTTCGCCCGCACGCCCTCGGCATTTGCCGTGGCGAGCACATCGGCCGAGCCGACCTTGCCCGTTATACATTTAAAATACGCCTTGAGGTCGTTTATGAGATTGCCGCTGTGACCGTAAGCGTAGGCGGCCTCGGCGGCCTCACGGCTCGTGAGCTTGAGCCCTGCCTCCTCGGAGTTGACGGTTATCTTAAAGTCGCCCGGGAGCGTGACGCTCACCTCGCTGTCGCCCTGCGCTTCCCAGCCGGAGTCGCTCAGGGCTTTTTCGGCCTTGTCGACCGTCATGCCGCCGACCTCGACGCCGTTCAGCACCATGTTCGGGTGGATAACGGAGGTCTTGCCGACGACGACTGCGCCTGCGAGTGCAAGCGCTGCGACTAAAACGAGCACCAGAACGACCGCCAAGACGGCGTTTTTCCTGCCGTTCTTGGGTCTGTTTTTTCTGTGGAGGTTTTCCTCTTTCTTTCTTCTTGCCATCTGCTTATCCTCTCGTCAGCGACCGGCCTTTTTCCTGTAAAACGCCTCGAAGCGCTCGATATCGCCCTCGGGAAGCTCCTGCTTCTCGGCGGCGTCGAAGGCTTCCTTCATCCACGGATTTATCTCGACCTTGGCGCCGGTCTGCGCCTCGATGACCGCATTGATGAGCGAGTTTGAAACGAGCATGCCCGCCGGAGTTAAGCTCCAGCGATCCCCGGTCTTTTTTGCCCAGCCCTGCTGCGCAAATTCCTCGAGCTTGCGCTCAAGCGGCGACCAATCGCTGAGATACACCCGATGGTACTCGGCCTCAGAGATGCCGTGGGTCGTGCGCAGACCGAGCATGATATACTCGGCAGCCCTCTGCACGGGGACTATCTCCTCGTACTCGTCGATTATCATCGAGTCGCCGTTGACGGCGGAAATGTACTTATCGAGGCTGCGCACATAGCTGTAGCGGAGGTTTCCCACGCACGAGTGTGCGCCCGGGCCGAAGCCCATGTAATCGTCAAGCTGCCAGTATTTAAGATTATGCCGTGACTCGTAGCCGGGGATTGCGAAATTCGATATCTCGTACTGCTTGTAGCCGTAGTGCGAGAGCGCCTCGACGGTATACAGGTACATGTCCGCCTGCTCGTCATCGTCCGGCAAAAGCGGCGAGTTCAGATAGCTGTGGTACATGGGCGTGCCCTCCTCGAGCTTGAGCCCGTAGCACGACAGATGCTCGGGGTGCAGCTCGATGCAGGCCTGAAGCGTTTCCGCCCAGTCGCCCTTGGTCTGGCTCGGCAGACCGTAGATGAGGTCGAGGCTCACATTTTCAAAGCCGGCCCGGCGTGCGTTTTCCACCGCCATCTGCGCCTGCTTGAAATTATGTCTGCGGCCTATCATTTTCAAAATGTCGTTATTGGCCGACTGCACGCCGATAGACAGCCTGTCCACGCCCTCACGGCGCAGGAGCTTGAGGTCGTCAAGCCGCACCGTGTCGGGATTGACCTCCATGGTTATCTCCGAATCGAGCCGGACATTGCCGAGACGCTTTAGCTCGTCTAATATCTCGACGATGCGCTGTGCGCCGTAGCAGCTGGGCGTGCCGCCGCCTATATAGATGCTGTCGACCTCATAGGCGGAGATGTTGCCTGCCGATTCGCTGATGTGGCTTAAAAGCGCCGACTGATAGTCGGGCATGCGCTGCTTGCCGCCCGGGACGGAGTAAAAGTCGCAGTAGCCGCATTTCGACACGCAGAACGGTATGTGAATGTAAATTCCAAGTCGTTTTCTCATCGCAACTCCTATGAGGTTTTTTCAATAGATATACTCTTTTTCCGTCCTTCTGACGGAGATAATTTTCGTCCAGACAAGGCGAAGGCCGACGGGAATACCTGCGTGTATTTCCTAGGGCTTTAACGCAGTATGGGCGGAAATTGACCCGTCAGTTAAAACAGTCCGGTGACTAATTCAGCATAAGTTGTCGGGTCTTCAATTTCCACGCCTGCGATAAGCTCCGCCTGTGCGTAGAGTATTTTGCTGAGGGCTGCGGCCTTGTCCTTGTCGCCTGCGTCATATGCTTCCTTAATTGCCTTGAACGCACGGTGCTCGCCGTTTAATTCAAGCACACGCTCGGCTCTCAAATTGCGCATTGCTTCGCTCGGGCCGTTGCGGAAATACTTTTCCATTTCGAGCGTCAGTCCGCCCTGCGTGGTAAGGCAGCAGGACGAGGACACGAGCTTGCTCGAGAGCGTGACCTTCTTGAGGTTTTCGTCGCCGATGCTCTCGACCATGAAGTCGAAAAGCTCCTTGTTCTGCACGGTCTGCTCCTCGGCAGCCTTCTTCTCCTCCTCGGTCTGGAAGCCGAGATCGTCGGTGATGATATTCGTAAAGGGCTTGCCCTCGTACATACGAAGCTGCTGCAAAACGGTCTCGTCGATGGGGTGCGTGAGGTAGAGTATCTCATAGCCTCTCGAGCGCACATCCTCGCACTGGGGCAGGCTCATTGCGTGCTTGACGGTGTCGGCGGTGCAGTAGTAAATGGCCTTCTGGCTCTCGGGCATATTGTCGTGATACTCCTTGAGCGTCTGCTGGCTCTCCTCGGAGGTGTAGAATATCAGCAGATCCTTGAGGAAGTCGGTGTATCTGCCGTACTCGTCGCACACGCCGCACTTGATGTGGATGCCGAAGTTCTTCCAGAACTGCTCGTATTTCGGGCGGTCGTCCTTCATCATCTTCTCAAGCTCGCCCTTTATCTTCTTTTCAAGGTTCTGGCCGATGACCTTGAGCTGGCGGTTGTGCTGGAGTATCTCACGGGAGATATTCAGGCTCAGGTCGGGGGAATCGACAACGCCGCGGACAAAGTCGAAGTAATCGTGCACGAGCTTGTCGCAGTTTTCCTGAATGAGCACGCCGTTGCAGTAGAGCTTGATGCCCTTCTTGGTCGCACCGCTCATCTCGTTGTCGATATCCTTGCCCGGGACAAAGAGCATCGCCTTGTACGACACATTGCCCTCGGCATTTACTCGCAGAACGACTGCGGGGTCTGTCTGATCACGGGTAGTTTCCTTATACCACTCGGCGCATTCCTCGTCGGTGACATCGGCCTTGCTGCGCTGCCAGATGGGCACCATGGAGTTAACGGTCTCGGGCTTTGTTACATTGACCTTCTGCATGACGGGGTTGCCGTCCTTGTCGGTCTCGCCGGTGGGCTGCTCCTCCTGACGGGTGATGTCCATGACTATCGGCCAGCGGACATAGTCGGAGTATTTTTTAACCAGCGCCTTGAGCTTCCAGATCTCGAGGAACGAGCCGTAGATCTCCTCGTCGGTGTCCTCCTTGACATGCATGATGACATCCGTGCCGACGGCGTATTTGTCGCAGTCGGTGACGGTGTAGCCGTCAGCGCCGGTGCTCTCCCACTGAACGCCGGTCTCCTCGCCGTACTTGCGGCTTATAACGGTGACCTTGTCGGCTATCATGAACGCCGAGTAGAAGCCCACGCCGAACTGACCGATGATGGAAAGATCCTCGCTCTCGGCGGAGGAAGCGTCCATCTCGCCCTTGAACTTGTAAGAGCCCGACTTTGCGATAACGCCGAGGTTTGCTTCCGCCTCCGCCTTGGTCATGCCGATGCCGTTGTCGGACACGGTGATGAGGCGCTTGTCCTTGTCGACGGTGATGCGGATGCGGTAATCGGCTCTGTCAAGGCCGACCTTATCGTCGGTCAGCGACAGGTAGCACAGCTTGTCGATTGCGTCGGATGCATTGGAGATAATCTCACGCAGGAATATCTCCTTATTGGTGTAAATTGAGTTGATCATCAGGTCGAGCAGTCTCTTGCTCTCGGCCTTAAACTGTTTCTTTGCCATATGTTAACCCTCCAAATAAAATACAAACACTATTAGAATTTATATTATAACACATTATAATGATTTTTCAACTAATTACAGCACTTGACGGGGATGTTATAATATAATGTTGTTAAAAAGTATTTTATTTTGGAGGTAATAACCTTGACTAAGATAGACATTTTCTCCGGATTTTTGGGCGCAGGCAAGACCACGCTCATCCGCAAGCTCATTGCAGAGGGCTACAAAAACGAAAAGCTCGTCCTCATCGAGAACGAATTCGGCGAGATAGCCGTTGACGGCGGCTTTCTCAAGGACGCAGGCGTTGAGATAACCGAAATGAACTCCGGCTGCATCTGCTGCACCCTCGTCGGCGACTTCACGAAGGCGCTTAAAAAGGTCATTGAGGAGCATCACCCCGACCGCATCCTCATCGAGCCGTC
>DQDL01000016.1:1417-7869 GCA_003533405.1 Clostridiales bacterium | reverse complement strand
ACTTTTTTGACACGCTGAAAAAAAACTGACGCAGAAAAAATTTCTGCGTCAGTTTTTTTGACGGCACCGGTCGGTAACAGCGCCGATCAATTGGAGAGATGGAGATAATTATTTATCAGGATGGAGAGTTCCTGAAGGATAATAAAGAAAGTATGGACAAATCGTGTATCTGTCTTCGCTTCGGCTATAATATACACTGTACGTTTCTATTACGCAAGAGAATAAAAATCATAATGATTATGATTTTTTGGAATATAGTTAATTTATTCACCCTTGATTATTCTTTACAGATAGGTTATACTGACCGAGTATTACACAAACGCATACCCTCATGCTGCGGCATGAACAATGAGTATCGGGAGGTTTTTATGGCGATTCAGAAGTATCAGGCATTCGTCAAGGTGGCCGAGCTCGGCAGCATTACAAAGGCGGCCGAGGCAATGGGCTACACCCAGTCCGCCGTCAGTCGCATGATCGCCGACCTCGAGGATGACTGGAACCTCAATCTTCTGCGCAGGAACAGGGGCGGCCTGTCGCTGTCGTCCGACGGTGTTATGCTGCTGCCGTATATAAAGGAAATGTGCTCACGCTTCGAGGCATTGCAGGAGCAGGCAAACGCCCTTAAGGGGCTGGAGACCGGCTTCATCCGCATCGGCTCGTGCTCGAGCTTTTCCACACAGTGCCTGCCTGCGATTCTCAAGGAGTTCGAGCTGCGCTATCCGAGGATAATCTTCCAGCTTCAGAACATGGAGTATTCCGACACCGAGGACGCCCTGTGCGCAGGTGAGATTGACTGCGGCTTTATAAGCGCCCCGTTCTCGCCCGATCTTGATGTCACGATGCTCATGCGTGACCGCATGCTCGCCGTGCTGCCGCCGGATCACCCGCTGGCAGACGCAAGGGTCTACCCTATGGCGCATTTAAGTCAGGAGCGCATCGTCAGGCTCACGGAGGAGTCGAACAACGAGGTCTCGAAGATATACGAAAGCTTCAAGGATCTTATAAGCTCGCCGCTGAGCACCTACTGCGAGGTCAACGACGACTACTCGGTCATGGCAATGGTCGAGAGCGGTCTGGGAGTTTCGATGCTCTCCGAGCTTGTCACGAAGCGCATGCCGTTTAATATATGCCTTAAGGAGTTTGATCCGCCGCAGTACCGTGATATCGGCGTCGCCGTCAAGAAAGGCCGCCGCCCGTCACCGGCAACGGAGCGTTTTATCGAAGTCGTGCTCGAATTTTTTGAAGACAATAAATACAAAATCCCGAATCAGTGAGGATTCGGGATTTTTTCTTATCATTTGCAAACGAGCTCGCCGTTTTCGACATCGATCGTGATGACATGACCGGCTTCCATCTCGCCGGACAGTATCGTCTTTGCGATAAGCGTCTCGACGCTTGCCTGCAGGTATCTCTTGAGCGGTCTTGCGCCGAACACCGGGTCAAAGCCACGCTCAATGATGAGCTGCTTTGCGGCGTCGGTGATCTCAAGACCCAAGGTCTTGTCGGCAAGCCGCTTTTTGAGCGATTCCGTAAGGATATCGATGATGCCGTTAAGCTCTGTCTTGGTGAGGGGCTTGAAGCAGATGATCTCGTCAAGACGGTTGAGAAACTCCGGTCTGAACTGTCTGCGCAGCTCGCCGAACACGCTGTTTTTAGCGTCCTCTGTGATATTGCCGTCATCGTCGATGCCGTCGAGCAGATACTGACTGCCGAGGTTAGAGGTCATTATGATTATGGTGTTTTTAAAGTCGACCGTTCTGCCCTGCGAGTCGGTAATTCTGCCGTCGTCGAGAATTTGCAGCAGGATGTTGAAAACATCGGGGTGTGCCTTTTCGATCTCATCGAACAGGACGACGGAGTACGGCTTTCTGCGCACGGCTTCGGTCAGCTGGCCGCCCTCATCATAGCCGACATATCCGGGAGGTGCACCGATAAGGCGGGAGACGGAGAATTTCTCCATGTACTCGGTCATATCGATACGCACGATGTTGTGCTCATCGTCAAACAGGCACTCGGCAAGCGCCTTTGCAAGCTCCGTCTTGCCGACGCCGGTCGGGCCAAGGAACATGAAGTTGCCGATGGGACGGTTCGGGTCTGCGATACCGGCACGGGAGCGCCAAATGGCCTCGGTGACCTTCTGCACTGCCTCGTCCTGACCTATCACCCTGCGGTGTAGAACATCGTCAAGGTGCAAAAGCTTTTCTCTTTCGCCCTCCATGAGCTTTGCCACGGGGATACCCGTCCACTTTGCGACGATACCGGCTATCTCCTCTTCGGTCACGGTGTCATGCACCATGCTGTTTGACTTACGCTCCTCGCTGCTTTTCTCCGCCTCTTGGAGCTTACGCTCAAGTGCGGGGAGGTCGGAGTATTTGAGCTTTGCGGCGGTCTCATACTCGTATCTGAGCTGGGCATTCTCGATATCGGCGTGCATCTTCTCGATCTCAGCCTTGAGGTTCTTGACCTCATCAACACTGCTCTTCTCACTTTCCCAGCGGGACTTCTGCTCCTTGAACTTATCCTTGAGGTTTGCAAGCTCCTCGCTGAGCTTCTCAAGACGCTCCATCGAGAGACGGTCGGTCTCCTTTTTAAGCGCCATTTCCTCGATCTCGAGCTGCATTATCTTGCGGCGGACATCGTCAAGCTCTGCGGGCATGGAGTCTATCTCCGTGCGGATGAGGGCGCAGGCCTCGTCAACAAGGTCTATCGCCTTATCAGGCAGGAAACGGTCGGTTATATACCGGTCGGAAAGCGTTGCGGCGGCGACAAGGGCGTTATCGTGAATGCGAACGCCGTGGTACACCTCGTAGCGCTCCTTAAGGCCACGGAGAATGGATATCGTGTCCTCGACCGTCGGCTCGTCGACCATAACGGGCTGGAACCTACGCTCAAGGGCGGCATCCTTTTCGATGTACTTTCGGTACTCGTCGAGCGTTGTCGCACCGATGCAGTGCAGCTCACCTCGTGCAAGCATAGGCTTTAAGAGGTTGCCTGCGTCCATGCTGCCCTCGGTCTTGCCGGCACCGACTATGGTGTGCAGCTCATCGATAAAGAGGATTATCTTGCCCTCGGACTGCTTGATCTCCTCCAGAACGGCCTTCAGACGCTCCTCAAATTCGCCGCGGTACTTTGCACCGGCAATGAGTGCGCCCATGTCGAGCGAGAATATCGTCTTATCCTTAAGTCCTTCGGGGACATCGCCGCGGACGATACGCTGGGCAAGTCCCTCGGCGATGGCGGTCTTGCCGACACCGGGCTCGCCTATGAGAACAGGGTTGTTCTTCGTCTTTCTCGACAGAATGCGAACGACATTCCTTATCTCGTTATCACGGCCGATGACCGGGTCAAGCTCCTGCTTTCTGGCACGCTCGACAAGGTCGGTGCCGTACTTTTTAAGTGCGTCATAGGTATTCTCGGGGTTATCGCTCGTAACGGGGCCGTTCTTGACCTTGGCAAGCTCGGCGGTAAAAGCAGACTTCGTGATGCCGTGGTCTGCCAAAATGCGCTTCACTGCCGGTGTTGCGGCGGCAAAAATACCTATCATCAAATGCTCGACGGAAAGGTACTCGTCGCCGAGGCTCTTTGCCGATTTCTCGGCTGCCTGCATCACCCTGTCGGCCTCACGGGACAGGTACACATCCGTGTCGCCCGTGACCTTGGGCAGCGCCGCAATTGCGGTGTCGAGCTCTGCAAGCACGGTGTTGCAGTCAACGCCCATTTTGCCGAGCAGCGACGGGATGAGTCCGCCGTCCTGATCGACAAGAGCATACAGGATATGCTCCGGCGTTATATATTGGTTCTGATTCTCCTGCGCCATCGACTGCGCAGTCTGTATAGTCTCAATTGTTT
Organism: Clostridiales bacterium; assembly: GCA_003533405.1. Taxonomy (GTDB): domain Bacteria; phylum Bacillota; class Clostridia; order Oscillospirales; family Oscillospiraceae; genus F23-B02. Next base: position 4,020 of record DQDL01000016.1, on the reverse strand, counting down.
TCTGTGTGAAGTTCTGTGCATTCATGGCACTGACCTCCTTATATCAAAATTTCCATCCTTCTGAGCATTGAGAAGTAGCATGCCTCGATATCCCTTGCGTCAAAGCGTCCGGAGAGGTAGCCCTTCATCATTGAGTCGAAGAGCTTGATGTATTCCGAGAGCACGCCTGCAAGCTCGTCGGAGCTGCAGTCACGGTTCGGAATTGCGATGGAGCGGATAAACTTGCCGTCATACAGCGCATACTTCGGGGCGTTTGCGCCCAAAAGCGGCCGCAGGTGCGCATCCTCGATGCTCTTCCAAATGCGGAAAAACTCGCTCATCGAGCGAATGAGCGCCGCCGACTGCGTGCGGAAAATGACGGTCAGCTCGCCGAGACAGTCGCTGTCGCCACGATAAAGCTCGACCTCGTACTTGACGGTGGGTCGGTACTTATACTCCAGCGACGACTTGAGCGACATGGTCATCGCATTGGGCGAGACAAACGGCACAAGCTCCCTTGACGGGGTCATGAGCTGCTCGATAGCCGAGAAAATGTCGTTTATCCTGCGCTCGGGGGTGACCAAATTAACATGCTCGGCAAGGATCTGATTGATGAGGTTCGAGCGATTGGTACCCATACGGTGCGCCAGACGGTCTACCTCGGCAACCACATCTTCACTGAGCATTAAGCTATATAATGTCTTTTTCATGTTCGTCTGCCTTTCTTTTTTCCCTTTGGGTATATCATAGTCTCGTTTTTCTAATTTGTCAAGGGTTTTATATAAATATTTTTACGAATTATATAGAAAATAATAAAAACAGGGGTTATTAAGCCCTGCTTATTATTTGTAGATCTCTGCTGATATAAACTGCCGACCTTTTTTGGATATGCCGCCCGCTGCGCCGACCGTACCCTTGCCGCAGCCTCGCAGGGAGATGACATCGCCCTCGTGAACAGCGCTGTCAAGCTTCATGCACACGGAGTAATTTAAGCTTGCGTCACCTGCCGTTATGCGCTCGGCAGCGGCAGTGCGTGAGAGATTGAACATTCCGGCGCACACTGCGTCAAAGCGCAGGCTCTTGACCGAAAAGGTCACCTTTTTGACCTTGCGTTCGGGAGCTTTAAGCTCGTTGAGTTCGATTTTTGCGGTCTTTACCCCATATCTGCCGACCTTGTCAAGTCCGTCGAGCAAGTGCCGCTCGACGCTCGGCAGGCAGAAAATCGTTGCCGTGTCGCCCGACACCCAGATATCGCCGAGCCACTCACGCTTGATGCCGAGTCCCAGCGCAGCGCCCATATAATCACGGTGCGCAGGCTCACCGAAGCCGGCCTTTGCGGTGACGGCGCAGATGTAGTCGGCGGCATCCAAATCTTCCTCGTCCATGTAAAACGGCAGGAAGAACGCAGCCTTGCGCTCGCAGTCGGGGTGTCCGCCGGTGAGAAGCATATTGCAACCTGCCGTTGCTGCCCACTTTGTGAGTGCAAACTGCTCGGCGGGTGTCAAAAACGCCGTGTGCGTGACGGATGAGGTGCGCTCGCAGCGCTCAGACAGGTCAGCCGCTCTTTTTAAAAGTTCATCGTTTTCCATCAAGATACTCCGCAATTTGCTGCTTTGCAAATTTAAGCTCGTTTATAAACTCGCCCGACGACATGCGCAGAACGCCAGAGCGCAGCGCCGACAGACGAATAAGGCTGTCGTTCGTTATGACCCGCACGGCGTAGTTTTTGCCGATGTCGTTTGCAAGCTTTTCTATATACATGTCGGCCGTCTCGTTCTGCTTTGTGTAGGCGATATGTATGCCCTCGGTCTCACGCTCGCCGGGGTTTCCCTCGACCTTGTAGCCGTCGAACACCAAGACAAGCTCGCAGTCCTTAAAGCCACGGTAGCTTTTTAAGGTATCAATTAGCCGTGTCCTTGCTAGGTCAAGGTCGTCCTTAGCAAGCTCGTTCAGTTCATCCCACGCAAACAGCAGGTTGTAGCCGTCGACGATGAGATACTCCCGCTTTGTCGGCTCTATAACAACGCTTTGCGCAGCCGCCGACACGGGTCTGGTGTACTCACGGCGGCGGATGGGGCCGAACTCCCGCTCCATTATCGCCTCAAGCTCCTTGTCGTCAAGGCTGAAGTTGCGGGGACGGTACACGGGCTCGGGGGTCTTTTCCCTGCCGTAGCCGGTATCTATGTGCATATGCTCCTCGACCTTATCCCACTTGACCGCAACGCCCGCTCCGTGCGAGCAGAATACCGAGTCCGGCGTGTTTTCAAGGTCGGCCTCGGGGTCGTAGTCGATGCTGTCGAGTACCGATTGCGTGTTGTGACAGGGTCTGTACCCTGCGGGCATGGTCGTGAACCTGCCCCTTCCGGAGGTGTAGGATGCAAGCTCGGCGGCATAGCCGTTGAGCTTGGAAACAGGTGCAAGCCCGTGTATGACGCTGCTGCCCTCGGTCTCAAACTCGCCGCTCATGGCTCTTATATCGCTTATGGCACGGCCTATCTGCTCCGGCGGCACCTCGAGTGTGAACTCATACCACGGCTCAAGCAGCACGCTTTCGGCCTTCATAAGCCCCTGACGCACCGCACGGCAGGCGGCCTCTCTGAAGTCGCCGCCCTCGGTGTGCTTGA
>DQDL01000016.1:1021-1257 GCA_003533405.1 Clostridiales bacterium | reverse complement strand
AGTCGCCGCCCTCGGTGTGCTTGACATGCGCCCTGCCGGCGATGAGCCGGATGCGAATATCGGTTATGGGCGAGCCCGTGAGCACGCCCTTGTGTTCCTTTGATGCGAGACTTGTGAGTATGCTCTGCTGCCACTCGCGAGAGAGCATATCCTCGGGGCAGTCGCTGCAAATGCTTATACCGCTGCCCTGCCCGGTCGGCTCCAGCACCAGGTGCACCTCGGCGTAATGCCGCAGC
>DQDL01000016.1:602-770 GCA_003533405.1 Clostridiales bacterium | reverse complement strand
CACCTCGGCGTAATGCCGCAGCGGCTCAAAGTGTCCGACACCCAAAACAGGCGCTTTTATCGTCTCACGGTACATGATGCCGCCGAGATCCATCGTGACATCCATATCGAAGCGCTCCTTTATAAGAGCGCACAGCACCTCGGTCTGCACCCTGCCCATGAGCTGCAC
>DQDL01000016.1:0-381 GCA_003533405.1 Clostridiales bacterium | reverse complement strand
CTGCACCCTGCCCATGAGCTGCACACGAATTTGCCTGAGCTGCTCGTTCCACATGATGCGCAGCATGGGATCCTCGTCCTCAAGCTGCCGCAGCTTTGGAAGCGCCGTGCGTGCGTCAACGCCCTTGGGGAGGTTGATGCGGTAGGCCATCACCGGCTCCAAAATGGGCACAGCACCCTTGCTTTCGCAGCCGAGCCCCTGCCCCGGGGAAGTCTCCGACAAGCCCTGAACGGCGCATACTGTGCCCGCTGCCGCCTCATCGACGGCTTCGAACTTTGCGCCCGAGTAAATGCGGATGCCCGTGACCTTTTCGCCGTTTATCTCGTTACGGTTTTTTAAGCTGCCGCCGGTAATTTTCATGCAGGTAAGGCGGATGCCCTT
>DQDL01000106.1:20175-24370 GCA_003533405.1 Clostridiales bacterium | reverse complement strand
ATAATTTCCTCGTTCAGCTGTACAATTTTCTCGGACATAGTTTGCTGTCTCCTTTCAGAATGGTGTGTCGTTACTTCATTCTACCAGAGCCTGCAAGCTATGTCTTCTTTTATGCGATTTTCAATTTGCGCAACTTATTGTACCTTATCACCGGTTGGAAGCGACCTCCCTTCATGGTTTTATATATGAAAACGCCGCCCATTGTCCTGTTGGGCGGCGTTGTTCTCAAATTTTGTAAAAATTCAACCTTGTATATTTATCATAGTTCACTGGACTCCAATGTTTTGTTAAGAACGTCAAGCAGTTCCTTGAGTGAGATATCAGTCGTTTGGGGAATACCATTGTATTCACCTAGAAGATATCTGTTCCGGATATTATGCTTTGGATGAACACGCTCAACGGAATCCGTAATGCAACTAAGGTGACGATTTCCGTTTTCATCTTTGCTTATAATATAAAATGTATTTGCATCCAAGTCAGAATCCATCAACAGTGTATTGTGCGTAGTGATTATCAATTGGCCTGAGATTTCAGATCGCACGGACAATAGAATATCGCGTATACGTACGTCATGAATTCCAGTATCGAGTTCGTCAAGTACAACCACAGACCCTGTCGCAGCTGTCAAGAAGAAGGGTAGCAACTCAAGAATTGCTTGTGTGCCTGTAGATTCTAGATCAAACGGTACATCACACAATCTACCTGAAATCATTTGCTGAGTGAAAAGCTCATAAAAAATGGTGTTGTCCCGGCTTTCCTTTTTATAATATACACTTTTGATATCTTTACTAATTTTGGGCAAAAAGCAATTCAGCATTGCTTCTACTCGCATTAGTTCTGTACCCTGTTCAATGCGGATATCCCCTCTATCTAAATCACTCAGCATTGGATGAACAAGACCAATCACACCTCGTTCTGGAGTATTGGGGCATTTAACTTTGCACGAGAGGTTCATTAGATCCGCTAAACATATTTGAAATTGTTTTGATATTGCACTGTCAAAATAGCTACTAGTCTTGTCATTTGTCTCATGCTGTAAAATTGCTAGAAGAGAGTGTTTCCCCCAAAATTTTGTTAAGCTTGACTGGATATCCGTTAAAAACCCTTTATCTACAAATACTTTTTCATTGAGTTTTTTCGACGATGAAGTAATGTCAAAATATAACCCTTTATTTTTTTCAAGAGTATATTCCAATCGCTCGTGAACGATTTCCTTATCATCCATTTCGATAAGGTACCGCCCCTTTTTTCCTTTAATTACAAAAGAAAAATCAAGGACAAGATTTCCGGTGGCTCCTATAGCCCGAGCATCTTGTACAATTGCCTCCATATCGCGGAATCGTATGCGGAGCATCTTTAGTAAACTTTCGTTCTCTGCAATTTCCTTATTTTTTGACATAAAATCTTGAAGGAAATCCCGAATATCCATAGTCCGCATTGTTTCTGCAAGAGTATAAAAAGCTGCAGCAAAATTGGATTTGCCTGCACCGTTTTCCCCATAGATGAGGACTAGGCTCTTGGGGACACCACTTTTCTGCGATAAATCCACAGTTATATTTGAAAAAGTTTTATAATTTTCAAGATGAATTGACGTGAACATTTGATCCCCTCCAAATCTCATTATAGCAAGCATTTTGCCTGTTGTCTAGAGAAATTCATCCGATAAAACTAACTTTTTGTAATTTACGAAACCCCAAGTTACAAAATATCAAAAAATATATTTACAAATCTCAATTTTTGCGCTACACTATCTGTGGCTGGTGATGGAGTGGCATCTTTCATTTGCGTGCACCTTGAAAACTGAATATGGTACCAACACTTTAAATACTAAGGAGAAATTTTATGAATTTACTTATATTAAGCGCAAAATCTTATGATCCTCAGGGCCCCAACTATGGTGATTGTCTCTTGCTTAATACAGGAACTGCCCTTGTGGTATATGATTGTGGTTGCGAAGAACATGCCAAGAGGGTTGAGACTTATATGTCCGACAACGGCTTTTCTAAAGCCATTGTCATCTTGTCCCACAATGACGCGGACCACTTCAACGGCATTCCCTATCTGGTTGAGAAAGGACTGGTCTCCAAGGTCTATACCCAACTGTTCTTAAGGCATAAAGAGGAAGTCCTTAAGCTGTTAGATGATGGGCGAGTGACAGAACATTCAATAGGAGAGCGAATTAAAAAGGTCTATGACAACATCGCTAGCCTGAGCAAACAGGTGGAACTTGTTGATGCCCTTACTGCCAACGAGGTTGTCCCTGGAATAAGTATCGTAGGCCCTACAGAAGAATATGCGCTTGACACAATTGCCAAAGCGCTGGATCCTAATGAGAGCGACCGTATTGACGCTGAGACGGTTATCAACGCTGCTAGTGTACAGGTATCTATTGATTTTGCACAGACCCGTTGTCTCCTCTGTGGTGATGCCTCTTTTGAAGCTATTAGAGATAAACTCGATGATTATTCTGTAATCCAGCTTCCACATCACGGGAAACCCGATACTGCTGATAAAATTTTTGACGCCAAGCGTGGCAAGAACAGTACCATCTATCTTGTTAGTGACAACACAGGAAATAGCAATGGAGGCTCACTTAAGCTGAAAACCCTTGGAAAAATTGTTCATAAAACAGCCACTGGCGATATCCATTATCCCGCAAACATCGGTTCTACTGGAAGCGGATATTCTCCCCGCCGTACATTGGGCATCTACTATTGAAAGGAGCGTGACGCCATCGATGAACTATATCCTGCAACCCCTTTTCGAACCTGAACTTGCGTCTCGCAAAGATTACCTACTACACACTTTCCACTTCTATTTTATCGAGGTGCAACGCACCGCCAATTTCATTGAATTAAGAAGTTTTCCGTTTAGAAACGACGATATCGTAATTCTATATGGTCACTATCCGTGGATTTTGGACTATTTTGCAGAACACCGCTTGGAACTTGAGCGGAAAATAAAAATTATCAATTCCTGTTATCCAGCTATTGTGGTTCCATTACTTAAACAAAAGCAAATCTACTACAGTAAAGTGAATGAGAGAGGGGAAGCCTGTTGCTATGATGGTGGCGCTTTTGGCCTCTCATTTGACGTTACCGACTCAGAGTTGGATGCCCTAAACTCTGCGCATCTACCGCTAATGGAGCAAATTGGATTTGCTTATGAGAGGGTGGCGTAACAATGAGTCTAAATATTTTTGACACATACAATCTCCGAGCTCGCGTTTGTGTCAGCATCTTTTACGCAGCCCCGTTTATTTTCGACATTCTCTGCCTATCACACGAGACCTTTTCCATTGCTGAAGGTATCATTTTATCTGCAGTATGCGTCACTGTGTGCCAGGCCTTACTTGGTATACATCGCTCGCCTATTGAAAAGCGGTCTACCCCAAATACAGCTGCCGAGCTTCTCTCCCCCTCGTCAGCTTTGTCATCAGGGACTCGTGCTCGCTACTATCGCAAGCTGGCATCGTTGGAACCTGAGTTTCAACCACTGCTGTCGTGCATCGATCCAAATACTAAGGGTCAACCTTGCGATGTTGATAGACTATGCGCCGATGTTATTCCTTGGCTACGGGCCAAAACGCGTGAGCCAACAACATTTCGGTTGGTATATGAGGAGAACATCAATTATGGGTACATCCGGAACATGCTACGATTAAAGCCTGTCGGTCTTGGAGCTAACATCGTCGCTATAATCTTTTTTGGTATTAATATTATTGCCAACATTAGCACATTCACCTGGAACGAACAAAGAGCATTTTTCCTATGTGTGGCAATACACCTGCTTGTCGTTCTGTATCTTCACCTATGCATTAATGACTCTGCTGTCAATGCCGCAGCTAAACGCTATGCATATGCTTTGCTGGAGACAATAGACAGCCTTTAAAGTTTGTCATACTGCCATCATCTCAAGGTGCCATATTCAGACCTTCTAGCTTCGATAAGAAAAGAAGCCTAAACTACGATTAACATACATGCAGACTTGTTTTTTAGCCCAAATCGTTTCCACTGGGGGAGCGGCTCAATTAGTCAAAGGTTATGGACTTGACATGGAAAAACCGCAACTTCCTGAAAACCATGCTTATATCCTTCCAAGTCCGGAGATATACTAACTGAGTTAAATAGAAATTCCCGCATATTGAAGCGCTCTTTTGACCCGGTTTAGAGGGGTATGTAACCGCACTAACCGG
>DQDL01000106.1:19232-19948 GCA_003533405.1 Clostridiales bacterium | reverse complement strand
TCGATCCCGCTTATCTCCACCATGTGAAAAAGCCTGTAAACTGTTTAGTTTACAGGCTTTTAAATTTTTTCATCCACTTCTAAAATGTCCGCTTTTTTCTAACACTTTTCTAACGCAGCAAAAAAGGCAGGTTCCAATCCTGTCTTTTTATATTTTCCGCTTCAAAAGAAGCAGACTTTTAAACGCCGAACAGAAAGAATTAGAAGTTGACACTTCCTTCCAACATTCTTAAACCGTACGCTCATCAGAAGCTTTATCGATTTTATCTGCGCCGGTTGTAACAACCACTCTCGTGCGGTAGGTAATACCTGATGTGCCGGTGTAGGTTTTGGCAAGTTTGACCGTTCCAGTTGCATTAATCGGCCAAGATGCAACCGGCTTCCAGCTGCGTCCACTTTTCTTTTCAAGATAGAGTGTTCCCTTGGATGCTGTCGATTGTTTTTTAGGCGCAATTATTACAGATGCCGAGATTTTCTTATCAGAAATCGAAATTGTAGGGCTGACCATGCTTGTACTATTCCATTGGGGAGCAATCTCTTTGGCTGTTATAATTGATAACTGGGTATCAGCTGCGATATTTTTTGATGCTAATGCAGGTTCTGCTTGAGACATTGCAAAAAGAGCTATCACCAACACTGCTGTAGTGATTACTTTCTTACGCATAACAAAAATCCTCCTTATGCATTTTGGGATATCACCCATATAACGCACAAGGA
>DQDL01000106.1:15736-19057 GCA_003533405.1 Clostridiales bacterium | reverse complement strand
ATCACCCATATAACGCACAAGGAGGAAAAAGGGGACAAAATTTTTTATTTTTTCTCAATACCTGCGGCGATCTTCCAAAGCTCATCGGCGTCGATTGAGCCAAAGACAGCAAAGAAGCAGCCGTCCCGCTCAAAGCACACAAAGCTCACATCGTCTTTCATAATGAAGTAACCCGTCATCCCGCCTTTGTCAAACGGTGTGACCTCCGCATCCTCGGTGTCGAGCATGACCCGAGTGTCCGATTGGCTAACCAAGATGCGCAGATCCGCCTCCTCGATGACGGAATACTCATATAGGATAAGCTCCGGCTGTTCGGTTGTATCATCCAAAACCGCACCGTCCGGCAGATAGGTGGCGTGATAAGCCGTCAAGTCCTGTCTTTCGCCGCCGTGCACCTCAAAAATGCTGAATTCCTCGAAGGTCTCGACCACCCATGAAACGACCCGCTCCCTAAACTGCGCACTTGCCGCCATGCAGGTCGTAAACAGCAGTGCCGCCGTAACCGCCGCAACCGCAACGGTTTTCCAAAACCTTTTCCGCACCTTATGCGTCCGGCTGCTCTCTTCAAACTCGGTGTGCAGGTAGTCCTTCATGGCGATTTTGCAAGCTTTTTCGAGTGGATCATCGGCGATAACGCAGTTCTCGGGAAGCCCCATGCTCGACGACAGCAGCTGCCTGTAAAAGCAAAAGCGCCCCTTGGCATTTTCAAGACCGAAGAGCTTCTCCGTTTTCTCCGGGGACAGGCGGAAGCAATATCTGCTAAGCAGCAAGGTTACCGCCTGCTGAGGCAACAACAAGATTTTCTCACCCAGCTCATTGACCTGCGATAGGCTTAAATCAGCACAAATATAACCGTCATTTTCGGCGGCTGCGAGGGCATCTGCCGTATTATCAAAGCTTGCTTCCGCCGCCTCTTGAAGCAGAGCCTGCCAAGTCAAATCCATGCTGCTCACCTCCCTCGTACATTTTTTTGAGCTTTTTGACGAGCCGCTGTCCACGCTTTTTTGCTGCATCCTCTGAGATGTTCAGCAGTCGTCCGATCTTCTTGTATTCCATTTCCTCGGCATAGCGAAGATAGACAAAGCGCCGGTCATCGGGGTCGAGCCGGTCGATAAGCCCGCTGAGCTTTTGCACATCGGCGTTGTGTATGCACTCGTCGGCAAGGTCATCGGAGCTTTCGTCCGAAACACCGTCCCAGCTGTCAAGATGGGCGCTCCGGCGGCTCTCTCGAAGGACATCAACGGAAGCGTTTTTCACTATAGTAACGCAGAATGCGGTCATTTGGGGACAGGGTAGATCGGTGATTTTTCCGATGTTGTCCATAATTTTTACAAATGCAGTAGAAACAACATCCTCTGCGGTCTCCTCTGACTTCACGATTTTGAACGAAATACGCAGAAAGCGACCACGGTGCTCACGGAATATCCGCTCGACCAGCTCACGCTGTTCATCATTCAAAACACCAAACAGGAGTATCATCATAGCATGTTCCTCGTGGGTAATTTGTCGACTGTTTATTTCAAGTTATACCACAAACAGGGTGCAAAGAAAAGTGGTAATTCAACGACAATGTAGAATTCGAAATAATTTTAAAAAAAGTTTGTCCCTTTTCCGAAGCCAAACCGTTATATAGATAAGAAGGAAAGGCAGGAGGTGAAAATATGTAATGACGATGGCTATTACCAAAATGCATTTGCACAAGCCTGAGTATTTCTCCCGCAAGCCATGAAGGTCGCAACTTAAAAGCAGCAGGGCAGGCGCATAGCTTATACAAGTGATATTTTTCGCTATGCACATTCATATGTTCTTGTCGACCAACTTTTCATGCGCACAAAGTGTTTATACCAACCGAAAGGAGCCTAATTATGAAACAAGCATTATGTGTTCTACTATCTCTTACCATGCTTCTCTCAAATAGCATTACTGCTTTCGCATCCGAAACGACTGACGGAGAGTTTTGTATAGACAATTATGAACAATACACAATCACACTCTCTGATGCAGCGCTCCATACCCGTTCTACAGAAAGTACTACAACTGATGCCGCAATTTCGTATGTAAAATCTCTTAATCTAAACGACATGGGTTACTCGTATATTGAAGAAGCGTGTTTAGAGGAACTTGATAGCTATAAAGACGATGATGTTGTCTTAGAAAGCTATACCGTTCTTGTTCCAAAAGCACGAGCAAAGTCTTATTATGGAAAGTATTTAAATTCTAATTACTATTACGAATATACTTCTGTAGCCAATATGCGGCGTGAAACTAAAGGCGAAAAAAAAGACGCATCAAATGCATCTAAATGGAATAATTGGATTCTGGGTGCAATGGATTTGGGAATGAATTTTTTCACAGCAGAATGGAGCATTCCATACTCTATCATCAGGGCAGTTACGGGTGTTTCAGGAACCGCCGCTGTACACTACGGATCATATAATCAGTATGTAGAACAGTTTACAAATACCGTAACACGAACAATTTTCAAAGAGAAAAGTAGCGGTTCACTTGATCCATGTTACCAAGACCAGACAAGTTCATTAAGAGTAAAATTGTATTTTTGTCCTGTTGGAACAGCATTTAGTTCTGATTACATTGAAATTAAAACCGTATTTAACGGCTCAGTAAAGGCAAACAATTTAACAAAGGCAGCTATTCTCCGTACTGCAAATACTTACTCAAATCACGGGGGAGAAATCATTTACAGAGTATCAAGTCACAGAACAACAGAAAACTGGAATAAATAGCATTTTGTCCAATGTGCCTTAACATCAGCATCATTTAAAAAGCAAGGAGATGACTCAACATGAAATGCCCGTATTGCAGCGCCGAAATGACACTGGGATATATTCAGTGCATTGACGGAGTTTACTGGTCGGAAAAGAAACGCTCGGTGTCCAGACTTCCTCCGCCGAGCAATTGCTCCATCGAGCTTGCGACCGACGGCGGTCCGCTTTCCGGCAGCGCCGTGGAAGCATACAGGTGCGCCGAGTGCAAGAAGATCGTCATCGACTACAGCGAAATAGATACATAAGCAAAAACCTCCGGTCAAACCGGAGGTTTTTTGATTTATATCACCCGCAGATGGCAAAATACAGATTGCTGTGCGGGTCGAGGGTGGGGATATCCATGATGGCCGCTTCGGGCGAGATGCTGTCAAGCTGCATGCGCTTTGCGCTGTCCTTGTAATTATCCGGCTGAGCCTCGGCGGCAAAGATGAGGCCGTCGTAGTCCTCGGGCATGTAAACAACATAGCTCTTTGTGAGCACCTGCGCCCAGTCGCCTACATTGTACTGCCAGTCGGTGGAGTAGGCAAACTCGATG
>DQDL01000106.1:428-15528 GCA_003533405.1 Clostridiales bacterium | reverse complement strand
AGGCAAACTCGATGGTGCTGCTCACTCCATCCCGCTCGACGGTGCGGACATAGTAATTGTCGCCGCGGTCGCTGCTGCCGTAGGCGGTGGCTGCGGTGAGCCACATGCCGGAGTAGGCATCGTAAAGCTCGCTGTCGGTGACGGTGATAAAGTCCTTGCTGAAAACCGGCACGGAGCTCGCGGGGATGTAGCACTTTGCATCAAACTGCATTTCCCGAATGCCGTCGTGGGTCTGGTCATACTCAACGCTGACCTCCCAGTAGCAGTCGCCGGTGGCGTAGCCCTCGCCTAAATTCGCATAAAAGCCTGCGCCGTCTTTGAGCTTAACTCTGCCCTTACCTACCTCGCCATTTGTGAGCAGACCGTTTGCGGCGAAATACGGCTCGGTGTCATCACCGCCGGTCAAGCCGGTGGACAGCTCCTTGCTGAACATGTAGCGCTCGGCGGGATCCCATATCCACACAAGCTCCGTTGTGTCGCCAATCTCGTGCTCAAAGCGGACGACAACATCACTCTCGCCGTCGCCGTCTATATCGTCAAACGAGATACTTTCAAACGCCTGTTTTGCGTCGAGGATGCTCTCGGGAAACAGCACGCTGTCAAAGAGCACCTGCTCGGCGGTGTCACGGTAAAACGCAGCAGAAGTGTCGCTTACGGTCACGAGCACATCCACGCTCTCGCCGTCGTGAGTTATCGTTCCGTTGGCGACCACGATGCCGCTCGTGCGCCAGTCATCGCCCGCAGTATCGTCATCCGATCCCCCGCAGGCAGAAAGGCACAAAAGCAGTGCAATAACGAGCACAAAAAGTTTTTTCATCGCAGCACCCCTTACGACAGCTTCTGATAGTTGTCGTTTTCGCCGCCCCAGTAAAATGTTGTGCCGTCTACAACGGTCATGTCGTAGGCAACATCCTCAAAGTTATCGGAAACGGCGGAGTATGCGCCCTCGCCTTCGGCAGTCTGGAGCTTGCCCCAGTCGACCGCAGTGCGCTCGCTGTCGCCGTCCATGAGTTCCATGAGCGACCAGCTTCCGTCGTCTCTTATCTCAATGACGCTCAGTGCGTCCTGCTCGCCGTCGAGATACCACTCACCGGCAATGGCGCTGTAGTCATCGCCGCCGACAGTGTCGTCCTGCTTATCGCCGCTAACTTTGGTGAACTCGCCGAAGCCGTCGATAGTGAGAACATCGCCGGGGACGGAGCACAGGTGGGCAACGCCGTCATGCTCGTTGTAGAAATAATCGGCGTTGTACTGGGGCTCGGTCTGTATAAAGCCGCTGGCGGTTATCTCATTGTTTGCGTCATACAGCGCAAATCGCACCTCATCGCCGCTTTCGGACATTTCGACGACCATGCTGCCGTTATCGCCCGTCCAAGTGCCGCCGTAGAGGTTGAAGTCGGCCTTATTCTGCGAGTCGCTGACCATACCCTCAAACCATGCGGGCGTGGTTATCCCCTCGTCGCCTCCGCCGCATGCGGCAAGGCTCAGGCACATAGCAAGCGTGAGCAGCAGGTACAATACCTTCGAGTTTTTCATCATTTTCCTCCCTAATTGATTTTTTGATTTTCCGTTGTGCTTGGTAACTCGATTATACTTGCTTTTTTGATAACTGTAAACTATTAAAAAAGCGACCCTCTCGGGTCGCAATTTTGTTTACTTTTTGCCGTAATATAGCACCGGACGGCATTTATAATAAAGCAGACGCTGAGCGCCGCTTGTGTCACCGCACAGGTGGTGTTGCTTTGGGCGATATTATCGCAGGCAATCACCGCCCAAAGCAATGCGCCGACTATCCATGCAACAGCTCTAACAATGTCTTTCTTGTCCGTTAATTTCACCTCAATTTCAAATTTAAATATAATCTCTAAATACAAAGTTGTTAAAAAGCTTGCCCTTGACTTTGGTGAAAGTGCGCAGTAGAATAGTACGGTGTTTGGACTAAAATGTTTTCGTACTAAGGAGAGCGCTATGGATAACATCGCCGAGTACATTCAGGAATACTGCTCATGTCTGCACGAATGGGACGCTGCCTTTGAGGATTACGCCAAGTCCGTGGGGCTGAGCTACACAAGTCTGTGCATCCTCGATGCAATTTACGAGGCAGACGGCTGCACGCAAAAGCAGCTTTGCTCGCTGTGCTTTCTGCCAAAGCAGACGGTCAATGCCGCCGTCACGGGCTTTTATGACAAGGGCTGGCTGCGGATGCGGGAGCTACCCGAGGACAGGCGCAACAAAGCTCTGCATCTGACCGAGCTCGGCAGGAGCGAAGCCGGACACATTCTGAGCCGCTTGCGTGACTGTGACCGCATTGCGATGGGCTCGCTGACCGAAAGTGAGATGGAGCAGCTTCTCTCGCTTACCCGCCGGTATATGTCGGCGTGCATAAGCGCAATGAAAAAGCTTTGAACACCAAGAGGAAAACACATGGAACTTGAAATGAAGCTTGAGCATGAGGTAAGCTTCCGCTGGCTGATGCTTTTTGCTCTGCCGACAATATTCTCAAGCATTTTTGAAAACATTTACTCCACCGTCGACGGAATTTTTATCGCCCGCTTCGTCGACACGGACGCTCTGTCAGCGATAAACATCGTCATGCCGATGATCGGTCTGTCGCTGGCGCTGGGCATGATGTTCGGCACGGGCGGCAATGCGCTCGTTGCCAAGAAGATAGGCATGGGCAGGCTCGAGGAGGCCCGTGAGGATTTTTCGCTGCTTATCGCCGTGGCGTTCGGCTTTTGCATCGTGCTTGCGGCGCTGTGCTTTGTATTTCTCGACCCGCTGTGCCGCTTCCTCGGCTCGGACGAAGCGCTGCTGCACTACTGCCGTGAGTATATGATACCGGTTTTGATAATGCTGCCGTTTGCGGCGTTCGGTATGATGTTTCACTTAAGCTTCATAACCGTCGGCAAGGCGGGCTTGGGCGCATTTCTCGCCGTGCTCGGCGGTGTGCTGAACATCGTGCTCGACTGGCTGTTTATTGCCGTGTTCCATTGGGGTCTTGCGGGTGCCGCTATCGCAACGAGCATCGGCTATGCCGTGCAGTCGCTCGTGGGTGTCGTGTGGTTTTGCGTTAACCGCAAGCAGGTTTTGTACATCGTGCGGCCTAAATGGCGCTCGAAAGCCGTCATCGACAGCTGCATAAACGGCTCGTCGGAGATGGTCAGCGTGCTTGCGTTCTCGGTCATCACTGTTCTGTTCAACCGCATACTCATGGATATCGGCGGCTCGGACGGCGTTGCGTCGCTGACCATCATCTGGTATGCTCAGGGGCTGTTCGGCGGCCTGTTCAGAGGCTATATAAACGGTATCTCCTCCGTCGTGAGCTACAACTTGGGCAAAGGCGACAAGCTTCGTCTGTCGAAGGTCTTCCGCATCAGCGTGTGGTCGCTTTTGGGCACCTCGGTCGTTGTCACCGCAATAAGCTACATTTTCGGCGGTGCGGTCGTCGACTTCTTTGCAAAGGGCAATGAGCATGTTGCGCAAGTCGCACTGCACGGCTTCCGAATCGTTGCCGTGAGCTTTGCGATGATGGCGTTCAACGTCTTTGCCTCGGGCTGGTTTACAGCCCTCAACGACGGCAAGACCTCGGCAATACTCTCGTTCTGCCGCACGATGCTGTTCATGGTCGTGCCGGTGCTCATCCTGCCGAAGTTTTTCGAGATGGACGGCGTATGGCTGTCGCTCACGCTCGGCGAGCTTCTGAGCCTTGTTATGGCCGTCTTCTACTTTATTAAATATAGAAACATGTGGCGTGCACCGAGCGCCGCCGAATAAAAAACAACGCACCGCAGAAGCGGTGCGTTTTGCTATGTTATTCGTGTTTTTTGTCCTTTGCCAGCAGGACCGAGCTTATGAGCGCCGTCAGTGGGACGGACAGGATAACGCCGATGCTGCTTGATATGCCGCTGACGACCTCTATCGCAAGATACGATGAGCTGAGCAGCTGGTGCGGGCTGAGGCTCAGCGAGTACAGGTAAATGACCAGCGCAAAGCCGCTGCCTAAGAACGCAAGTATCAGCGTATTCGTCATCGTGCCGACCATGTCACGGCCGATATTCATGCCCGAGCGGAACAGCTCCTTTGCGCCCATCTGCGGTGCGACCGTGTGCACCTCGGTGAGCGCCGAGGCGATGCTCATGGCAACATCCATCACTGCGCCCAGTGCGCTTATGACGATACCGCCGACCAAAAGTCCCTGAAGTCCGATGGGCGTGCCGGTCTGACGCAGCTGCAAAAGCGGCTCGACATCGGCAAGACGCAGGCCGCTTATTCGTGCAAGCTTTTGCGCAAGCAGGCCGAACAGCAGTGCGATAGCCGTACCGGCGACCGTGCCGAGCATGGCGCAGACGCTCTTGCGTCCCGTGCCGCTGAGAATGACCATCGTGACTACGGTTATGTATGCGCAGACGAGAAACACCGTGAGCAGCGTGGGGGCGCCCTTAATGAGCAGCGGTATCAAAAGCCAAAACAGGCAGGCAAGCGTGATGGCGAGAGCGACGAGCGATTTTGCGCCGACTCTGCCGCCAACGAGCACCGTGACCAAGACAAATGCCAAGGCTATTATAATAAGTACGGTCATGCGGTTATACTCGTACACCGTTGCCGTGTGGCTGCCGTCGGAGTAGGTGGAGATAAGGAGCGTCACGCCGTCGCCGACCTCGACTCTGCCGCCGTAAAGCGGGCCGACATAGTTGCTGACCTGCAAGGTCTCGCCCTTGTACTGGCCTGTTTTTACCTCGGCAAGCAAAAGCTGCTCGCCACGCAGTGCATTGTCCGCCGTGGGGTCGGCGAATGTGGTGTCCGACAGGACATTCGTCACAACTGCATTTTCATACTCGGCATAGTCACCGTCGGTCGTCGGTGCAGCGTCCTCGGGTGCAGCGATGACACGCAGTACGACAAAAAGCACAAGCGCCGCCGCAAGCACGATAATACTCATGCGGTTATCCTTGAGCCACTGTTTAAGATTTCGCCGAGGAGCGTGCATTTCCATCCAAAAGACCCCCATTTCATTTTACATTCAGCATAGCAATTTTGTATGTCCCTGTCAAGCTCGTAAAAAGTGCGTAAAGCAGCAAAATTTATGTAGCTTTTACGGGAACGGTATGTTAGAATGGTTTCATCAACTAATATGGTTTGCTCCGGTTTATGGCTCAATCTGCGTTTTAGGACAAGTTCTGCCTTAGCTTCGGCAACACCCCCTGATTTGCAGATCGTCATTCGCCTGTTTCCGCAGGCGAGGGCGATTTTTTTGCAATTTGCCGGAACGAGCCAAAAAACGGAGAGGTTGAATCGAAAAGGAGGTCCTTTGATGAAAGCAACAAAAGGCAGACGATTATTAAGCGCTCTGCTGTCGCTGCTCATGCTGGTCTCACTGCTGCCGATCTCGGTACTGGCAGACGATACCGCAACCGTGACAGCGACCAAGGTCACGCAAGCGTCTGAGCTTGTTGACGGTCAGTATGTTCTCGTCACCGACAGCGGCTATGCCCCAGGTGTCCTCGACAGCGGATGGCTGACTGCAACAGCTGTCACCGCAGACGAAAACGCCGTTACGGTCGACCCCGCCCTGCTTTGGACGGTCACAGTCGGCACTGACGGCATCAAGCTCAAAGACAGCGGCGGAAACACCATCGCTCCCAAGGGCGGCAACACTAACGGCATCCAGTCCGGCGACTACAGCTGGAAAGCAACCTTCGCCGACGGCAAGTTCAGCTTTGCCGGTCAGGGCTCGGACACCGTTACTCTTGCCAGCAACAAGGGCTCGGCAAACAAATTCCGTGCATACAAGAACACCACTGTCTCCGGCAATCCCGGCGGCTACCCGTCTGAGTTTACCCTTTATAAGCTCAACACCGTTCCCGCCCGTGAAAGCGGCATCGTCACCGACTTGAGCACCCTCAAGGACGGCGACACCGTCGTGGTGTTTAACCCCGCAAAGCTCAAGACCCTGTCCACGGAATACTCCGGCTTCTACAACAAGGGCAACGATGTCAAGGTCGAGGACGGCAAGCTCACAGGCTTTACCGAGGTCGACAAGTGGACGCTCGGCATAAACGCTGACGGCACTTACAGCTTCGCAAACGCAGATGGCAAGAAGCTGTCCATGGACACCGACTACACCAGTACTCCGCTTGACAAAGCGAACAACAGCTGGAAGCTCACCGCAGTTGACGGCAAGGACGGCACATTCTATATCGACAACACCGGCCGCACCGACAAATACCGTCTCCAGTGGTACTCCAAGAACAACAACTGGAGCGCTTACACCGGCACAGGCGATGCATTCGAGCAGCAGCTGTATCTCGTGATTGAGACCGAAACTCCCGATCCCGAGCCCACGCCCGAACCCAGCGCAGTGCTCAATGACGGCGACAAGGTCGTTATTTACAACCCCGCAAACCTCAAAGCTCTTTCCACCGATTACGCCGGAACCTACTACAATCAGGGCACGGATGTGACCCTCGCTGAGGGCAAGCTTTCCGGCTACACCGATGCTGACATCTGGACGGTCGGTGTGAACGCCGACGGAAGCTACACCTTCTCCACCGCAGACGGTAAGAAGCTTTCCATGGGTGCAAAGTTCACCAGCACCCCGCTTGATGACGTCAACACCGCATGGCAGCTTGAAACTGCAAAGGCCGCCGGCTGCTACTACATTAAAAATGCAGTCCGCGGCAACTACATTGAGTGGTACGCCGACAAGGGCAACTGGAGCAGCTACTCGAAGATAGGCGACGAGGCTCTGTTTGCTCAGGCGTTCTTCAAGGTCAAGGAAAGCGGCATCGTCACCAGTCTCTCGGCAGGCGACACCGTCGTTATCTTCAACCCCGCAAACCTCAAGGCTCTGTCCACCGACTACGCCGGAACCTACTACAATCAGGGCACTGCCGTCACCATCGCAGACGGCAAGCTTTCCGGCTACACCAAGGCCGATATCTGGACGGTCGGCGTGAACGCCGACGGAAGCTACACCTTCTCCACCGCAGACGGCAAGAAGCTTTCCATGGGCGCAAAGTTCACCAGCACCCCTCTTGATGATGTCAACACCGCATGGCAGCTTGAGACCGCAAAGACCGCCGACTGCTTCTACATTAAAAACGCAGTCCGTGGCAACTACATTGAGTGGTACGCCGACAAGGGCAACTGGAGCAGCTACTCGAAGATAGGCGACGAGGCTCTGTTCGCTCAGCAGTTCTATCTTGTCGCTGACGACGGCGGCTCGGATACGCCCGCAGGCGGTCTCCCCGAGGAAGGCAGTCAGGTCGTTATCTATAACACCAACGCCGGAGCAGTCCTCGCTGCTCAGGACAACAACACCGACAGCCCGTCCATTCTCAAAGCGGCTGCCACCATTGAGGACGGCAAGGCCAGCTGCGCAAACGGCGCAGTCGTGTTCACCGTTCAGAAAAACGGCGACTACTACCGCTTCTACAACAAGACCTATGGCTACCTGTGCGCAAACGGCACCGGCAACAACGCATTCTACACCCAGACCGCAAGTGAAGATGCCGATTGGCTGGTTCGCCCCTGCTCCGGCGGCGTCAGCGGCTTTGAGATGGAAAGCCGCACGGCAAAGTACAACGGCAAGCACAGCCAGTGGCTGGAGTACTATAACGACAGCTTCAAGGTCTACTCCATGTACAATGTCACCGACTACACCATCTACTCGTTTAGCTTCTACCCCGTGACGGGTACCACTATCGTGGACGGCATCGTGAATAAGCCCAGCTTCGACTTTGGCACTGTGCTTCCGGCCTATGTCGGTCAGGACTACGAGCTGACCTTCACCGTAGACGCCCCCTTCGGTGTCCGCGGTGACATAAAAGCATGGCTCAGTGACGGCACCGCACTCAGCGTTGTAAAGAACGAGGACGGCAGCTACACCATCAACATCCCCGACGCTCTCGTTCAGGGCGATAAGCTCACCGTCTCCGTCAAAGGCGTGGACAACAAGTACATCCCCATCAACGGCACAGCCGATATCGATGTCAAGGACGACCCGTCCGTCATCGACCCGATGCCCGCAGCCCGCTCCGAGACCGGAAGCGAGAAGCGCCCGACCATCGGTGCGACCATCGTAAACGCAGGCTTTGATCCCACGATCGAGATGACCGTGAACGGTGCAGCCGTCAAGGCGACCGTTGCAAACGGCAAGATAAGCTACACTCCCGATAAGGACATGGCAGACGGCCGTGTCGATGTTCAGGTCACAGTCACTCGCACCGACGGCAAGACCGCAACGCTCAACTGGTACTTCATCGTCGGCAAGGCACAGTACCAGCGTTACTTCGGTCAGCTGCACAGCCACACCCAGTATTCCGACGGCTCGGGTACTCTCGACACGGCTCTTGACTATGTAAAGAACCTGCCCGAGAGCGCAAACATCCAGTTTGTCGCATTCACCGACCACTCGAACTACTTTGATACCACCAGCGCCGCCAACCCCGAGGGCGCACTGTACAACATGGATCTTGCGACCGCCTACAGCCAGCAGCGCTGGAAGGAATACAAGGACAAGATCGCTGACTTCAACAGCGCCAACACCGGCGTTATCGCCATCGGCGGCTTTGAGATGACTTGGTCGGGCGGCCCGGGTCATATCAACACCTTCAACACCGAAGGTATCGTATCCCGCAACAACAAGACGCTCAACAACAAGACCTCCGACGCAGGCATGAAGGCATACTATGCACTGCTCAGCCAGTCCGAGGGTATCGATTCGATAAGCCAGTTCAACCACCCCGGCACCACCTTCGGCACCTTCTCCGATTTCTCCTACTGGGACGGCGTTATCGACTCCCGCATCTACATGGTCGAGGTCGGCAACGGCGAAGGTCAGATAGGCGCAGGCGGCTACTACCCCAGCTATGAGTACTACATCATGGCTCTTGACAAGGGCTGGCATGTCGCTCCCACCAACAACCAGGATAACCACAAGGGCAAGTGGGGCAACGCAAACGACGCCCGTGATGTTATCATCACCGACAACTTCAGCGAGGAGGGCATCTACGAGGCCATCCGTGAAAGACGCATGTACTCGACCGAGGACAAGAACCTTGAGCTTGGCTACACCGTCAACGGCAACATGATGGGCTCCACCCTCTCCACAGTTCCCGAGGCACTCGATATCGAGGTCTCCGTGGCAGATCCCGACAAGACCGATTCCATCAGCAAGGTTGAGATCGTTGCAAACTCCGGCAAGGTCGTTTACACTTGGGACGATCCCACCGAGCTCGCAGCAGGTCTGCTGACCGCTCAGCTTGCTCCCAGCTACAGCTACTACTTCGTGCGTGTAACCGAGGCTGACGGCGACCTTGCAGTCACCGCTCCCGTTTGGGTCGGCGAAATGCTCAAGCTCGGCGTTTCCAGCTTCGTGTGCGGCACCTCCACCCCCGTAACGGGCGAGGAGCTCACCCTGACGACCACCATGTTCAACAGTGAGACCACCGACGCAACGGTCAAGGCACTGTCCTACACCATCGGCGGCGTGAGCATCGGCGTTGACCAGACCGGCTACACCGTTGCGGCAGGCAGCACCCTCGAGATCCCGTTCAAGTGGACTCCCGACAAGGCTCGTGTCACCACCGTGACCGTGACCGCAGTCGTCGAGCAGGGCGGCAACGAATACACCTTCACCAAGACCCTTGAGCTCGATGTTCAGGACGCAGACAAGCTCGTGTATATCGGCATCGATGCCTCCCACTACAACGAGTATGTCGCAGGCAACTACAAAGACTCCATGGGCAACTTCGGCAATCTCGCAGCGCAGTACAGCGTGCGCACCGTTACGCTGGGCACCTCCGCCGACCTCATTGCTGCCTGCGGAAACAGCAAATACAAGGCAATTATCCTCACCGCTCCCTCCCGCCGTCTCGAAGCGGCGCAGTCTGACCCGAGAACCTACTCCGCCGAGGAGCTTGCAGCCATCAAGGCGTTCAACGCAAACGGCGGCACGGTAATTCTCGCAGGCTGGTCGGATAACTACGAAAACTTCGATGTTATCCTGAACAACCCCTCGATAAAGCACATGGCGGAAACGCAGAACGATGTGCTCAAGGCGCTCGGCTCAAGCCTGCGTATAAGCGACGATGCGACCTACGACGATGTTCGCAGCGCAGCCGACGGCGTTGATAAGTGGAGACTGTATTTCAGCGATTATAATAACGATAACCCGCTGACCGCCGGTGTCATCTACGATGCTGACCACCCGTACGACAAGCTCTACACCGAACGCTTCAGCCACTACGGCGGCGCATCCGTCTACGCAGTGGACGCAAACGGCAACGCAGCGAGCACACTTCCCTCCACCGTCTCCCCCGTTGTTTACGGTCATGCTACGACCTACTCCGTCGATGTCGATGGCGACGGTCTCGGCGGTGCCGGCACTCCCAAGTACGCATTCAAGGAAAATGATAATCGCCTGATTGTAATGGCGACCGAGCAGCTTGACGGCAAGGGTCTCATCATCGTCTCAGGCGCAGCGTTCATGTCTAACTTTGAGGTTCAGGCTCAGGTCGATAACGGAGCAGAGAAGAACTACTCCAACTACCGCATCTGCGAGAACCTGCTGAGCATGATAAATCCCGTGACCGTCACGCCCATCGCCGATGTTCAGGCGGAAAAGGACGAGAATGTCAAGTACACCATCGAAGGCATCGTGACCTCCAACGCCTCCGGATACGATAAGGACACCGCATTCTTCGACTGCATCTATGTCCAGGACGGCACCGCAGGCATCAACTGCTTCCCCGTTGCCGGCAACTTCAAGATCGGCGACAAGGTCCGCATCAGCGGCACAACGAGCTCCTACCAAGGCGAGCGCCAGCTTGCAGTCAGCAGCATCGAGAAGATCGGCGAGGAAACTCCCGTAGCTCCCACCGTTGTGACCTCCAAGCAGATAAACGACGGCAGCGTGCTCGGCTCGCTCGTAACGGTCAAGGGCGTTATCACCCGTGTTGAAATGGCAAACGGCCTTGTTCAGACCATCATGGTCAAGGACGCAAACGGCGATGAGAGCCGTGTGTTCATCGACGGCTACATCACCACCGCAAAGGATGTCGTGAACGCCGAGGTCGGCCGTGAGATCACCGTCACCGGTCTTGCCTCCTACGACAACACCTTCACCCTGTCCGACGGCACAGCAGTTGCACCTCGCATCCGCATCCGTGACCGTGCCGATGTAGTGTGCGGCGACAAGATTCCCGAGCACACTCACGCATTCGGCGAATGGACCGTAACCAAGGAAGCCACCTGCACAGAGCCCGGCGAGCAGGCCCGCAGCTGCGATTGCGGCTACAGCGAGACGCAGGTCATCCCCGCAACGGGTCATGACTATGTAAATGGTGTGTGCGCAAACTGCGGTGCAGTCCAGACTCCCGACAAGCCCACTCCGGACAATCCCGATAAGCCCACTCCCGACAATCCCGACAAGCCCACTCCGGATGCTCCCGACACTCCGAACAGTCCCGATACGCCGGACGACGGAAAGTCGAATACCGATAAGCCCAAAACCGGCGATAGCAGCCATGTTGAGCTGTGGATCGGCGTACTGGTCATCTCGATGGCAGTCGGCGGCACAGTGCTTGTCCGTCGCAAGCGTGAGCAGTAAGCAATACCCCATCTAAGCAAAACTCAGCCCCGCCCTTTGTAAGGGCGGGGTTTTCTATTGGCTTGTGCGTAGAGAACAATGTCCATAGCTGCCGTATAACGCAGCCTAAACGCACTGAAACAGCGGAAATACAGAGCAAAGTGTCAATGCAAGCCCTCGCACAGTCGCAGATATAAAGCGACAGTGCTATATAAGCCATCACTCAACACTCTGTAAACGCCGCAGAAGCGTACTTTTGTCGGGGTAATGCTCTTCCCTACTGCATAACAAAGCCGTTATAGAACGATATAAGCCCCAAGAGGGCAATACTCTTGGGGTTCAGCGTGCAAAAAGTCATAAGACTTTTTGCACGCTGAACACGCCACATTTTTTGTGAAGCTTTGCTTCACGAAAAATCTCGCTATGCTCGTCAAAAAGCCTTAACAGGCGTTTTTGATGGCTTTAATCTAATTTGAGGCGAGACCTTGTCCCCCTCACACTCCCCCTGCTGCGTATTGGCTTTTACTCGTTGCGTCTATTTTTCTTAGTGCTTTGACAGTCTGAAGCCCCAAGAGTGAACACTCTTGGGGCTTTTTTAGTCCGATAGATATAAAAAAGCAGCGGCCGAAGCCGCTGCTTGAATGCTTTGATTAGAAGAAGTAAGAGGTGATCTGGCCGTAGAGAACGACGAGCATACCGATCGGGGTTATGAACTTGTAGCAGATGTTGAAGAAGGCCTTGCCCCAGAACTTATGTCCGGATGCTTCGCACTCTTCAACTACAAAGTCGATCTTCCAGATCCAGCCTATTGCAAACGCCATGATCATTGCGCCGATAGGCATAAGCAGACCTTCGGAGATCATGTCATAGAAGTCAAGCCAGCAGTCGTTCCACATCTTGACCGAGTCTCCGGTCATGCCGAGCAGCTCTGCGGGAGTGGGGAGCGTTGCATTGCCTGCAACACCGGCACCGATACCGTCAAGTGCGTTGGGCAGAGCAAAGATGGCAACGAGGATAGCGAAGATGATAACGATCTTGCGGCGGTTGGGAGCCTTGCCTGCCTCGACATTGCGGTCAACGCTGGAGGAGGTCAGAGCCTCGAGCAGGGACATGGAGGAAGAAATTGCTGCGATGAAAACGAGGAAGTAGAACAGGAAGCCCATCAGGTTGCCGATGAAGCCGCCCATGTTGTGGAATACCATCTGCATGGACTGGAACAGCAGGCCGGGGCCGCCCTTGGTGTTGCCATCGAGGAATGCGTAGCATGCGGGCATAACGATCATGCCGGCCATGATAGCAACGAGAGTATCCATAACAACGATGATGACAGCGTTCTTCTGGATCTTTTCCTTCTTGTTCAGGTAAGAGCCGTAGGTGATCATAGCGCCCATGCCGAGCGACAGTGAGAAGAACATCTGACCTGCCGCAGTCTTAAGAACGGTAAGGAAGTCCTTCTGCAGGGGCTCGAAGTTCACGCCGAACATGAACTGGTAGCCGCCCATTGCGCCGGGCTGAACGGCAACATAAACGATAACAATGAGGAGGATAACGAACAGGCAGGGCATACCGATATTGCAGAACTTCTCGATACCGCCGCCGATGCCCGCTGCAACGATGACTGCATTGATTGCGATGAAGATGAGGGTCCAAATGACCATCGAGGTGCCGTTGGTAGTGAAAATGCCGAAGTAGGTGGAAATGTCGGCAACACCCCATGTGTCAACGCCGAACATAGCAAGCAGGTAGCCGCCTGCGTAACGCATGACCATGCCGCCGAGAACCATGTAGAAGCAGAGGATCAGGAACGGGCAGGCAAGCGCCATGTAGCCGAGGAAGGTGAACTTCTTGCTGAGCTTGCGGTATGCTGCGATGGGGCTCAGGCCGGTCTTACGACCGATGACGAGCTCGCCGACCATGACGGCAAGACCAATGAAGACAGCCAGAAGCAGATAAATGACGAGGAATGCGAAACCGCCGTTAAGGCCCATTTTGTACGGGAAGCCCCAAATGTTGCCCAGACCGACTGCGGAACCGACAGCAGCCATGATGAAGCCAAAATTGGAAGCAAATCCCTCACGATTTGTTTTTTCCATTACTTTCTCTCCTTTTGTGATTTAATTACCTTTACCCGTGATGCCACGGAAACAACCCGGTGCATGTTAATTTAGAATCAACAAGCCACCAAATTTATAAACAGACTTTACACTATATTCACACTTTTTTCAATACTTTTGAGCTGTTTAAATATTAACTTTCGCTTTGCTTCGATAAAGTTTTATGCACTTTTGACAATATTAACACATTTCATATGGGTATTATGGCTAATTATTGCACTGTCGTGATTTAAATCGTTTTATTATTGCTAAATAATTGTCGAGTTTTTCGGCCTAAATGTTAACGAAAATTCACATCCGTGTTAAGTTTCTTTGCACGCTCGTCCTGCTCTGTATTAATAATTTTTGTGAATTATTTCTTGCCGCACTTGATTTTTTGAATTTATATTGTAAAATAATATTGTTTTTACTACGGTCGCCGTGTCCGCTAATCACGGCAGGCTGCCATGCAGCAGAATGGAGATATATAATGACTTACGAAATGGACATTGCCGGCTTAAAGCGTGAGCTTCCCCTGTGCAAGGTCACCGACGACCTGTACATTGGAGCCTTTGTCATGTTCGGCGATGTAGAACTGACCGTACACTGTGCGGCTGAGCTGTTAAAGCGTGCACCCGAGTATGACTACATAATCGCTCCCGAGGCAAAGGCCATTCCCCTGCTTTACGAGATGGCTCGTCAGAGCGGCGCTGAGAAGTACTTCCTCGCAAGGAAG
Source organism: Clostridiales bacterium (assembly GCA_003533405.1). Taxonomy (GTDB): domain Bacteria; phylum Bacillota; class Clostridia; order Oscillospirales; family Oscillospiraceae; genus F23-B02. The sequence continues at coordinate 1,109 of DQDL01000106.1, read as the reverse complement.
GTCCCCAAGGCCTACATGACCGGCGTTTTTGAAGTCTCCGTCAAGTCCATCACCACCATGAGCGTTCAGAGACTTATCATTGACACCGCAGACGCAGAGCTTATTAAGGGCAAGCGTATGCTCATTGTTGACGATGTCATTTCCACCGGTGAGAGCCTGCGTGCTATGGAAAAGCTCGTCACCGCAGCCGGCGGCATCATCGTCGGCAGAATGGCAGTCCTCGCCGAGGGTGACGCTGCCGACAGAGACGATATCATCACCCTCGCTCCCCTGCCCGTGTTCAATCCCGACGGCACGATCAAAGAAAAATAATTTTTAACACCAAACAAAAAAACGGACTTCTCAATGAGAAGTCCGTTTTTCGTTAAAGAAGCTTTTTAATAATTCCGCCGACTGCTGTGCCTTAACGCCGCCGAACACGGCCGGTTTGTGCCCGTAGCGCTCCTCAAATAGGTTTATGACGCTGCCGCAGGAGCCGGTGTTTTCGTCCTTTGCGCCGAACACGACGGTAGGTATTCTTGAATTGATTATCCCGCCTGCGCACATCGGGCAGGGCTCAAGCGTGACGAATATGGTGCAGCCGCTCAGGCGCCAGTCGCCGACAGCGTCGCAGGCCATGCGAATGGCCTCGATCTCGGCGTGAGCCGAAGCGTCGTGCGCCTCTTCCCTGCGGTTTCGCCC
>DQDL01000106.1:0-230 GCA_003533405.1 Clostridiales bacterium | reverse complement strand
GGTTTCGCCCGCTGCCGATAATTTTGCCGTTTTCGTCCGCTATCACGCAGCCGACCGGCACCTCGCCTGCCACCGCCGCCTCACGGGCAAGGTGCAGCGCAAGCTCCATATATTCTTCCCTGTCCATTAGTCACCTCTTGCAAAACAGGCAGAGCATCGGCTCTGCCTGTTTTCATTGTTATAATCTAGATTACTTGAGGGCGGCGGTGATGATGGACATCTGGTAGACT
>DQDL01000056.1:8799-9028 GCA_003533405.1 Clostridiales bacterium | reverse complement strand
CGGCGCAATGGATTACACCATCGTCGTCGCCGCAAACGCATCCGAGCCTGCACCCATGCTGTACATCGCACCCTACGCCGGCGCCGCAATGGGCGAATACTTCATGTACAAGGGCAGAGATGTCCTCGTAATATACGACGACCTCAGCAAGCAGGCCGCCGCTTACCGTGAGCTTTCTCTGCTGCTCCAGAGACCGCCCGGAAGAGAAGCATACCCCGGCGATGTATTC
>DQDL01000056.1:8344-8609 GCA_003533405.1 Clostridiales bacterium | reverse complement strand
GAAGCATACCCCGGCGATGTATTCTACCTGCACTCCAGACTTCTTGAGCGTGCAGCACGCCTTAGCGACGAGGCAGGCGGCGGCAGCATGACCGCACTGCCCATCATCGAGACGCAGGCGGGCGATATTTCCGCTTACATCCCGACCAATGTCATTTCCATCACCGACGGTCAGATATTCCTTGAAACGGATCTGTTCCATTCGGGCGTCCGTCCGGCTATCAATGTCGGCCTGTCGGTATCCCGTGTCGGCGGCGCAGCCCAGA
>DQDL01000056.1:8002-8124 GCA_003533405.1 Clostridiales bacterium | reverse complement strand
CCCGTGTCGGCGGCGCAGCCCAGATCGGTGCAATGAAGCAGGTCGCAGGCCGTCTGCGTATGGATCTTGCCCAGTATAGAGAGCTGGCATCGTTTGCCCAGTTCGGCTCTGACCTTGACAAG
>DQDL01000056.1:7367-7821 GCA_003533405.1 Clostridiales bacterium | reverse complement strand
CAGTTCGGCTCTGACCTTGACAAGACCACCCGTGACACGCTGCACCGTGGCGCCCGCATGACCGAGATACTCAAGCAGGGGCAGTATAAGCCCATGTCCGCAGCAGATCAGGTCATCATCATCTTTGCAGGTTCCGAAGGCTATACCGACGATATCGAGCTTGGCGACATTGCCCGCTTCGAGACCGAGGTAATAGATTATGTAAACCGCAACTACCCCGAGCTGCACGACGAGATACTCGGCGGCAAGAAGCTGAGTGCCGAGCAGCAGAAGAAGCTGCGTGAGTGCATCGAGCAGTTCAAGAAAACATTTTGATGAAGTTTAGCGAAGGGAGGGGCTCCAATGGCTAATATGCGAGCGATAAGGACACGCATAAAGAGTGTCAAGAATACGCAGCAGATAACCAAGGCCATGAAAATGGTCGCCGTGTCGAAGCTGCGCAGGACGCAGGCTG
>DQDL01000056.1:5768-7219 GCA_003533405.1 Clostridiales bacterium | reverse complement strand
AGCTGCGCAGGACGCAGGCTGGTATGCAGGCTATGCGCCCCTTCGCAGAAAAGAGCCAAGAGGTGCTCGACACGCTGCTTGCCAGCGGCTCGGGAAACGAAAACCGCTTTATCGCACCGAGAAAAACGGTCAATAAGGTGTGCTATGTCCTGTTTGTCGGCAACCGTGGCCTTTGCGGAATGTATAATAACGCCGTCCTCCGATTCATGGAGGAGATAGCCAATGCCGAGCAGCGTCCGTTCGAGGTCGTTGTCTGCGGCCGGTGGGGCAAGGATGTCATTGCAAAAAGCGGACTTCCCGTGGTAAAGACCTTTACCGGCCTGAGCGATACGCCCACGGCAAACGAGGCACTGGAGCTGGCAGAATTTTTAAAGCAAAAGTACCTTAACGGCGAAGCCGACGAGATACACATCGTCTATCAGCATTATCATTCGGCGCTGAGTCAGGAGCCTGTTGCGCACAGACTTCTGCCCGCAGCACCTGAATCTGAGAGCGAAGCGGTGAGCAAAAAGCAGTTTATCTTCGCACCCGACGCACAAAGCGTACTCGAGAGCGTCATGCAGCTTTATATCAATAACCGTGTGCTTTCGATAATGCTCGAGGCCAAGTGCGGCGAGCACTCGGCCCGTATGACTGCCATGACCTCTGCGACCGACAGCACCAAGACCCTTATCGATCAGCTTGGTCTGTCGCTCAACCGTGCCCGTCAGGCGGCTATCACCACCGAGATATCCGAGATCGTCGGCGGCGCATCTGCGCTCAAGCGCAAGAAAACCTAAACCCTACACCCCTATACAGGAGGTAATTCAATGGAAAATGGTATCGTCAGAAGGGTCATTGGCCCTGTCGTTGATGTACAGTTTCCCTCCGGCAGAATGCCGGAAATATATAACGCAATAGAGATACAGCTTGAAGACCGCAAGGTCGTTATGGAGGCTGTCCAGCTTATTGGCGACAACAGCGCCCGCTGCATCTCACTGTTTTCCACCGACGGTATCTCCCGTGGCTGCCGTGCCGTTGACACCGGCTCGCCCATCAAGATGCCCGTTGGTGAAGGCACGCTCGGCCGCATGTTCAATGTTGTCGGCGAGCCCATCGACGGTAAGGGACCCGTCGATGCAGAGGACTATATGCCCATCCACCGTCTCGCTCCCGAGTTTACCGAGGTCACTCCCTCGACCGAGATACTCGAAACGGGCATCAAGGTCATCGATCTGCTTGCGCCTTACTCCAAGGGCGGCAAGATCGGCCTTTTCGGCGGCGCAGGTGTCGGCAAGACCGTTCTTATCCAGGAGCTTATCCGTAATGTCGCTTACGAGCACGGCGGCTACTCCGTTTTCGCCGGTGTTGGCGAACGCAGCCGTGAGGGCAACGACCTTTGGCATGAGATGACAGAGTCGGGCGTTATCAATAAGACCGCACTCGTATTCGGCCAGATGAACGAGCCGCCC
>DQDL01000056.1:5386-5581 GCA_003533405.1 Clostridiales bacterium | reverse complement strand
ATGAACGAGCCGCCCGGAGCAAGACTTCGTGTGCCTCTGTCCGGCCTTACCATCGCAGAGAACTTCCGTGACCAGTCCGGCCAGGATGTCCTGCTGTTTATCGATAATATCTTTAGATTTACGCAGGCAGGCTCGGAGGTCTCCGCACTGCTCGGCCGTATGCCGTCCGCTGTCGGCTACCAGCCCACGCTGGCC
>DQDL01000056.1:0-5162 GCA_003533405.1 Clostridiales bacterium | reverse complement strand
ACCGAGATGGGCGCACTGCAGGAGCGTATCACCTCGACAAGAAACGGTTCCGTAACTTCCGTTCAGGCCATCTATGTTCCCGCCGACGACCTTACCGACCCTGCGCCCGCAACGGCGTTTGCCCACCTTGACGCAACGACCGTTCTGTCCCGCTCGATATCCGAGCTCGGTATTTATCCCGCCGTTGATCCTCTGGAATCGACCTCGAGAATACTCGACCCGAATATCCTCGGCAAGGAGCATTACGATACCGCCCGTGCCGTTCAGGCCGTTTTGCAGAAGTACAAGGAGCTGCAGGATATCATTGCCGTCCTCGGTATGGACGAGCTCGGCGTTGAGGATAAGGCTGTCGTAAACCGTGCACGCCGCATCCAGCGATTCCTGTCGCAGCCGTTCCATGTTGCGGAAAACTTCACCGGCATCTCCGGTAAGTATGTCAAGATGGAGGATACCATAAGAGGCTTTCAGGCCATCCTCGGCGGCGATTGCGACGATCTTCCCGAGCAGGCATTCCTCATGTGCGGCACCATCGACGAGGTGCTTGCAAAGCGTAAGGATATGTAAGCCATGGAGAACAAAATTCATCTTCAGATCACCACGGCCGGCGGCACGGTCTGCGACGAGATGGCAAACTATGTCGCCGTGCCCCTGACCGACGGCGAGGCAGGTATTCTTGCAAATCACGCCAATATGATAGGCGCACTCAATGAGGGCGTCGTGAGGTACAAGATCGATGACGAGATGCACTTTGCGGCGGTGTCCGGCGGCGTGCTGAGCATTGCGGATAATGAGCTTATCATATTAGCCCGCAGTGCGGAAAGAGCCGAGACCATCGACCTTGCCCGAGCTCAGGCGTCCGAAGCCAGAGCGAAGGAACGCATTGCGGCGAAAGCCGACAATCTCGATCTTAAGCGTGCAGAGCTCAGCCTCCACCGTGCGCTTGCAAGAGAAAAGGCATATACGATGCTTCATAAGAATTGAGGATATTTTATAGAACTAAACGGTATATATAAAAAGTGAACACCGAAAGACCGACTATGAAAGGAGTCACGAAACCATGTTTGCACAGATCACTGCACTTGTAATATTTATTGCTATGTTCATCTTCATCGTCATGGATAAGATACAACGGCATATCGTGACGCTAATAGCCGGTCTTTTGACTTGCGTGCTGGTATTCGGCGTAGGTATGCACAGCTTTGACGCAGTCAAAGAGACCTTGAACTTACATAGCATCGTCTCGACGCATTTTTGGTATTCCGCCGGAACGCAGGCCGCTGCGAGCACCGGCATCAACTGGGAGACCATCATATTCATCGCAGGTATGATGATAATGGTCGAGGGCATGGCAGAGGCAGGCTTCTTCCGCTGGCTGTGTATGCTCATCGCAAAGGCTGTGCACTATAAGCCCATCGCCATCTTCATGACATTCATGCTGCTGTCGGCAGTGCTGTCAATGTTCATCGACAGCATTACCGTCATCCTGTTCCTCGCCGCTGTTACCATTGAGCTTGCGCGGCTCCTGCGCTTTGACCCCGTGCCGTTTATCTTGGCCGAGATATTCTGCGCTAACCTTGGCGGCAGCTCCACCATGTGCGGCGATCCACCGAATATTATAATCGGAACCTCGCTTGGCTACAGCTTCGGCGATTTCCTCACCAATACGGGAGAAATTGCGCTTGTAGCCCTGCTGTTTACGCTGTTATATTTCTACCTCGTGTTCGGAAAGAGCATCAAAAAACAGACCGTCTCGCTCAGCGAGATAACGGTCATCGAGCCCAAGCAGGCGATAACCGACAGAGGCAAATTTATTGCCAGCTGTGTCATCTTCGGCGCTGCCGTTGTCCTTCTCGTGAGCCACGCTGCGACCGGTCTCACGGTGTCGACCATAGGCGTTTTCGTCGCCGTTCTCACGATACTTACGCATCTTAAAAATGCGGGCGAGATACTCAAAAAGATCGATTACAAAACGCTTTTGTTCTTCGTCGGCCTGTTCGTAGTTGTCGGCGGGCTTGAGATAACGGGTATTTTGGAGCTTATCGCAGGCTTTATCGAGGATATCTCCGGTGGTCAGCCGCTGCTCATCGTGGTCATAATCCTGTGGGTGTCGGCGTTTGCCAGCGCCATTGTGGATAATATACCGTTTGCGGCGACCATGATCCCCGTCATCAGAAGCTTGGCGGCCACTACGGGCTATGACCTGAGCGTGTTTGCGTGGACGCTCGCCATGGGCACCGACCTTGGCGGCAGTGCAACTCCGATAGGCGCATCGGCCAATGTCGTAGGTGTTGCACTTGCAAATAAGTCCGGTCATAGGATAGGCTGGGGCAAATACTGCAAGTACATGATCCCCGTGACCGTCTTAGCCGTGCTCATCTCGATGATAATGCTGTACATGAAATACTTTGCATAAGAAAGAGCTCGCTTCTTTTGAAGCGAGCTCTTTCATGTGAATACGACTTCATATAGAACTTTTATGAAGAATATCGTGAGCACCAGTATCATAATGGGCTTAACCGATTTTCCGCCGCCTTTTTCAAAGTGCTTTGCACCGAGGAAGTTTCCCGCAATCGAGAAAACACCGGCGGCGAGACCTAGAGGGTAGAGTACCTTGGAGCTTAGGATAAACACCGTCAGCGCAGTGATGTTCGTCGTAAGGTTAATTACCTTGCACACGCCGTTTGCGCTTGTCAGCGGCATGTGCGCCGCAGCGGTCAGCAGGAGGATAAGGAATGTGCCCGTGCCCGGACCGTAGAACCCGTCGTATGCGCCGATGACAAGGGCGATAGCGCAGCTTAAAACCGTCGTTTTCGTAAAGGAAAGCGGCGGCTTTTCCGTAACCAGCGCCTTGCTTTTGAACACATATACCGCCGTGACCGGCAGGATAAACAGCATTATTATCTTGAACACATCCGCATCGAGCATCAGTGCAAGCTCAGCACCGCAGGCAGAGCCCAAAAGCGCAAATGCAACGCAGATAATTGCCTGCTTCCAAGGAATAAAGCCGTCCCGTGCGTAGCGGACGGTCGTGAGCGTCGTGCCCATGGCGGAGCTAAGCTTGTTTGTGGCTATTGCATAGTGCGCCGGAAGGCCGGAAATGAGGTAGGCGGGGAGCGAAACCAGTCCGCCGCCTCCGGCCACCGCATCGATGTATCCGGCGAGAAAAACAAGCGGGCAGACTACTAAATAGTGTGTCAGTGTAATGTCCATGTCTTAAACGGTTTTCCAAAGGAGCATATTATCCTCAAACGAAACGGCGAGCTTGCCGCTATCAAGCAGCCAACTCAGGTACGAGCGAAGCGTGCTGCCGATGAGCGCATACTGCTCAAAATTGAGCGTCAGGGCGTAATCGGTGAAAATGCGCTGCAATATCGCCTCGAAATTCATAGGCTCGACGCAGATAGACAATATCTTGTCCTGCACCTCAAGCACCGAACGGCGGTTGATCTCGGTCAGCTCATGGATATCCTCCGTGGGCTCGGTGTGCGATGGGACAAAGAGCTTGGCAGACAGCGTGTCGACAAAATCGAGCGTGTCGAGATACGCCTGCACATCGTAAAGGTAGCCTATCTTGTACTTTTCCAGCGTGGCTGCACTCGAAACGCAGTCGGCGAGGAACACGATATCGTCCGGCGTACGGTAGCCGACCATGTCGAAAATGTGCCCGTGCAGGGGAATGATCTCAATTTCTGCGGGAAAATCCGGGGAAGTGATGTCATGGCACTCGGATTCCTGCGCCATCAGGAACTTATGCCTGAGCGCCTTGCAGGGTGCACCGCCGTACAGCAGGGCAGGCTCCAAAACGGGGTGATTTGCAATGCATGCCTCGATGCCGGGAGCGAAAATTTTGCAGCCGGTGTTCTGCTGAAAATACCTGTTGCCGCCGGTGTGGTCAGCGTGCGAGTGCGTGTTGAGTATGGCCTTGACAACCCAGCCCTCGGCCTCGAGCACACGACGCACCTTGCGGCCTGCGTCCTTGTCGTTGCCGCTGTCAATGAGAAAAATGTCCGTGTCATTGCAACGATAAACGCCTATCTTGGCGGGACAGTTAACATAATAAGAATTATTTGCAACCTGAATAAGCTCGTACATAGTTATCACCTCGGCAGTATTTTAACATCTGACGCAAAAGCAATCAACATTATCTGAAATTTGACGATTTTTGCCCTTGAATTAGTCTGCCTGAGTGTTATACTGGGAACTGTTTGATAAGAGGCGATTAGATGAGCAACAATATTAATATCGGTCAATACAGGCACTTGTCATTCGCCGCAGTCGGCGGTTTTTTCGCAGGCTACGCCATTTTGTGCCGCAGCGGCCTGCTTGCAAATGCGCAGACGATGAATCTTCTTGAGCTTGTGATGAATGCACTCAGGGGCGATGTTGCCGCCGTGCTGCTGCATATTGGGGCACTGGTGCTGTATGTCACGGGCACTATGCTGACGGTGCTGCTGCCGCATTACCTGAAGGTGGATATGCAGCGGGCCGTCCCGTTTGTTGACGCTCTGGCGTGCATAATTTTGTGCTTCATCCCCGCCGACGCAAACCCAATGCTGGGGCTGTACCCGATATTCTTTGCCATGAGCATACAGTGGAGCAGCTTTTCCGGAGCAAAAGGCTACACGAGCTCGACTATTTTCTCGACCAACAATGTTAAGCAGGCATCCCTCGCCTTTGCAAATTATATCACCGACGGCGACAGGAAGCATATCGATAAGCTGCTGTTTTATGTATTTACGATACTTGCGTTCAGTCTCGGCTCTGCTGTGAGTTTTATTGCCGTGCTTTTTATGGGAACCAAGGGTGCATGGGTGAATATCATCCTCATCGTCAACGCCTACTACATGGTCGTCTGCGAGGAGGGCTACAAGCTTGCCGAGCTCAAGCGCAGCAAGATCATGCAAAATCAAATAGCCATATAAATAGCATAATAATCACTCCTGCACGGCAGTGCGGGAGTGATTGCATTAATAATCGACTTTTATGCTCTCCAGTATCATTTGTTGCCCCCCCAAAATCCGGCAAAGATACTTAGTGAAGAGTAAAAAGGAAAAATCCCTCGAACGAAAGTTCGAGGGATTTTTGGAGGCGTCACCCGGATTTGAACCGGGGAATCGCGGATTTGCAGTCCGCTGCCTTACCACTTGGCTATGACGCCATAT
>DQDL01000066.1:3643-4288 GCA_003533405.1 Clostridiales bacterium | reverse complement strand
CACCATCGTGGTCTTGCCGGCGCCCGTGTGGCCGACTATGGCTATCTTCTGTCCGGGCAAAACCTTGGCCGAGAAGTCGTTTATAACAGGCTTATCCTCGTCATAGCCGAAGCGGACATGATCGAAGGTTACCTCGCCCGTGACCTTTTCGGGGTAGGCTGTGCAAGAGCTGTCATCGGAAAGCTCCTCTTCCTCTAGGAAGCCGAACACACGCTCACCGGCGGCGCCGGCGGACATGAGCTGGGTGGCAGCCTGCGCTATCTGCGAAAGCGGATTTGTAAACAGACGCACATATGCGATAAAGGACACTATAACGCCGAACGAGATAGTCCCGCTCATGGTGAGGGCAGCGCCCACAACGCACACGGCGACATAGCCGAAGTTGCCGATAAAGCCCATGAACGGCATCATAAGTCCGCCGAAGAACTGAGATTTCCATGCACTTTCATAGAGATTGCCGTTTATGCGCTTAAACTCAGCCTTGGCCTGCGCAGTTGCTCCGTAGACACGGACAATATCGTGTCCCGAGTACATTTCCTCGACATGACCGTTCATGTCGCCGAGGTTTTTCTGCTGCTGACGGAAGTATTTTCTCGACTTCTTTATGACCGTGAACATGAAAACAAAGCCGATAAGCGACGAGCC
>DQDL01000066.1:2622-3491 GCA_003533405.1 Clostridiales bacterium | reverse complement strand
GAGCCAATGGCGGCAAGCGACATGACTGCGTTCGTTGCGAACATGATGATAGTTACGCCGACAAACTGCACAACGCCTTGAACAAGGGTGGTGATGCTGGAGTTGAGCGTTGAGCTGAGGGTATCGACATCGTTTGTGATACGGCTCAGGACATCGCCGATGCTGACCTTGTCAAAGTACTTGAGCGGCATGCGGTTTATCTTCTTGGAGATGCTGTCACGAAGACTCCATGCAAGCTTCTGCATGACGGTTATCATGGTGTAGCTTGCGATGCAGGAGAGCAGCCCGCTTCCTATATAAATAATGAGGATTGCGATTATCGCCTGCTTTATGCCCTCCATGTCGATACCGGTGGTAAGTCCGGCGGCGATGGAGTTTGTGAGGTCTGCCATCTTGTCAGGCGCAATGAGCGTCAGCGCCGTGCTGCCGAGCGAAAGTATAAGCGATATAATTATTGCAGCATGCCACGGCTTGAGGTAGCGCAGCAGCGACAGCATGGAGGACTTGAAGTTTTTCGGTTTTTCGTCAACGGGGGGTCTTCTCATTCCTTTCATATGGCAAGCTCCTCCTCCGACAGCTGCGACAGGGCTATCTGACGATAGACCTCGCAGTTTTTCATAAGTTCCCGGTGCGTGCCGATGCCGACCTGTCTGCCCTCGTCAAGGACGATTATCTTATCGGCGGACATAATGGTTCCGATGCGCTGGGCAACGATGAGCTTCGTTTTGTTTTCGGTCTTGGCCTTGAGTGCATCACGCAGCTCACGGTCGGTCTTGAAGTCGAGTGCCGAGAAGGTGTCGTCAAAAATGAGTATCTCGGCGTCACGGCACAGCGCCCTTGCGATGGACAGGCGCTGCTTCTGGCCGCCG
>DQDL01000066.1:0-2428 GCA_003533405.1 Clostridiales bacterium | reverse complement strand
AGACGCTGCTTCTGGCCGCCGGAGAAGTTGGTGCCGCCTTGTGCGACATGCGACTTTACACCGTCCTCAAGGCCGTTTACAAACTCCTCGGACTGGGAGATATGCAGTGCGTCCCTAAGCTTTGCCTTGTCGGCATTTGCACCGAAGGCGACATTGTCCTCGATATCGCCGGAGAACATCACGGCACGCTGGGGCACATAGCTGAGCTTTTTATAGAGCTTTTCAAGCTCATAATCACGCACATCCACGCCGTCGACCAAAACTGCGCCCTCGGTGACATCGTAAAACCTCGGGATGAGGTTAACGAGCGTCGTTTTGCCCGAGCCCGTGGAGCCTATGAACGCCACGGTCTCGCCACGGTGAGCGGTAAAGCTTATATCGGTCAGCACCTTGCCGCTGCCGCCGGGGTAGGTAAAGCTTACATTTCTGAACTCCACCTCGCCGACGCAGGTCTCCTCAGGCTGCGGCTTTGCGCTGTCGACTATCTTGGGCTCGGTGTCGAGCACCTCGTTTATACGCTTTGCTGCGACAAACGCTCTGGGCGCAACGATGAACACCATGACTATCATGATAAACGACATGATGACCTGCATGGCGTAGGACATGAACACTATCATGTCGGCAAAGATATCGACCCTTGTGGCTATCGACGCCGCATTTTCGATGACAACGGCGTTTATGAGCACTGCGCCTATCCAGTAAATGGACATGTTGAGGCAGTTCATGGTGATATTCATGAACGGGCTTAATAGCGTCATGGTGCGGTTTGCAAAAAGCTGATTTTTGAGAAGGTCGGTGTTGGCCTTTTCAAATTTCTTTTCCTGATACTCTTCGGCGTTGTAGGCACGCACGACACGAATGCCGCTAAGGTTCTCTCTTGCGGCGTGGTTCAGTGCATCCTGCAGCCACTGGATCTTGCGGAACTTCGGGAAAGTCAGCACCATTGCAATCGTAAGGAAGCCTACCAGCAGTACAATGGCAATGCCCGTTGCGAGCGACCACTGCCACGCCTTGCCGGCGATTTTCGTAATTGCCCATATGGCCATTGCGGGCGCTTTGATGACGACCTGCATGGACAGGACTATGAGCATCTGCACCTGCACGACATCGTTTGTTGAGCGGGTGATGAGGCTTGCGGTGGAAAAGGAGTTTATCTCCTCCATGGAAAACGACTCCACCTTATCGAACATCGCCGCACGAAGCCTTCTCGAGAAGCTTGCGGCGATGGAGGATGCAAGGTAGCAGACTGCGATCGATGACGCTAGGCTTCCGAGAGAGCAAAGCAGCATCATACCGCCTGCTGACCAGATATCGGCCATGGCGCTACCCTCGGTCTCGACAAGCGTCGTTATCTCCGACATATAGTCGGGCAGCTTGAGATCGAGCCACACCTGCGAAATTATAAAAACAAGACTGACAAGGAAAAACAGCCATTCCCTGCCCTTCATATACCTAAGAAGCTTTATCATTTTCCGGCGTTCACTCCTTCTTTCCGTACTTTCGGTCAATATGCTCCTGTATCATTTTCTGAGCTATCTGCGCCGTCTCCTTCGTCGTGTGGCTCTTTACAAAGTTACCGTCGAGCACATCGAGGATGTCGAGATCTATCTTCGTTTTCTTTAAAGGCACATTGCGCACTATCTCGTCTGTGCCGTGGATAGCGGCAATGACGACCGGCACGCCGGTGCGCTGCGCAATTTTAAACGAGCCTGCGTGGAACGGCAGAAGCTCGTCCTCACGGCTGCGGGTACCCTCGGGGTAGATGACAACGGACGCAACATCGTCCTGAATGTACTTGCTTGCCGCCTTGACCATCGCAAGCGCCTCACGATTGTTATCACGGTTCACCGGCAGGCAGCCGCATTTGTGCATAACAGGTCCCACAATTGGTAACTTGAAGTTTTCGGGCTTGGATATGTAGATATACTCCTTTGCGCCGAAAAGCTTAATGGACGCAATGGGGTCGAATATCGAGCGGTGGTTGCAGACCATGAGATAGCGCTGTCCCTCGGGAAGCTTCTCGGTTCCCGTGACGGACACCTTCGCACCTACAAGCACGCAGATTATCTCGGCAAGCTCATTCATGTTCCACTGCCAGAACTTCGACGGCTTTTCCTGTGGCTTTTCCATATCCACGGTAAGCTCCGATGCAGCGTACACCGCCGCAATGTACGCCAACAATGCACCTATGTAAAACTCGGCAAAGCGCAAAAGTGCAAAGCCCGCAAGCTTAATGCCCGTGAACTCTACCCTCGGCGACGAAATGTTGAGAGCCGTCGCTGCGGCGCTCAGTCCTGCAAATAATTTAAGAAGCATCTCACTACCTCCGACCTAGCCTTAAGTTGGCGGGAGCCGAACACCTATCGGTTTTGACGGGCAGCTTTCCGCTCATGCTTCGCTAAACCCCTAGCCCATATATGTCCATTAT
>DQDL01000048.1 GCA_003533405.1 Clostridiales bacterium | reverse complement strand
CGGCTTTGAGGTCTGCCGCCGCATTCGTGCTTCCGGCTCTAAGATAGGCATTATTATGCTGACTGCAAAAAGTCAGGAGATAGACAAGGTCACAGGTCTGATGACCGGCGCCGACGACTATGTCACAAAGCCCTTCTCCCCTGCCGAACTCACCGCCCGTGTTGACGCTTTGGTGCGCCGCCTCGGTGACGAGGCCAGTGATAAACCCAGCTTTGAGATAACAAGCGGTCCGTTTATCCTCAACACCAGAAACCGCACGCTCGAAAAGGACTGCAAACGCCTGAAGCTTACGCAGATCGAATACCAGCTAATGAAGCTGTTTATGGAAAACCCGGGCAAGGCCATGTCCAGAGACGATATACTCAGGGCCGTTTGGGGTGACAATTTCTCGGGTGAGCTCAAGACGGTCGATGTAAACATCCGCCGCCTGCGCATCAAGATCGAAGCTGACCCCACCGAGCCCGAGTATTTGACCACCGTTTGGGGCTTCGGCTACAAATGGGGCTACTAGTTTTCCTTTGGAAGTGTTAAATGTTTTTTAAGAATCTTAAACTGCAGCTGCTTGTATCGAGCATAGCCGCAGTCATACTGACAGCCTGCTTCATAGCGTTAGCTGCAAACGGTTTCATCGTTGCATCAGTCATTTTGGCATGCCTCATCGGTGCATATATCATCGCCGTGAACATTTGGTTCGACCATTATGTCAGCAAACCTATCCAGTCGCTCACCGAGTCTGCCAAACACATTGCAGCCGGAAGCTACGGCACACAGGTACCCAAGCAGGCCGATAACGAGATAGGCCAGCTAACCGATGAAATTAACCTTATGTCGTCTAAAATTGCCCTGTCTGACAAGACCACGACTGAGTTCATTTCGCAGATATCGCATGAGCTGAGAACGCCGCTGACCGCCATAATGGGCTGGAGCGAGACTCTGCAATACGATTCCAAGATAGAGGGTGACTCGCTGCGTGGCGTTAAGATAATCCAAAAAGAGTCGGAAAGGCTCACCGGCATGGTGGCTGACCTCTTGGAGTTTACAAGAATACAGGACGGCAGATTTAATCTGCGCATCGAGCTTGTGGACATTGCGGCCGAGCTTGAGGATTCCCTGTTCACATACGGCAATCTAATGCGTGAGGCGGGCATAGAAGTCAATTACAATGCTCCGGAGTACGATATCCCGCTTATCTCCGGTGACCCCGAGCGGCTCAAACAGGTGTTTTTGAACCTGCTTGACAATGCCGCAAAGCACGGCGGCGACGGCAAGGTGGTCGATGCTTCGCTCAGCCTTGAGGATGACTATGTCGTCATCGGCATCCGTGACTACGGTCACGGCATCCCCGAAAGCGAGCTTCCGTATGTCATGAACAAATTCTACAAGGGCAGCTCCAAAAACCGAGGCAGCGGCATCGGACTTGCCGTCTGCAATGAGATAATCACCCGCCACGGCGGTATTTTCACAATTTCCAACGCACAAGGCGGCGGCTGCCTTGCTCAAATCAAGCTGCCGCTGTCAGAGAACTGAGGCAAATATGGAAAATCAAATAGATAAGAATTCCGTACAATTCAAAACATCCATCGGGGGTCAGGCTCTCATCGAGGGTATCATGATGCTCGGCCCGAAGAAGCGTGCGATCGTTTGCAGGAACGAAAACGGCTTTGTTGAAAAAGTTGAGGATGTACGACCGTTTAAGGATATCTCCCCTATTCTTGCTTGGCCGCTCATTCGAGGTGTCGTCGGTTTTATCTCCTCGATGATAAACGGCGTTAAGGCGCTGTCGTTCTCGGCAGAGCAGCTTCCCGAGGATATGCAGGCCGAGCCGGACAAGATAGACCTTTGGATAGAAAAGCACTTTTCCGACGAGACTGCGCAAAAGCTCATAATCGGCATCGCAGTTGTGCTCGGCATCGGGCTTTCTCTGCTGCTGTTCCTGTTCCTGCCGACATTCATTGTGGGACTCTTCCCCGCCGTCAAAGCGGATTTCTACTTGAGAACGCTGTTTGAGGGCATACTAAAGCTTGTTATTTTCTTCGCTTACCTCATTTTGTGCTCCAAAATGAAGGATATGAAGCGCCTGTTCGCCTACCACGGTGCTGAGCATAAGACCATTTTCTGCTACGAAAAGGGTCTGCCGCTCACGGTCGAGAATGTTCGCCCGCAGGGCAGGCTGCACCCGAGATGCGGCACAAGCTTCCTGTTCGTTGTCATCATCATAAGCATCATCGTAGGCTCGTTTATAAAGATCAGCGGCACTTGGGCGAGAATGGGCGTTAAGCTCCTCGTCCTGCCCATCGTTGTCGGCGTGAGCTATGAGATAAACCGCTGGGTCGGCAGGCATGACAATGTCCTGTCCTCCATTCTTTCGTGGCCGGGCAGGCAGCTTCAGCGCATCACGACCAACGAGCCGGATGACTCGATGATAGAGTGCGCCATCCGTGCTCTTGAGCTGGTCATCCCCGAGGAAGCCGGAAGCGACAAATGGTAAGGACAGTGTAAACATGCCAAAGACATATAACGATATATATTTTACCGTGCGCACCAAGCTTCGGGAAAGCGGCGTTGAGGCATACGGGCTTGAGGCTCGCACGCTGCTTGCCGCAGCCGCCGGTAAAACGACTGAGGAGCTTCTGCGTGACCTGTATCTGTACACATCCAAGGAGATAGAGGACAAGGCCGAGGAAATGCTCGAGCGCAGGCTCAAGGGCGAGCCGCTTGCGTATATTGCGGGCTCTTGGGAGTTTTACGGGCTTCCCTTTACCGTAACGCCCGATGTTTTGATACCGAGGATGGACACCGAGGTGCTCGTGGCCTGTGCGGTCAGGGCGATAAAGGCGTTCGGCATGAAGGGCAGAGTTCTCGACCTATGCTGCGGAAGCGGCTGCATCGCCTGTGCGGTAGCGTCCGAACTTCCGGCGGCCCGTGTGGTGGCTGCCGATATAAGCCTCCCCGCACTCGATATCGCCCGCAAAAACATAAAAGACAATAAGCTTGCATCCCGCATCATAACCATCCACGCCGATGCAAAGACTTGGCCGCCGATGAGCATCGGGACATTCGATGTCATTGCATCCAATCCCCCGTACATCGCAAGTGAGGAGATCTTGACCCTTGATTGTTCGGTCAGAGATCATGAGCCGCTCGGTGCGCTCGACGGTGGCGAGGACGGACTGGATTTCTACCGTGCCATCATTAAATATTGGACCATCACCCTGCGGCCGAACGGCATGATGATGTTTGAAGTCGGCGAGGGTCAGGCGGATGCAGTCAAGAAAATGCTGCTCGACGCCGGATATGTTGCGGTGCAGACAGTTAAAGACACGCTCGGCATTGAGCGAGTCGTCATAGGAAAATGGAAAAACGAATTTTGATCATACATGAGGTGAACTACAATGGCTGAAAAGAAAAAAACTCCCATCTCCACCCCGGGTCAGGCCAGCGACAAGAAAAAGGCGCTTGAGACCTGTATTGCCCAGATAGAGAAAAACTACGGCAAGGGCGCAATCATGCGTCTTGGCGACGATATTCCCGTTAATGTTGAGGCTCTTTCCACGGGCTCGCTCTCCCTTGACCTTGCATTAGGCATCGGCGGCGTTCCCAAGGGCAGGATCGTTGAGATATACGGACCCGAGGCTTCGGGCAAAACCACACTCGCTCTGCATGTTGTTGCAGCAGCTCAGAAGGCCGGCGGCGAAGCTGCTTACATCGATGTTGAGCACGCCCTTGAGCCTGCTTACGCAAGAGCTCTCGGCGTTGACATTGACAGTCTGCTCATTTCTCAGCCGGACACCGGTGAGCAGGCGCTCGACATCGCAGAAAGCCTCGTGCGCTCGAGCGCAGTTGACGTCGTCGTGGTCGACTCGGTTGCAGCTCTTATCCCTCGCATTGAGCTCGAAGGTGAGATGGGCGACTCGGTCGTCGGTGCGCTTGCAAGGCTCATGTCGCAGGCTATGCGCCGTCTGGCCGGTGCTATCTCCAAAAACGGCTGTACCGTTATATTTATAAACCAGCTGCGCCAGAAGATCGGCGTTATGTACGGCAATCCCGAGACCACACCCGGTGGTCTTGCGCTTAAATACTACGCATCCGTGCGTATCGATGTAAGAAGAATCGAGACCCTCAAGTCCGGCAACGAGATGATCGGCAACCGTACCAGAGCAAAGGTCATCAAGAACAAGTGTGCTCCCCCGTTCAAAGAGGCGGAGTTTGACATTATCTATGGCGAGGGCATCTCCAAGGTCGGCGAGATAGTTGACCTCGGCGTAAAGCTTGAGCTTATCGACAAGGCCGGTGCTTGGTTCACCGTCGGTGATCAGCGTATTCAGGGTCGAGACGCCACCAAGACCTATCTGCTGAACAACCCCGAAATATGCAATAAGATCGAACAGCAGATAAGAGACAATGCATACAAGCTCATGTCTCCGCAGGCTCGCAAGGCCGCTCAGGCCGCAGGAAGAGCCGTTGACATTTCTGCGGACGATTTTGAAGGCTGAGCCTTGTGAAAATTCTTGAGCTGAAGCAGACCTCACCGGAGCGCTTCACCGTCATTTTTGACGACGGCACACAGGTGAAAACCTCGCTTGGCGTTGTGACGGACAAGTTTTTGCACGCTGGCTTGGAGCTGGACGATGATGAGTTTCACGCTTTTCTTTCCGTCTCCTCTCTTTCGCTTGCAAAATCACGGGCGCTGCGTATAATAAATACTCGGCCGATGTCTCGCAAGGAGATGTTTAAGCGGCTTATTGAAAAGGGCGAAACGCCTGAAAATGCAGAATACTGTGCCGATTGGCTGGTTCAGATGGGGCTTATAAACGACGAAAGCTACGCAGGTTCGATCGTGCGTCACTATGCGGCAAAGGGCTACGGCATCACCCGCATCAGGCAAGAGCTAAACCGCCACGGCATTGACCGTGAGCTTTGGGAAGATGCCTTGGAGCAGATGCCCGAGCAGGACGACAAGCTTGAGCGCTTTCTCCGCTCAAGGCTTACCGATCCCGATGACCGTGCGCAGGTCAAGAAGGTCACGGATGCGCTGTTTCGGCGTGGCTACACATGGGATCAGATAAAACACGCACTTAATAATTATACTCTGCAAGAGGGAAACTAATGGACAGGAAAATTTCTCTTATTTCACTCGGCTGTGCGAAAAACCTCGTAAACAGCGAACAGATGTTATATCTTTTGAGCGAAGCGGGCTACACTCTCGTTCCAGAGCCGGACGGTGCGGATGCCGTCATCATTAACACCTGCGGCTTTATCGACGCTGCCAAAAGCGAAGCGATAGACACCGTTTTGGAGATGGCGGAGCTTAAAAAGGCTGGCAAGCTCGGGAAAATTATCGTTACGGGTTGCCTTGCCGAGCGCTATCAGGACACGGTCATGCAGGAGCTTCCCGAAATTGACGCCGTTTTGGGTGTCGGCAGCTTTGGTGATATCGTTGAGGCCGTCACGAAGGCGCTCAATAACGAGAGCGTTTTAAGCTTTGGCGACAAAAACGCCCCCGTCGAGGAAACGCCGAGGGTCGTTAGCACCGGACCAAGCTGGGCGTATCTGCGCATTGCCGAGGGCTGCAACAATTTCTGCGCCTTCTGCGCAATTCCTTACATAAGGGGCAGATACCGTTCGAGAGAAATTGAGAATGTTGTTGAAGAAGCTCGTGAGCTTGCCGAGCACGGCGTTAAGGAGCTCATTGTCATTGCGCAGGATATCACTCGCTACGGCACAGATCTTTACGGTAAGCGCTGCCTTGCCGAGCTATGCAGACGGCTTGCGGAAATTGACGGTGTTGAGTGGATAAGGCTTCACTACCTGTACCCCGACCAGTTTGACGACGAGCTCATCGACGAGATAGCAAGCAACGAAAAGATCGTCAAATACTTAGATATTCCCATTCAGCACATAAATAACGATATACTTAAATCGATGAACCGCCGTGGCACGGGCGACGATATCCGCAAGCTCTTTAAAGAACTTCGTGAGCGTATCCCCGGCGTTGTACTCCGCACGAGCCTTATCTCCGGCTTGCCCGGCGAGGGCGATGCAGAATTTGAAGAGCTTTGCAGCTTCCTTAGAGAGGCCAAAATTGAGCGTGCGGGCGTATTCCCCTTCTCCCCTGAGGAGGGTACTCCGGCGGCAAAAATGCCGCATGTCGATGCCGAGGAGGCACAGCGCAGAGCCGATCTCATAATGGAGATACAGGCCGGCGTTATGGATGAATTCAATGCTTCGCTCATCGGCAAGGCCCTTGAGGTCCTGTGTCTTGACTACGATGAGGACACGCAAATGTGGGTCGGCAGGAGCTGCTATGATTCACCGGATATTGACGGGCTCGTGTTCTTTGACGGCGACGGCGGCGAGGGCAATATAGTGTATGTTAATATTACTGCCGTAGATGACGACGGAAATCTTATCGGCGAGGAGGTCTGTGTATGAATACAACTGCCAACAAAATCACCATAATGAGAATAATCCTTGTGCCAGTTTTCATGGTGCTGCTTTATATGGGGTACACCTACTGGGCGCTGGCCGTGTATATCATCGCCTGTCTGAGTGATTTTATCGACGGCAAGATAGCCAGAAAGTTCAATCAAGTAACGAATTTCGGCAAATTCATGGATCCCTTGGCCGATAAAATGCTTGTACTTGCCGCAATGTGTTATTTTGTCGATAACGACACGATGCCCGGCTGGGTGGTAGCTCTCGTACTGCTGCGTGAGTTCGGTGTTTCGGGTCTGCGTCTGCTCGCCGTTGAGCAGGGTACGGTCATTGCCGCAGCATGGTCTGGCAAGATAAAGACCTTTATCACCATGGTCACGCTCGGCCTTCTCATTGTTGTTGCTGAGCCTTGGGTTCCCTTTAAGGAGGTCATCCCCCCTGTCTGCTCGGCACTTATCGTAATTTCGACTTTGTACTCCGGCGCTGAATACTTCGTTAAAAACATCAATGTTTTTAAGCACTGCGACTGAGGTAAAATATAAGGAGACTGAATATGAAGCTTTATAACTCCGCTACCCGTAAAAAGGAAGATTTTATACCGAATCACCCCGATATCGTTAAGATGTACACCTGCGGGCCTACGGTATACCATTTTGCACATATAGGCAACCTGCGCTCGTATATCATGGAAGATATACTTGAGAAATATCTGCGCTACGCCGGCTACAATGTCAAGCGTGTCATGAACATCACCGATGTAGGCCACCTCACGAGTGATGCCGACGAGGGCGAGGACAAGATGCTCAAGGGCGCAAAGCGCGAGCATAAGTCGGTCATGGAGATAGCCAAGTTTTATACCGACGCATTTTTCTCCGACTGCGCAAAACTCAATATCAAGACACCCGATGTTGTTGAGCCTGCAACTAATTGTATCGATGAGTATATCAAGATAATCACCAAGCTCATGGACACGGGCTATGCTTATTTTGCGGGCGGTAATGTGTATTTTGATACATCTAAGCTCGACAGATACTACATTTTTAACGACTTTAACGAGGATGACCTTGCAGTCGGCGTGCGTGAGGGCGTTGAGGAGGACACCAATAAACGCAACAAAAACGACTTCGTGCTTTGGTTTACAAAGTCCAAATTTGAAGATCAAGCGCTTAAGTGGGATTCGCCTTGGGGCGTAGGCTACCCCGGCTGGCACATTGAGTGCTCGGGCATTTCAATGAAACACCTTGGCGAGGATCTTGATATCCACTGCGGTGGCATCGACAATGCATTCCCCCACCACACCAATGAGATAGCACAGTCCGAATCGTACCTTGGTCACAAGTGGTGCAACTACTGGATGCATGTCATGCACCTTAACACGGGTAGCGGCAAAATGTCAAAGTCCAAGGGCGAGTTCCTTACCGTGAGCCTGCTCGAAGAAAAGGGCTATGACCCCCTCGCCTACCGCCTGTTCTGCCTGCAGAGCCACTACCGTAAGTCGCTTGTGTTCTCATGGGAGAACCTCGACAATGCACAGGTGACCTACAACAAGCTCATAACCCGCATTGCAGGTCTCAAGCCCGCAGGTGAAGCAGTCGACGAGGAAGCGGTAAAGGCGCTCAAGGACAAGTTCTGCGCTGCGCTGGACAATGACCTTAACACCTCCCTTGCTGTCACGGCGCTTTACGATGTGCTCAAGTACAAGACCAACGATGACACCAAGCTTGCGGTCATCGCAGACTTTGACCGTGTGCTGGGTCTTGACCTCATTAAGAAGGCCGAAGCAAAGCGTGAGGAGCTTAAAAAGCATGCCGTTTCGGGCAACACCGAGTTTACCGTCATCTCCGAGTCGGGCGAGGCTGACGCTGAGATCGAAGAAAAGCTCAAGGCTCGTGCAGCAGCAAAGAAGACAAAGAACTTTGTTGAGGCCGACCGCATCCGTGACGAGCTCAAGACCGCCGGTATCGAAGTCACCGATATCCCCAACGGCGCAAAGTGGAAGAAAATTTAAACCGAAACAAGTAAAAGTCCGGTCGTTAAGGCCGGACTTTTTTGCACATAAAAATACACCGGTATTTGCTAGGCAAATACCGGTGTAACGCTTAAACTTAGAAATTAATGTTGGCAGGCTTTCTGTCGAACATTTTATTGACCTGCTGATACGCCCAGCCGAGCAGCTTCTGATCGAGGTTCCAGAAGTACACTACGAAAAGGATGCCAACTGCAGCCGCGGACAGCTTAACGGTCTTTTTGCAAATGTTGCAAATTTTGCACATATAACATATGCTCCTTTCGAAAAATCGGAATTCAGCTATGTATTAGCGAATTACTTCTTTGCAAGACCCTTCTGGCGTGCATACTCTGCTGCGCCGAGTGCGCCCATGAGCTGGGGGTCAGTCTTCAGGTTGACGACCTTCAGCTTCAGAACATGCTCGATTGCGTCCTTCAGGCCATCGTTCTTTGCACAACCACCGGTAAGGGTGATGCTGTCGGTTGCACCGGCCTTCTTTGCCATGACAAAGCAGCGCTTTGCAACTGCCATCTCGATACCTGCTGCGATCTCGTCCATGGGCTTGCCTTCGCCAACGAGGGTGATGACTTCAGACTCAGCGAAAACGGTGCACTGTGCGGTGATGGGGATGACATTCTTTGCCTTAAGAGCGAGCTTCGAGAACTCGGGAAGAGTC
>DQDL01000050.1 GCA_003533405.1 Clostridiales bacterium | reverse complement strand
CAGGCCATCACCCGCGCCATCGCTGACCAGGCGCGCACCATCCGCATCCCCGTGCACATGGTCGAGACCATAAACAAGGTCATCCGTGTCTCCCGCCAGCTTTTGCAGGAGCTCGGCCACGACCCGAGCGCCGAGGAGATAGCCAAGGAGATGGGCATGCCTGTCGAGAAGGTTCGTGATATCCTCAAGATAGCGCAGGAGCCCGTTTCGCTTGAGACACCTATCGGCGAGGAGGAGGACTCCCACCTTGGCGATTTTATCCCCGACGAGGATGCATCCGAGCCGAGCGAGGCCGCAAGCTTCTCGCTTCTTAAAGAGCAGCTTATGGAAGTGCTCGACACCCTCACTCCCCGTGAGAAGAAGGTTCTCGAACTGCGCTTCGGCATCGTCGACGGCCGCACCCGCACCCTTGAGGAGGTCGGCAAGGAGTTCAATGTCACCCGTGAACGCATCCGCCAGATAGAGGCCAAAGCACTCCGCAAGCTCCGCCACCCGTCAAGAAGTCGTAAGCTTAAAGATTTCTTAAACTAACAGCGCAAGAACGGCATAAGACGGTGAGAAGCCGGTTTTGAACGGCTATTTTCCACCCATACTGCGTAAAAAATTCCGGTAATACACAAAGTATTGCCGGAATTTTTTGCTTGTCTGAACGAAAAATAGCTCGCTCGAAACTGCTGCGCACCCCTTTGGGGCGATTTCTCCCCATCTCGTACCGCTCTTGCGCTGCTTCTCAAAATCTCGTTTTGAAAATTATATAAAAAATTGCGCAAATTTTTGAATAAAAGCCTTGACAAGGGCAAAAAATAATGGTATATTAGCACTCGGATAAAGAGAGTGCCAGCAATATTTAATTCTGAGTGCTAAAAGGAAGCTCAAATGGGTATCAGCGACAGAAAAAAGAAAATACTTGCCGCCCTCGTCGATGAGTACATCAAAACGGCGGAGCCTGTCGGAAGCAAGGCAATAGCGAAGCTTGCCGACCTCGGCTGTTCGTCGGCGACTATCCGCAACGAGCTTGCCGAGCTCACCGAGATGGGCTACCTTGAGCAGCCGCATACCTCGGCAGGCAGAATACCGACCCCCGCAGGGTACAGAATGTATGTAAACGAGCTGATGGAAAAGCAGAAGCTTTCCCTTGAGGAGACGGAGGAGATAAACCGCCGCCTCAACGATAAGATGATGCAGCTCGACAGCATGATGAGCGATGTCGGCAAGATAGCCTCGCAGCTGACCGATTATCCGGCGCTTGCCTTTGCGTCATACGCACCGGCGGTCATCACCCGCTTTGACCTTATCTATATTGATGCCAACACATTTATAATTGTTGTGATGCTAAGCAACAATACGGTCAAGAATAAGCTCGTGCACCTGCCCGTTTCCGTTGATCAGGGCATGATAAACAAGCTTTCGACTCTGTTCAACGCAAACTTCACCAACATCAAAAACGACAAGATAACGCCTGTGCTAATCTCCGCAACGGAGCGAGCCGCCGACGATACGATGGGACTTACATCGGTCATAGCATCGTTCGTTATCGAGACGCTGTCGAGCCAGAATGGGATCGAGGCGTATGTCACGGGCGAGAACAGGCTGTTAAGTCAGCCGGAGTACCGTGACCCGGACAAGGCGCACAAGCTTATAAGCTATCTTTCCGAGGGCAGTCATGTGCTCACGGGTCCTGCCGAGGAGCTCATGGAGGGCGACTCGGAGGTGAGGGTGCTCATAGGCCCCGAGAATATCGCCGAGGAGCTTAAGGACTCAAGCGTAGTTATAGCAAGCTACGATATGGGCGACAATACGAAGGGACTTATCGGTGTTGTAGGACCCACAAGAATGGACTACTCCGCCGTTGCCGCAAAGCTCAGCTTTCTGGCAGCCGGACTTTCAAGACGGCTCGGCGGCGGCGCCGCACCACCCTCGGGCATGCATAACAAACTGATAATCAAGGGAGATGACATTATAGATGAGCACTGAAAAGAAAGAGACCAAGGCCGCCGAGACCAAGGAAGAAAAGGTCGAAGAAGAAGCCAAGGCCGAAGAGACCAAAAAGGAAAAGAAGCCGAAGAAGGACTCCAAAAAGGAGACCGAGATAAAGGAAACGGCTGAAAAGCTTATCAAGGAAGAGCAGGAAAAGTACCTGCGGCTCGCCGCCGAATACGATAATTTCCGCAAGCGCAGTCAGAAAGAGCGTGACTCGCTGTATAACGATATCAAGGCCGACACACTGTTAAAGTTCCTGCCGGTTTATGATAACCTCGAAAGAGCACTCAAGCAGGCAACGGCCGATGAGGCCTACCGCAAGGGCGTCGAGATGATAATGACCCAGTTTTGTACCACGATGGAGAAGCTGGGCGTCACCGAGATAGAGGCCGCCGGTCAGAAGTTTGATCCGACGATACACAATGCGGTGATGCATATCGAGGATGACAGCTTCGGCGAAAACGAAGTAGTCGAGGTTTTCCAGAAGGGCTTCAAGCTCAACGACAAGGTGATCCGTTTTGCGATGGTCAAAGTCGCAAACTGATTATAAATTTTAATTTGTATACTGTTTCATTTTTAATAGGAGGAAAAAACAATGGGAAAGATCATAGGTATTGACCTCGGTACAACTAACAGCTGCGTGGCCGTCATGGAAGGCGGCGAGGCTGTCGTAATCGCAAACGCGGAGGGTGCTCGCACCACTCCGTCAGTCGTCGCATTCGCAAAGACCGGCGAGCGTATGGTAGGTCAGGTCGCAAAGCGCCAGGCCATCACCAACCCCGACCGCACCATCTCGTCGATAAAGCGTGAGATGGGTACCTCTCACAAGGTCACTATTGACAATAAAAACTACACTCCGCAGGAGATCTCCGCAATGATCCTTCAGAAGCTGAAGGCAGACGCAGAGAGCTACCTCGGCCAGACCGTAACGGAAGCCGTTATCACCGTCCCCGCATACTTCACCGACGCTCAGCGTCAGGCAACCAAGGACGCAGGCAAGATCGCAGGTCTTGATGTAAAGCGTATCATCAACGAGCC
>DQDL01000038.1:23424-23586 GCA_003533405.1 Clostridiales bacterium | reverse complement strand
CGGCTACGGCTTCGGCGATACCTCGGCGGCGAGCGAGAATATGCTGTTTTATAACGGCAAGGCGCATAAGCTCAGTCAGGTCAGATTCAACATCCCCGGCAACGAAAAGGCGTTTCTCGAGCCTTGGACATTCACTTCCGACGACGGCCGCTTTGAGATGGA
>DQDL01000038.1:22442-23227 GCA_003533405.1 Clostridiales bacterium | reverse complement strand
ACGACGGCCGCTTTGAGATGGACTTCAAGCCCGTTTTAGACCGTGCCTCCTGCACCGATGCGCTGCTCATAAAAAGCGACCAGCATCAGGTGTTCGGCCTGTTCACCGGCAAGGCCGTGTTAGACGACGGAAAAGTCATTGAAATCAAAGACTTCCCCGGCTTTGCCGAGAAGGTCGAAAATAAATGGTGATCGGAGAATAATATGAAATTTTTAACCGAAGAATGGACAACCGAGTTCATCGCTCAGGCAAAAGACACCTTTGCCCCCGGCAAGACCCCCTCAAAGGTCACGCTTACGCTGTGCGAGTGCTACAACAAGGTGCCCCACCTCGGCGGCGACACCGTGTGGTATATGTACAAATTCGATAACGGCGTTTTGACGAGCGTCGAGCGTGGCATGGGGCGTGCAAACGCTCCCGCAGCGGACTACACCTCGGACGCAGACTACGACTTCTTCGTCAAGACCATGACCGGCGAGATGAGCACCGCCAAGGCTCTGACCACCGGCAAGATAAAGCTCAAGGGCAACCTCATGAAGGCTCTGAAGCTTCTTGACACACACAACATCCTCACCGAGCAGAAAAAGCTCAACGGCAAGACCGAGTGGTAAATTTAAGAACGAAAAAAATCTCGCTCAATGAGCGAGATTTTTTATTTTATGAGCGTTTACTCAAGGTTTCCGCTGGCGAACATGAGGGAAGTCAGGGCGACGACCGGGGCAGTCTCGCAGCGCAAGATCCTTGCGCCCATCGAGCAGATGTGTGCGCCCGCCTGCCGTGCCGCT
>DQDL01000038.1:10051-22253 GCA_003533405.1 Clostridiales bacterium | reverse complement strand
CCTGCCGTGCCGCTTCCGCCTCGGACGGCTCAAAGCCCCCCTCGGGGCCGGTTATTATTGCGGCGGTGGTGAGCTCCTTTGCGTCCTTGAGCGCCTCCGAGAGCGCTTCACGCTTGCCGGTCTCGTACATGAACAGGGCACTGTCGCACTCGATCGCTTCCTTGAGCATCTGACCGAAGCCCGGCATCCACGAAACAGTGGGGATAATTCCCCTGCCCGACTGCTTTGCCGCTTCCTCGGATATCCTGTTCCAGCGCTCCAATTTCTTGGGCACGCCGTCGGTGCGCTGGATGACCCGTTCCGAATCGAAGAAAACTATCTCCGACGCGCCGGCCTCAACGCATTTTTGAATGATATAATCGGTCTTGTCGCCCTTGGGAAGACCGCAGAAAATGCGCACCCTGACGCTCGGCTCGCCGGGGCACGACACGACCTCGAGTATCTCGGCCTCGGCTTCGTCCTTGTCGGAACGCACGAGCCTGCACCGATAGTCCGTTCCCCTGCCGTCGCAGATCGTCATAGCCTCGCCCGGGCGCAGGCGCAGAACACGGATATGCTCGGCATCCCGGCCACGGATGACCGCCGTCTTGCCGAAGTCATCGGTATCGCTCACAAAAAATCTTGGCATATCGACACCTCCACGAATTATTTTTATTTATTATCGCACATTCCGCACCCTTTTTCAAGTGCGGGCATATAATGCAGCGGGTGAATGCTATGGATGAAAAATTGAGTCTTGAGGGCTTCGATGCGGTGTGGCAGCGGGTCACCGAGCGCCGTGAGCCGGACACTCCGCCGATGCAGAGCAGCGCTCCCTGTGAGCAGTCGGTCTGCCTTATTAAGCAGGCAGAGCAAAGCTGCGCCGTTCGATTTATTCCGAAAACCTGACAAATTACGATCGGTGTATCACAATGCACCGATTTTTCAGATTTTTCTTTTTGACAGTTGTGCATATTTGTGTTAAAATGCCCTTGGTGTGTAATTAGATGTTTACAAAATGCCCATATGTGTGGTATAGTTATGACATAACGAATTTTTAAACATTTAACAATACAATAGGGAGGATTATTTTAGAATGTGCATTAAAACCGTTAAGTCCATCGGCGTTGAGGCTTCCCTCGAGCTGCTTAAGGACACTGTCCGTGATCTCGATTTTGGCAAGATGCTTGGCGTAGCCGGCGGCATTCTTGAGGCCGACCCCAAGGCTTTCCTCAAGAAGTTTGACCTTCGTGATGAGGATGTCCAGTTTGCAGTTAAGAAGAAACTCAACCTTCTCGTTGACTTCCTGCAGTGGCCGTTCATTTTCGTTACCGGCGAGCAGCCCTGGACTTACTGATTAGGTTAAGAAAAAAAGACAGGTCGTGTGACCTGTCTTTTTTCATATTTACATATTAACATAAAGAAAACAGGTGCGGAAAATCCGCACCTGTTTAATTTTTTAGTATGCTGTGCCTTGCAAAAGATTAGATCTTCATGCAGACATCCCATGCACGCCAGATAGCGGTACGCAGGTTGCCGATGGTGACACAGTCGCCGACACGGTGGATGTTTGCACCCTTGCCGCCTACGGGAGCGGGAACGAAGCCGATGCCGTTTACGATGTTGTCGTACTCGACCTCGAATACATTCTTGCCGTCCTTGGAAGCGATGACGACGGTCTTGTCCTTGATCTCACGGATGGTGTGCTCGAGGTAGGTGGGAACCTGATGGAACTCGAGAACATCACGCAGGAAGGAAGCGTTGGACAGGCAGACATTCTGTGCAGGAACGAGGTCCTTTGCGAACTCTACGATGATGGGGTGCTTGCCGGCGAGAACCATGTCGTATGCAGCCTCGCAAGCGGACTGGCCGCCGCCGAAGAATACGATCTTGTCGCCGGTGGGCTTCTTGTCGCGGAGCAGATCCGTGAAGGTCATGCACTTCTCGAAGCCGGGGATAGCCATCTTTCTGGGGACAGCGCCGGTAGCGACGATGATCTCGTCAAACTGGCGAGCGATGACGCCCAGGTCGTTGATCTCGGTGTTGAAGCGGAACTCGATGCCGGCCTTCTTAACTTCTCTCTCGTACCACTCAAGGAGCTTCTTGTCGTTCTCTTTGAAGGTCATTGCGGAAGCGGTGAGGAACAGGCCGCCGATGCGGTCGGTCTTCTCGAAGACAACAGGATGATGTCCGCGCTGCTTCAGAACCAGAGCTGCCTCGCAGCCGCCGATGCCGGCGCCGATGATAGCAACCTTCTTGGGGTTCTTGGTGGGGATGATCTTGTAACGGTTGTGCTGCATCGTGGGGGGATACAGTGCGCAGCGGCCCAGGTGGAGGGAGTCCTCGAGAGCCTGGATGTTTGCGGTGCCTCTGTACTTAGCAAAGTTGAAGCAGCCGTTGTGGCAGCGGATGCAGGGACGGATCTCGTCTTCCTTGCCGTCGAGGATCTTGAGGATCCAGTCGGGGTCGCAGAGGTTCTGACGAGCGATAGCGACTGCGTCCAGACGGCCGGCAGCGATCTCTTCTGCAGCCTTCTCCGGAGTCATACGGCCGGCGCATGCAACGGGCTTATCGGTGAACTTCTTGACATGCTCAACATCTTCGAGGTTGCAGTTGTCGGGCATGTACTGAGGCGGATGTGCCCAGTACCAGGAGTCGTAAGTACCGTTATCGGTGTTGAAGAAGTCGTAGCCCATGTCGCCGAGGTACTTGATGGCCTTCTCGGACTCTTCCATGTCACGGCCGAACTCGGGGATCTTGCCGATAGCTGCGGGAACGATGCCCTTGCCCCAGCCTGCGCAGTAGGAAACTGCGGAGTAACGCAGGGATACGGGGAAGTCCTCGCCGGCGTATCTCTTGATGCACTGAACGACTTCAACGGGGAAGCGATATCTGTTTTCGAAAGAGCCGCCGTACTCGTCGGTACGATGGTTCCAATTCTTCATGGTGAACTGGTCAAGCAGGTAGCCTTCGTGAACGGCGTGGATCTCAACACCGTCAACACCGGCGTCACGGAGGAGCTTTGCGGTCTTACCGAAAGCGTCGACCATCTCGTGGATCTCCTTAACGGTCATGGGACGGGAGGTGAGCTCCTCTGCCCAGCGGTTAGGAGTCTCGGAAGCGGATGCGCAGGCGTACTGAACATCGACTACGGGGCTTGCGAGCTTGTTGAGGAGGTCGTTCTTTGCGAGAACTACCATCCAGGGGGTAACTGCCATGGAACGGCCGAAGCCGCCGGCCAGCTGGATGAAGAGCTTTGCGCCGGTCTTGTGGAACTCGACCATGTACTCCTTGAGCTGCTTGAACATTCTCTTGTTCTGGTACAGCCAATGACGGCCGGGCATACCCATGGTGTCGCGGACACACTGCATGCCGGGGAGGACAAGGCCAACGCCCTTCTGGGCTCTCTGGAGCAGGAAGTAAGCAGCTTCCTTATCGAAGTGGCAGGGCTCGAGCCAGCCAAACAGGGAAGTGCCGCCCATGGAGCACTGGACAATGCGGTTCTTGATCTCTACATTGCCGATCTTGAACGGGGTAAATAGAGGTGCATACTTTTCGTTCATTTAATACATCCTTTCTAAAAATGTAATTCTTTATTTCACGATGACGCCCCGGTCCTCCTCGACCGACGCCCCCAACGTTTACGAGATGAAAAGTAGCTGTTTACACAACATCGCTAAGAGTATAACACACATTTTGGGTAAAATCAATTATTTTATAGGTGCTAATTTTAATCATTTTTTCATATTTGCTCGTTTTTTGTAATTAAATTAACTCATATTCCCAAACGTCAAAAATACCCGGTGTCAAAAAATTTGACACCGGGCACGAATGTGTATAAATCACTCTTTTGCGCCGCTGACGATGGAGTAGTAGGCGTTGGAGGTCACACGGTAGACGATGATGTAAAACAGGGCGAAAACCAGTGCGCTTATTGCCGCCGTCAAAAGCAGCAGGCCGAGGTTATCAAGTCCGAAGAGCAAAAGAAGCTTGTTTATCATTGGGAAGGCAAAGCCGAGGTGGACTATTGCAAACAGCAGCGGCAGGAAAAACACCGTGAGCATCTGCGAGTTTATGCTCTTGCGGATATCCTTTTTGGTCATGCCGACCTTCTGCATTATCTCAAATCTCGACTGATCCTCGTAGCCCTCGGAGATCTGCTTATAGTAAATGATGAGGACGGCGGCTAGGATAAACACGATGCTGAGCATGATGCCGAGGAAGAACAGACCGCCGAACGAGCCGTAAAAATCGTCCCTTGCCGAGGCCATGCTGCCGAGGCTGTAACCGCCGTTGCTGTGATTTGCCGCAAGGCAGTCGGACAAATCGTTTGTCATTTCAGCCTGCGTATCGTAATCGGCAGCAGGGTTAAACTGATAGCGCCACTCGAGTATGACTATTCTCCCGCTCTCATGGAGTGCGTTGAGCTTGCAAAGCTCCTCGACAGCGGAGTCAAAATCCGAAACGACAAGGCAGACCGAGCCTACCGCAAGAGTGTTTGTATCGTGACCGAAATCGTAGCCGCCGTCGGTCCTGACGACCCTGTATTTTTTGCCGTCGGCGATTTGGACGGTGTCGGTATTTATGTCTGTCTTCTTGGTGAAAAGTAGCGCCTCGTCATCGGCAAGGCTTATGTTGTTGCCGGTGTTTCTGTTGTAATCGTCCAGCGAAACGACATTGAAGTTGCACACGCTGTCAACGGCGTAAGCGTCGATATTTGCAATGGAGGAATCGACCTCGAGTCTGCCGTCCTTGAAGCCGCCGGCAAGACTTGCGACCTTACCGTAAACGCCGTCGGTGATGCCGCCGTGCCTGTCAAAATATGCGTCAATTGCCGTCTTTGTCCTGTCGATGTCGGCTTGGTCGAATTTCTGATTATCGTAATCGCAGCTGATTACGAAGTCGTAGGGGTACTGCTCTCTGAGGACATCCTCCTTGCCGAAGTACAGGCAGGAGGTGCTGGCTATCATGACGAGCACCATAGTAATGAGGATGCAGATAGAGGCAAGACCCGCTCCGTTGCGCTTCATGCGGTAGACCATCGAGGACACGGAGACGAAGTGGTCGGGCTTATAGTAATAGCGCTTGTTTTTCTGCAAAATGCGGCACAGCAGAACAGAGCCTGCGATAAAAAGCAGGTAGGTCGCCGCAATGACCATGAGCACCGCAATAAAGAACCAGCCGAGGGCTGAAACGGGCTGCTCGATGGTGACGGAAATGTAGTAGGCGGCGGCAAGAATGACTATGCCGAGAACGCCAAGCGCCCAGTTTGCCTTGGGCGGCTTTTCGCCGACGCTTTCGCTGTGCAGAAGCTCGACGGGGTTCGCCAGACCTACCTGCCCTACCGATTTAAAAAACAGCAGAAGGAAAATGCAGACAAACAGCAGCACGGTGTAGCCCATTGCCGTCGGATAGACGGTGAAGTCATAGCCTGCGTCGGACTCGACAAAGAACGCAAGTCCGAGCTCGGCAAGCTTAGACAGTGCAACGCCGAGGATAAGCCCGAACACCAGCGACACGGCCGCAAGGATGAGCGTTTCGCTAAAAAGCACTCTTGCGATATTGCGCTTGCCCATGCCGAGGATGTTATAAAGGCCGAACTCCTTTTTCCTTCTGCGGATGAGGAAAGAGTTTGTATAAAACAGAAACAGCACGGCGAAAAAGCCGATGACGCCCGCTCCGAGGACGAGCACGTTGCCGAGCGTTGCGCCGCCTCGCATGGTGTTCAAAAATTCGCCTGTGGACAGCGAAAGCATGATGTAGAACATTGCCACCATGCCGATGCAGGTCAGGATATACGGCAGGTACAGGCGGCGGTTATTTTTGATGCCCGTCCACGCAAGGCGGGGATAGAACAGTGCCTTCATGCCTGCTCACCGCCTGTCGCCAGCATAGTAAGGGTGTCGGATATCTTCTGATAAAGCTGCTCATCGCTGCTTTCGCCACGGTAGATCTGGTGGAACACCTCGCCGTCCTTTATAAACAGCACACGGGATGCGTGGCTTGCGGCCTTGACCGAGTGCGTGACCATGAGGATGGTCTGGCCGGAGCGGTTAATTTCGCCGAAGAGCCTGAGCAGCTCGTCGGTCGCCTTGGAGTCGAGCGCACCGGTAGGCTCGTCGGCGAGGATAAGGCGGGGATTGGTGATGAGCGCCCTTGCAACGGCGGCACGCTGCTTCTGACCGCCGGATATCTCGTAGGGGTACTTCTTTAAAAGCTCTGCGATGCCGAGCTCCTTTGCGATGGGAACGATGCGGCTGTGCATCTCGTCATAGGTCTTGCCTGCAAGCACTAACGGCAGGAAGATGTTGTCCTCAACGGTGAAGTTGTCAAGCAGGTTAAACTCCTGAAACACGAAGCCGAGGTTATCGCGCCGAAACTGCGCAACCGCCGACTCCTTGATATTTGCAAGCTCCTTACCGTCGAGCAGCACCGAGCCCGCCGTAGGCTTGTCAAGCGCCGCAAGGATATTCAAAAGCGTCGTTTTGCCCGAACCCGATTCGCCCATGATGGCGATGTACTCGCCCTCCTCGACGCTGAAATTGACATTTTTTAAAGCCTCGACCGCATTCGAGCCAAAGCGTGTTTTGTAGATCTTCTTGATCCCTTTTACTTCGAGTAAGCTCATTTCAAAAACCTCCGTTTGAGTTTCTGATAATACTATAGCAAAAGGGAAACCGCAGCTCCATCGAATAAGCTTACAATTTCCCTTTCAAATCTTACGCTTTTGTCACAATCATTCGATCTCAAGCTTTTTCTTGTCAAGTCCGATGCGTATGACCGTCCCCTCGCCCGCTTTTGACTCGGCGCTTATCGAGTGGCCGAGCTTATCGCATATCCGTCTGCACAGGTACAGGCCGATGCCGCTGGCCTTCTTGTCGCTGCGGCCGTTATAGCCGGTGTAGCCGTTTTCAAACACCCTTGGGAGATCCTCCGGCGCTATTCCGATGCCGGTGTCACGGATGCACAGTGTCTTGGGGCTTTCAAGATACACGGACACCGTGCCCTCGGGCGTGTATTTAAGGGCGTTGGACAGCACCTGCTCGATGACGAATGCCAGCCACTTTTCGTCCGTGAGCACCGCCACATTGAGCTCGGTGTACTCAAGCCTTATGCGCTTATTTATAAAATCGCCCGCAAGCTTTTTGACCGCTCCCATGACTATATCATCAAGCTCATGCTCTTTTATGACATAATCGGTCGAGTCAGAACCGAGACGCAGGAATGTCAGCACCATCTCGACATAGCGCTCTATGCGTCCGAGCTCGGATTGGAGCTGCCGCGACTGGGCGGTATCGAT
This sequence comes from Clostridiales bacterium, assembly GCA_003533405.1. GTDB lineage: Bacteria > Bacillota > Clostridia > Oscillospirales > Oscillospiraceae > F23-B02. Next base: position 14,974 of record DQDL01000038.1, on the reverse strand, counting down.
ATTTTGCAGCGCAAGGCGCATGGATGCTATCGGCGTTTTTATCTGATGCACCCACACGGTGTAGTAATCCATCGTCTCACGCAGGTTTTGCTCATACTTCTGCTCGGCTGCCTCGTGCTGCTCACGCATAAGGCGGATTATCTCCTGATAGTCACGCTCAATGATGCCTCCGGCTTCGGGGAAGGTGTCGGCAAGCTTTGCATCAAAGCCCTTTATCCGCTCAAGCTCGATGTGCTTTTTCTTCGTCCTTGCGATATCCGCCGCAGCGAAGCCCAGCAGCAGCACCAAGCACAGTGCCGTAGGGTATGCGACCGCCCCCAGCGGAAAGCGGTAGAACACGAATGTCACCGCATAAAGCGCAGCGCACAAAACGAACGCCAAAATCGAAAGTCTATGCTGTTTTACATATGATGCAAGATATCTCATGTGCTCACCCGACTATATAGCCCACGCCGAATTTCGTGCCGATAAAATCCTTAAGTCCCGCTGCATCAAGCTTTTTTCGCAGCCTGCCGACATTCACCGTCAGCGTGTTTTCGTCAACGAAGCTGTCGGTCTCCCACAGTGCCTCCATGAGCTTTTCACGGCTGACGACCTTACCCTTGTTCTGCATGAGCGTGAGCAGAATGCGGTACTCGTTTTTCGACAGCTCCACCCGCTCGCCGTTGTAGCTCAGGCTGTTGTCGCCGGTGTTAAGAAGCGCTCCCATGTGCTCAAGCACGGGTGCCGATGCCCCGAAATCGTAGGCTCGACGGAGTATCGCCTGAATCTTTGCGATGAGCACGCTCTGGTCAAAGGGCTTGGCTATAAAATCATCGGCTCCCATGTTCATGGCCATGATGATGTTCATATTGTCAGCCGCCGAGGATATGAAAATGACGGGCACGGAGCTTACTCTGCGTATCTCCTGACACCAGTAGTAGCCGCTCATGAACGGCAGCGAGATATCCAGCAGCACAAGGTGCGGCTCGAAGCTTGCAAACTCCGCCATGACATTGCGGAAATCCCGCACGCACTGCGGCTGCATGCCCCAGCTCTGGGCGCAGGCTGCTATGCCCTGCGCTATGCCCTCGTCGTCCTCGATTATCAAAAGCTTGTACATCTTATCTCCTTTTGCGCTCCGGCAGCTCGTCGTACATGGCGTTAAATAGCCCCGCAAGAAAATCCTTGTCCTCAAGCTCCGTGACGAGCAGCATCTTACTGCCGCCGTCATACGGAAGCTCGAATGAAGCCTCCGGCATATACTCTATCGCAGTCTTCACGGGCTTAACGAGCAGGCGGTCGTCGTATATCCCGCCGGGTATCTTGCCCTTGTGGTAGATTATAAACTCGCCCATCATCGCCCGATAGCTTATCCCGTCAAGCTCCGATAATTGCTCCAAAACGAAGTTCAAAAATTCTCTGCTGGATGCCATAGTATCTCCTTTGCTAAACGCCTCGACACACTATATTGTATCAGTCGTTTTAGCTTAAATCAACAAAAAGCACAGAAAAGGCCTCGTGATAATATTCCGATGGGCGGGAATGTTTGTGTATATTATAGCTGCCGAGAGCAAAAATGCAAAAAGGAAAAAAATAATGTGAAAAATTAATTATTTTCCTTGCGAAAAAACTAAATTAAGTGTATAATGCTACATATCAGTTGATATGACATTTTCATTTGGAGTTAACACATGTCTCTTGAAGAAGTCAGAGCTAAGAACATTCAGCTCGTTTCCGAAAAAGCGCTTGACTGCTTTACAAAAAACGGCATTGCAAATACCAAGGTGGCGGATATCGCCAAGGCGGCGGGACTCACGGAGCGCTCGGTCTACAGGTATTTTGAGGCAAAGAGCGATATCGTCATCGCTGCCGCCTTCTGCTATTGGAACCGCACGAAGGAGCATATTAGCCGTGAGCTCAGTATGCATGACTACCGAGATCTCAGCGGCATAGAGCAGATATCAATTATCCTCAACAGCTATGCAAATATTTTGTTTATCGACCCCGAGGGCATAAGATTTTCGCTTGATGCCGAGACCGCCCTGTACAGCGCCGGAAAAAACGAAAGGGTGATAAATCGCCCGCCCGAGCGCTTTGAGGAGCACTCCGGTCCCCTTTCCGTTGCCATTGAGAAGGGGCTCAAAGACGGCACGGTCGACCCGAAGGCGGATATCAGGCAGCTTTATTATAACGCATACGACTCTATACTCGGCATGATGCAGCGCCTGACCATCGGCGTGCCAAGTGCAAACGAGATAGATGCGCACCTGCGTCTGCGTGCCATGTGCGACATGTTCACGCAGCAGTTTGCGGCAAAAAAATTATAAACAACGGGTTCCGGAGCTGCCTGCGAAAGCTCCGCCGTTTAACAGCCATAAATGTCATACAAACCGACATTTATGGTGTAATGGTCAAATAAAGGAAGGAGCAAAACATGAATCAAAAGTACAATGCCCTGTTCACGCCCTGGAAGATCTGCAATGTGGAGATCCCCAACCGCATCGTCCAGTGCTCAATGGGCGGCACATCTCTGTTCGGCTGGATGGAGCCGAGCCACCTCGACAAGGAGGCCGCATATTTCCTGCTCAACCGTGCGCAGGACGGCGTAGGCCTCATCCTGCCCGGCATGCAGTGCATCAAGGATCCCATTCTCGGTCGCTGGCTGTATCAGAATGACAAGATGTTCAAGGATCTTGAAGTTTACATGAAGGAGTTCCACAAGACCGGCTCGAAGCTGTTTATCCAGCTGGCCGCAGGTATGGGCCGCTCCATGGCTATCACAAAGCCCATGGTAATGCTGCTTAAAAACCCGCTTCTCGGCAAGATCGCAAGCCCGATCGCAGACCTTGACTACATAACCGCTTCCGCTTCTGCGACCCCCAACCGCTGGTATGAGGAGATCAAGTCCCGCCCGATGACCATACAGGAGATCCACGACCAGGTCGATGCATTTGCAAAGACCGCAAAGAAGCTCATGGATGCCGGTGTCGATGGCGTTGAGATCCACGCAGTCCACGAGGGCTACCTGCTCGACCAGTTCACCATTTCCAACATGAACTACCGCACCGATGAGTACGGCGGCAGCTTTGAGAACCGCTACCGCTTCCCCGTTGAGATAGTTCAGGCGATAAAGGCTGCCTGCGGCAATGACTTCCCTGTTTCGCTGCGCTACTCCGTCGTCTCCAAGACCAAGGACTGGGGCAAGGGCGCAATGCCTTACGAGACCGACTTCAAGGAGTTCGGCCGTGATATGGAGGAGTCCGAAAGAGCGATAAAGTACCTTTCCGACGCAGGCTACGATATGTTCAACTGCGACAACGGCACCTACGATGCATGGTACTGGGCACATCCGCCTCAGTACATGCCCGACAACTGCAACCTCGAGTATGTCGAGCACATCAAGAAGTTCACCGACAAGCCCGTCGTCTGCGCAGGCCGCATGGATCCGGTCAAGGCAGCCGAGGAGATCGAGGCAGGCAAGCTCGATGCAGTTGCCATCGCTCGCCAGAATCTTGTCGACCACGACTGGATACACAAGATCAAGGAAGGCCGTGAGGACGAGATCAAGCCCTGCATCCGCTGCCACAACGGCTGCTTCAACATGGCGAAGTATGCCGGCACTCCGAATGTGCAGCATCTGGGCGACTCGCTGCATCTTGCACGCTGCGCCCTGAACCCCACCACCATGCAGCATAACCGCTACAAGATAGTGCCCACAAAGAGCCCCAAGAAGGTCGCCATCATCGGCGGCGGCATCGGCGGCATGGAGTGTGCCCTCGTGCTCAAGCAGCGTGGCCACATCCCCACCATCTTTGAAAAGAGCGGCGAGCTCGGCGGTCTGTTCCTCACGGCATCGGCAATGACCTTTAAGGAAAACGACAAAGAGCTCATCCGCTGGTATCTCAACGAGATAGAAAAGGAAGGCATCGATGTCCGTCTCAACACCGAGGTCAACGACCTCGGCACCCTGCACGGCTTTGACGAGATAATCGTCGCAAGCGGTTCCGTTCCCAGAACCATGCCCTCCATCAAGGGATTCGACAGGACCCTCACCTTCACTCAGATACTCAAAGACAAGGTCGATGTCGGCGATAAGGTGCTGTTTATCGGCGGCGGTCAGTCCTCCTGCGAGGCTGCATATGACCTGTTGCTCAACTACGGCAAGCACCCGATAATCGTCGAGTACGCCGGCGACCTCGTCGCCGCTCAGGCCACCTGCCTTGCAAACACCTCGTATCTGCGTGACGCAATGGAGTACCACAAGGTCCCCGTTTACCTGCACTCCACCGTCACCGAGATAACCGACAAGGGCTGCACCGTCAAGAATGTTCAGACCGGCGAGACGACCTTCGTCGAGTGTGACAGCGTTGTCAACGGCATCGGCTTTGTTCCCACCCCCGTCGGCGGCAAGGACAACAAGAAGGCCTACCGTGTCGGCGACTGTGTCGCCATCGGCAACCTGCGTACCGTCATCTGGCGTGCATGGGCTGTCTGCATGAAGATATAGTTTAAACAAGTAAAAGCCTGTGGTCATGCGTGACCACAGGCTTTTCAGCGTGTCAAAAAAGTCTGCAAGACTTTTTTGCACGCTTCAAAACACGCCACATTTTTTGTGAAGCTTTGCTTCACAAAAAACCTCGCTATGCTCGTCAAAAAGCCTGATAACTCAGGCATTTTTGATGGCTATTTATCGAATTTGAGGCGGGACCTTGTCCCCCTCACACTCCCCCTGCTGCGTATTGGATTTTACTCGTTGCGCTTATTTTTCCTAGTTCTTTTATAGTCTGAAAAGCCTGTGGTCATGCGTGACCACAGGCTTTTTTGCGGGTGCTCTCTCCTACCGAACACCGAAACTTGTCAAGAAAAATGGACAGATAGAAGAGTGAAAAAGTAAAAATCCCGCACTGTCGTACGGGATTTTTGGCGGAGAAGGAGGGATTC
>DQDL01000038.1:715-9824 GCA_003533405.1 Clostridiales bacterium | reverse complement strand
ATTTCCAATCGTGCGCGCTCGGCCGGACTACGCGACTTCTCCGAGTAAAATAATATGCAATTGCGCCGACTAATCAGCTTGCATATTATAATTCAGTTTTCATGTAAAGTCAAGTGCTATTTTTCATATCGACCAATATGATCACTATTGTTACCACGACGATGATGCCCAAAATGACGATTGCGCAGTTGCGGAAAAACTCCTCGGGCATGATCCTGATGACTGGGTCAACATTTGAATACAGCACCCAATTGTCCTTGCCGGGGAAAAACAGGGTGTGGAAAAGCGTGAAGGCCTTATCGAAATTCGTTGCTGCGGCAGTGCCGATGACGAGCAGCACCGCCGAAAGTCCCGTTGCGCCCCAGAACGCAGGGCCACGGTTTAGAAACCTGTGCAGCTTATGCTTTCGGGCGTAGACTATGATCGCCGCAAGCACCGCCATTGATGCCGCAAAAAGCCAGTAGTCGAGCAAAAACAGCTGGCGGCAGTCCTTGAAATGGTCTGCGCCCCCGGCCGAAAACGGCAGTATGCCTGCGGAAAATTCGTCGGTCACGCCGGTGCAGTAGTCGAGCACCTCGTCATAGGCATCGATTATCTCCTCCTGCGTCATGCCGCTTTTCTCCGGCAGGTCAAGAGCTGTTATGTGGGCATAGTAGATCGGGCGCACGAGCGTCGGCACGGCGACGGCTCCCGTGAGCAGTGCAAGGGCGACCGCAATTGCGGTCACAAGGGAAAGCAGTTTTTTCAAGATAGGCTCCTTATTGGTCGTAGGTGTAGAATTTGCTACTGTTTTGGGCAGTGTTTGATGATAAAATTATAGCGAAGTGAGGTTGATTTTTATGTCGTTTAACGAAGCTGCCTGCTGCTTTGACGCTTCCATGTACACGGGCGTGCCGGATGCGGTGCCATGTGCGCAAAGTCTCGACACGAAAAGCATCATAGCGGAGCTTGATAAGCTCCTGTTCTCCGGCGACGATGCCGCTGCGGGCGAATATCTCGACCGTTGGTGTCAAAGGGCGCAGGAGGCCGGCGACTGGCGAACGGAGCTTACGCTGCAAAGCGAGCTTATGGGCTTTCACCGCCGCACGAGCGATAAAAATGCCGCAATGGCTGCGGTGGAGCGTGGGCTGGAGCTTATTCGGGAGCACCGGCTGGGTTCGACAGTCTCGGGCGCAACGATAATTCTGAACGCCGCCACCACGCTCAAGGCCTACGGCATGGCCGAGCAATCGATACCCATGTTCGTGCAGGCCTGTCGGGTGTATTCGCAGACGCTCGATCCGCTGGACTATCGCTTTGGCGGGCTGTACAACAACATGGCGCTGTCGTACGCCGACATCGGCGAGTATGACACCGCCGAGGGCTACTACAAAAAGGCGCTCGGCGTCATCGTCCACTGCGATACTCCTCAGAACGAGCTTGCCGTGACCTACTGCAACCTCGCCGAGCTATACGAGCGCATGGGGCGTGAGGCGGACATCGCAAAGGCGCTGAACTTGGCGCTTGACAATCTGCGCTCCCCCGCCCTGCCGCACGACGGCTACTATGATTTCACCGTCTCAAAGTGTCTGCCGACCTTTGAGCATTTTGGGTACAAGCTATGAACGGATTAACGGAAGCGAAAAAATTATACACCGAGCGTGGCGCACGGATGCTGCATGAGCGCTTCCCCGAATACGAGGGGCGCATCGCCGTCGGGCTCGTCGGGCGTGGCTCGCAGTGCTTCGGCTATGACGACATTATCTCACGCGACCATGATTTTTCCAATGGCTTTTGCCTGTTTTTGACCGACGAGGACGACGCTAAGATCGGCGTGGCGCTCAGCCGTGCCTACCGTGAGCTCGTCGGTGCCGATGAAACGGAGCGCTCCGCCCTCGGCTCATCGGGCACGGGCGTTATGCGCATAAGCGATTTTTACCGGCAGACCATCGGTCTAGCCTGTGCTCCAAGTGCTTGGCAGGACTGGCTGTACACGCCGTCGACGGCGTTTGCCGAGGCGGTAAACGGCGAGGTGTTCCGTGACGATCTGGGTCAGTTCAGCCGCATCCGAAACGAGATTGCAAACGGCATACCAGAGGATGTGCGGCGCAAGAAGCTTGCCGCACGGCTCATTTTCATGGCACAGTCGGGGCAGTACAACTACTCCCGCTGCCTTGGGCACAACGAGCCGGGCGCTGCGATACTTGCGCTGAGCGAATTTGTGAAAAATGCCGCCGAGTGCGTTTTTTTATTAAACCGCCGCCATGCGCCGTATTACAAATGGCTGCTGAGAGCAATGCGTGAGCTACCGAGGCTCGGCAGTCTTGCCGATGCGCTGGAGTTTCTGCTCACCGCCGAAAACTCCGATGACGGTGCTAAGCTCAAGGCCGAGGTCATCGAGGATATATGCGCACAAATCGTTGCAGAGCTGCGTGCGCAGAAGCTTAGCTGCGGAAGCTGGGATTACCTTGAGCCGCACGCATTCGATGTGCAAAGCCACATCGAAAACCGGGAGATTCGTTCGCTCCACATCATGGAGGGCTGAAAAAACCGTAAAGTCTGTTGACATTACGGTTTTTTCTTTGATTATAAGCCGAGGTTCGTAAACGCTTCCCATGACCTGTGCATATAGGTCTCAAGCCCGATGGGCTCGCCGATATACTTTTCGTCTCTGCCGTCGGCAAGAAACTCCTCGATGAATTTCTTTCTGCCGGTGGTGTGGGCAACGGGGATGCCCGTCATCTCGCTGGTTACCTTGAGCACATCGTAGCCGGCACGGATATCGTCGGCGCTGGCGTAGTTGAGAAGATTGGAGTTGTTGACAAAGCCGGTGACCTGAAGGCGGGCAAAGCCCTCCATCTCCTCCTTGAGCTTTATGATCTTCTCGGGGCTTTCGGACATGGGGCGGAACACATTGACAATGTCGTACACCTCAAGCTGTCCCGGCTCAAGCACCGCAAAGTCGGGATGGTAGCGCCCCAAGGACATTGCGCCCGCTGCGTCGCCGCCGACATCGAAGATGCACAGATCCCAGTCGCCGGCAAACGCCGAGGCAACGGCGGCGGACATGTTGCTGGGCGTTACGCCCTGACCGGCGAAGGTCGGGGAAACAAGGTTAACATGGTTTTCCTTCAAAAGCTCGACACGGTCGGACATTCGGAAATAGTCATTGACCTTGTCGAGGTCGACGACCAGCGTGTTGAGCCCCTTTGCGGCGGAGTTCACGGCAAGGTTTATGGCGATCTCGGTCTTGCCGGAGCCGTAGTTGCCGATGAGAACTATAAACTTTTTCATTTACTTTGCACCCTTTGCGTTGACCTTGGCAAGGAACTTGTCGTTCTGGATGATGAAGCGCTCGTGCTTGCCCTGACCGATGAGGCCGCATTCGTCGTATGCCTTGACATCGAAAACTAGCCTGCGGCGGTCAACTTCGACAAGCTCGGTCTCGGCCCAGACCTTCATGCCGAGCGGGGTGGCAGCGTCGTGGCTGACATTCAAGAGCGTGCCGACGGTGCCCTGACCCTCCTCAAGCTCGCCTGCAACGGAGGAAGCCGCTGCCTGCTCCATGAGTGCGATCATCTGCGGAGTTGCAAAAACCTCAAGCTCGCCGGAGCCGACGAACTTTGCGGTGTTCTCGTGGTTAACGACGGTCTCTGCTCTGCCCTTGATTCCTATTTCCATGGTATTTCTCCTTTTGTTTTAAAAGATGTGCATATTCTAACACAACGCACCCTCTTTTACAAGAAAAAAGGTTGCACCCGAGACCGTAAGACCTCGGGTGCGGACTGCGGGGGGGCGCAGTCTTGTTGACTGTGTTAATAATATATCATTGCCCCGCATTTTGCAACACTTTTCTTCGAAGTGTCTAAACTTTTTCAATTTTCGAGTATAGAAAAACAGGTCAGGCGAGAGTCTGACCTGTTTGAAATATTTAAGAAATTACTTCTTGATGTACTCTTTGATGACCTGGCCGAGAATGGTCATGCCCTTCTCGATCTTGTCTTCGGGCATGCAGGAGTAGTTCAGGCGGATGCAGTTGTTGTGGCCTGCATCGGGGAAGAAGCCGTCGCCGGGAACATATGCGACATTGCGCTTGAGGCACTCCTTAGCCATCTCATTGGTGTTGACATACTCGGGAAGCTCGACCCAAGTGAACAGACCGCCGTTGGGGTGAGTGAACTTTGCCTCTTCGGGGAACTCACGCTCCATGGTAGCCATCATGACATCACGGCGCTTGCGGTAGCAATCCTTGATCGCTGCAACATGCTCGTCAAGGTCGTACATATCGATGAACTTGGAGACGACCAGCTGTGCCTCTGTGGAAGCCTGAAGGGAGGCTGCCTGAGCAAGGAAGTTGTACTTAGCAAGGATCTCGCCGTCGGCGCAGACCCAGCCGAGACGGTAGCCGGGAGCGAGGATCTTGGAGAAGGTGCCGAGGAAGACTACGAGGCCCTTGGTGTCCATGCTCTTGAGTGCGGGCAGGTACTCGCCCTCGAAGCGCAGCTCGCCGTAGGGGTTATCCTCGATGACGGGGATCTCGTACTTATTGATGATCTCCATGAACTTCTCACGACGCTCCATGGGCCATGTACGGCCGGAGGGATTCTGGAAGTCGGGGATAACATAAATCATCTTGACGGTCTTATCGGTTGCGAGAACCTTTTCGAGCTCTTCCATGATCATGCCGTCGCCGTCGGTGGGGATAGCAACGAAGTTGGGCTCGCAGGCCTTGAATGCGTTAAGCGCGCCGAGGTAGGACGGGCTCTCGATGATGACGGTGTCGCCGGGGTTGACGAAAACACGGGCGGAGTAATCAAGACCCTGCTGTGAGCCGGAGGTAACGAGGATGTTGTCTGCGCTGGTCTTGATGTTGAGCTTTGCTTCCATGCGATCGGCGATCTGCTGACGGAAGTGCTCAAAGCCGTTGGTGCTGGAGTACTGGAGAGCGACCTGACCGGCCTCATTCAGCACTGCATCGGTAGCTGCCTTGATCTTGTCGACAGGGAACAGCTCGGGTGCGGGCATACCGCCTGCGAAAGAAAGAATTTCGGGCTTGTTGGCCAGTGCCAGCAGCTCACGAATTGCGGAACCCTTGAGAAGGTCCATTCTGCTTGAGAATCTAACCATAAAAACATTTCCTCCTGTTTTTGAACCATATCAGATAATCTGGTTCACGATATACAGATATATTTAAGCACAATTTTGTTTTTTTGTAAACACGCTATCGGTCAAATCGGTACAATTCCATAAAAATTTTGCTTTGTTTTTTGCATTTTACTATGTTTGCCCTTACATTTTTTCGCACGGGGTTGTATTTTGTAGTACAGATAAATCCGTTTGAGTATCACACTTTATTATTTTGCCGCCGTGTGTTATAATGGCAAAAGTTTTTGCAAAAGGAGCTTTGCCGTGAAGCTGTATCTCATCGGACACGATTACAAATACGCAGCCGAGCAGATGATGCTCTCGCTCTACCCCGCCGAACGCCCCGAGTACCCCAAGGGAAAGCCGGAGGGTGACAGGGTCGTGCTGAGTCTGCGCAAGGGAAAGAAGTTTATAACCTGCGTATGCCGCATTGTCAAGGACGATAAAATATTTGTCGGACGGTCGGCATTTAATGCCGAGCTTGCCGCAGATGACCTCAGCCGTGACAGGCTTTGCAGCCGCATAATTAAAAATGCCTTCTACCGTGCCGCCCTGCGCTCGGGACACAGTCGCCCTGCCTGGGGTTCACTCACCGGTGTGAGGCCGGGCAAGCTGTTTTGCGCAATGCTCGACGAGACGGGCGACCCTGACACGGCGACACGGCGCTTTATGACAGAATACGATGTCAGCTCCGAGAGAGCGAAGCTATGCCGTGACACCTCGCTCGTGACCCGCTCGGTCGCAGGAAGCCTGGGCGATAAGGACATCTGCCTGTATGTCGGCATCCCGTTTTGCCCGACACGCTGCTCATATTGCAGCTTTGTGAGCCAGTCGGTTCAAAAGAGCATGAAGCTCATCCCGCCGTTTCTCGATGCGCTGATGCTGGAGATAGACGCTGCGGCAAAGGCAGTAAACGAGCTTGGGCTGCATATCATATCAATATACATGGGCGGCGGCACGCCCACGACGCTCTCGGCCGGGCAGCTCGACAGGCTTTGCTCGAAGATATCCGACAGCTTTGACCTTACGCACCTGCGTGAATACACCGTCGAGGCAGGCCGCCCCGACACGATAACGACCGAGAAGCTGCGTGTTTTGAAAGCTCACGGCGTTGACAGGGTCAGCGTGAACCCGCAGACGATGGTAAACTCCGTGCTCGACGCCATAGGCCGCAAGCACACGGCGCAGGATATAATCAACGCACTGGAGAAGGTGCGCTCTGTCGGCGGCATGGCGGTGAACATGGATCTTATAGCCGGTCTCCCCTCCGACACGGTCGCAGGCTTTGAGGAAACGCTCGGCACCGTCATCGCACTTGCGCCGGAGAATATCACGGTGCACACGCTCTCGCTCAAGAAAGGCTCTCGCATAACGCTTGAGGGAAGTGTGCTCCCCACGGCGGCGGAGGTCGGGCGCATGCTCGACATAGCCGGTGACGCATTGCGGGAAAGCGGGTACTCTCCCTATTACCTCTACCGCCAGAAGTTCATGTCCGGCGGCTTTGAGAATGTCGGCTGGACGAAGGCAGGGTTTTTAAACCTCTACAATGTCTGCATCATGGAGGAGCTATGCTCGATAATCGCCGTCGGCGGAGGAGGCTCGACAAAGCTCGTCTCGGCCGGCTCGGGGCGGAATATCCGGCTCTTTGCGCCCAAGTACCCCACGGAATACATATCCGGTATAGAAAAGACCTGCTCGGATAAGCAGGGCATCATAGATTTTTACAGAAAGGTGAAGTGAACATGGCATATCAGCTCAGTGATATCAACTTCAAGACCGTCGCCGACCCCAAGGGCTTTATCGAGGAATGCGACGAGGTTTACCGTCGGCGTGTTGAGACCGCCGCAGATAAAATAATCGAAAACAGGAAAAACAGCCCCATCGTTCTGCTCTCGGGTCCCTCCGGCTCGGGCAAAACGACCACGGCTCGCAAGATAAGCGAGGAGCTTGAGCGCAAGGGCGTACACGCCCACTATGTCGGCATGGACGATTATTTTGTGACGGTAGACCCTGCCACCGCACCCCGTACGGCCGAGGGTGAGATCGACCTTGAGTCGCCCCTGTGTCTCGATATGGAGCTTTTGAACGAGCACTTTGACCTGCTCGCTCAGGGCAAGCGCATTTATGTGCCCAAATACGAGTTTTCCCGCCAGATGCGTATGTTCGAGCCGTCCAAGTCCATCAAGCTCAAGAAGGACGAGATCGTTGTGTTCGAGGGCATCCATGCGCTCAATGACATGATAACCGAGCGCCACCCCGAGGCGTTCAAGCTCTATATCTCGGCACGCAGCAATGTTGAGTTTAACGGCTCGGTCGTGTTTAAGGGCACATGGTTCAGACTTGTGCGGCGCACGGTGCGTGACTACAACTTCCGTGGCGCAGACCCCGCCGCAACAATGAGCATGTGGGCAAATGTGCGTCACGGCGAAAAGGCGTATATCTCTCCGTTCAAGAACAAGGCAAACTACCAGTTCGACTCATCGTTTCCCTACGAGATTGCGGTCATGAACCGCACGGCAACGCAGCTTTTCTCCTCCATCCCCGAGGGCATCGAGCGCTACGACGAGCTTCGCAGCGTTCTCCCTGCAATTCAGCTTTTCGGCGAGATAGACGAGAGCTTGGTTGCCCCCGATGCGCTGATAAGAGAATTTATCGGTGGCGGCGAGGACGACTGATTTTAATGATTATAATAAATGTAAAAGCCTATCCGGTGACCGGATAGGCTTTTACTGTTTACCCGTGCAGGAAGCGGGAGAGGAAATCCTTCGTTTTTTGATCCTGCGGGTTTTCAAATATATCCTTAGGCGAGCCCTCCTCGCAGATGACGCCGCCGGACATGAATACGACATTTGTCGACACATCACGGGCAAAGGCCATCTCGTGGGTAACGACGATCATCGTAAGGCCGTCGTCGGCAAGCGAGCGCATGACATCGAGAACCTCGCCTACCATCTGCGGGTCGAGTGCACTCGTCGGCTCGTCAAACAGCAGAGCCTCGGGCTCCATCGCAAGCGCACGGGCTATTGCAACACGCTGCTTCTGGCCGCCGGAGAGCTGCGACGGACGGGCGTTTATGTACGGTGCCATGCCAACACGCTCAAGGTACTTCATCGCAGTTGCCTCGGCCTCCTCACGGCTGCGCTTTAAAACCGTCATCTGGCCGGTGATGCAGTTGTTGAGCGCCGTCATGTTGTTGAAAAGGTTAAAGCTCTGGAACACCATGCCTACCTTTGCACGGTACTGCGAAAGGTTCATGTCGTGGGATGTGATATCCCTGCCGTGGTAGAGCACCTGACCGGAGGTCGGCGTTTCGAGCAGATTTATGCACCTTAGCATCGTGCTCTTGCCCGAGCCGGATGCGCCGATGATGCTGAGCACCTCCCCCTCGGACACGCTCAGGTTTATATCACGCAGGACGGTGTTTTCGCCAAACTGCTTTTGAAGATGGACAAGCTCAATTACTTTTTCCGACATTTCTCACGCCTCCCTGCTTATGTGTATCTCCGCCGCCGAGTCCGACTGCGAGCCGAATATGACATAGCTGTCGCTGCCGTCGAGCTTACGCTCTGCCCAGCGCAGTATCCGGGTTATCGTGAAGGTCAGGATGAAGTAGATGACGCAGATGACGAGATAGGTTTGGAAGGTCTGGAAGCTCTGGCGCTTTATGATGCCCGCAAAGTAGTACAGCTCCGTTACGCCGATGACATTGAGCACAGAGGTGTCCTTGATATTTATGACGAACTCATTGCTGACCGAGGGGAGAATGTTGCGCATGACTTGAGGGATGATGACCTTTAGCATGGTCTGCGAATGGGTCATGCCGATGCTCATTGCGCCCTCAAACTGACCCTTGTCGATGGAGATGATGCCGCCTCGGACGATCTCGGCCATGTATGCGCCGGTGTTTATCGAGACGATAAGGATGCCCGACGGGATAAGTGCAAGCGTTTGGCCGCCGGTGGCAAAGGCATAGCCCCAGTAGATG
>DQDL01000038.1:0-511 GCA_003533405.1 Clostridiales bacterium | reverse complement strand
GGCATAGCCCCAGTAGATGACCATTGCCTGAACCATCATAGGCGTGCCACGGAATATCTCCACATACACGGCGATGACGGCGTTGAGAAGCTTGTGCAGTGCACGCAGCACCGCATTTTTAGACAGCGGCGCCGTGCGCACAACGCCGGTAAGCAGTCCGATCACAAGGCCGGCAACCGTGCCGATGAGTGCTATCAGCATCGTATTGCCCGCACCGCCTAACAGCTGCGGATAATATTTTGTTACTATGTTTACAACATCGTTAAGAAAGCTCATGGCAGTTTACCGGCCTTTCGGATATCTTACTTGGAGATGATTACAACGAGGTTGGACTCGTAGTAGGTGTCGGAAAAGTCGATCTCGGCCGCACGCTCTGCGGTGGGGCTCATACCGGCGGCGATGGCGTCGATAGTGCCGGACTCAAGTGCCGGGAGGAGAGAGTTCCACTCGATGGAGTAGATCTCGAGCTTCATGCCGAGCTTGTTTGCAATGTACTGTGCGATCTGAACAT
>DQDL01000005.1 GCA_003533405.1 Clostridiales bacterium | reverse complement strand
GACTCTTCCCGAGTTCTCGAAGCTGGCACTCAAGGCAAAGAATGTCATCCCCATCACCGCACAGTGCACCGTTTTCGCTGAGTCGGAAGTCATCACACTCGTTGGCGAAGGCAAGCCCATGGACGAGATCGCAGCAGGTATCGAGATGGCAGTTGCAAAGCGCTGCTTTGTTATGGCAAAGAAGGCCGGCGCAACCGACAGCATCACCCTGACCGGTGGCTGTGCAAAGAACGATGGCCTGAAGGACGCAATCGAGCATGTTCTGAAGCTGAAGGTCGTCAACCTCAAGACCGACCCCCAGCTCATGGGCGCACTCGGCGCAGCAGAGTATGCGCGCCAGAAGGGTCTTGCAAAGAAGTAATTATTCAAAATCAATATTGCTCTACAAGAAGCAGGTCAATTATGCCTGCTTCTTGTCTATTTTGTACACTTGTATTGTGATTTTTGTGCTGAAAGGATATACTGATATCGCCAAATTTTTGGAGAGTTTAATGCTTGCTCACATCGACATTAATAAAGAGCCTACATTTTATATGGTAAGTTTGGCGACTATCGGAGTTCGGTTTTTGCGGTTACTTCGGTAGCCGCACTTTTTTATATATGGGAGAAAAAATATGGGAGAGAAAACAATGTCAGGATACCCGTCTGTCGACAAGCCTTGGATGAAGCACTATAGCGAGGCGACGCTGAACTATCCGTTTCCTAGGCTAACCGTTTACTCTTATTTGGAGGAAAAGGTAAGCGAGTATTTGGATGATACCGCCATTGTTTACTTCGGTAAAAAGATAAAATACAGCACACTACTTGAAAACATAAAGCGGACAGCGGCAGGGTTTACCGCCATTGGAGTCAAAGCCGGCGACATTGTTGCCATTGCACTTCCCAACATTCCCGAAAACATTTACTGCCTGTATGCCCTAAACTATATCGGTGCGATCGCTGACATGATAGACCTCCGCTCAAAGGGCGACACCCTACAGCGTTATTTGGAAATGTCACACGCAAAGGTTGCAGTGGTCTGCGACATGTTTGCGGAAAACACACTGTCCGTACTAAATACAACCGACATTCATACGGTAGTAGTAGCATCCCCGTTGGATTCCGCACCTTCCCATTTACGATTGTTTGCAAAAATAAAGCAAGCGAAGTATAAGTACACAGGCTGCGCAGTATCGTGGAGCGATTTCTTTACCGGCAGCAATGTGATTCCTCAACCCCACACTGACCCCGATGCAGTTGCGTTTATTGCCCATACAAGTGGAACGACGAGTGCTCCAAAAGGCGTTATGTTAACCAATATGAATGTCAACTCGCTTATCAATCAGTATATCAGCATCGGCTTTAAGCACAGCAAAGGCGATATTATGATGAATCAAGTGCCGCCTTTTTTGGCATATTCTTTCCTGTCATTTCATATGCCATTTTCGATGGATATGTCGGTGACACTTTTGCCGGAATACAGACCCGACCTGTTTGCGAAAAACCTGAAGAAGTATAAACCAAACCATGTATTTGCAGGCCCGGGCGACTGGAGCAATTTGCTTTCTAATAAGCAGACGGACTATTCATATCTAATTACAAATGCAAGTGGTAGCGATAAGCTAGATGAAACAACAAAAAGAAATATAGAAGCAGTTCTGCAAAAGGGGGGGTGCAAGAACCCGATTTTAGAGGGCTACGGTATGACGGAGTGCTGCTCGGCCGCCTGTACGCAGCAACCGTGGAATATGGTTTACGGCAGCGTCGGAACACCATTGCCAGAGGTCAACTTATGTATATTTGACAATGACGCAAATGCTGAGTTGAAATATGGCGAGGTAGGGGAGATATGCATATCCGGCACTACAGTCATGAAAGGCTATTATTGCGATGAAGAGGCAACGAAAGAAGCATTGCGTTGTCACCCCGATGGCGAGATTTGGCTGCATAGCGGCGACTTGGGGTATATCGACGAAAACGGTAATGTGTACCTCATTGGCAGACTAAAGCGGTTAATCGTCCGTTATGACGGCATAAAAGTGCCGCCCACAAGCGTGGAAAATGTCCTTGTAAAACACGAAGCCGTCAGCGCCTGCTGTGTTGTCGGCGCACCGGATGTCGAGCACGGTCGTGGACAAAAGCCTGTTGCATTTGTTGTCATGGCTAATGGAGTCAGCGCTCAGGCACTCACTGACACGCTTGTCGAGCTTTGCAAATCAGAGCTCCCGGAAAAGTATATTCCCGTGTCCTTCCTGCAAATTAACGCCTTGCCACTGTCGGCAAACGGCAAGGTCGACTACCGAGCACTCGAAAAAGAGGCAGCAAAGCTGAAAGTTTAATACACGCAAAAATACGCCGCCCAATGGGCGGCGGTTTTGGATTGGTATTAGTTTGAGTGCATAAGCTTGGTCTTTGATTTACTTTCGTTGAAGTGCTTGAGCAGGGGCTTAAATGCGATGCCAAGTATCAGCGACACCGGGATGAGTATCGCCGCCATCAGCAGCAGGATCAAAATGCTCTTGAGATATACATTGCCGTAGCTGCCGGCGATGGTCTCACGCATTGCGGTCATTGCATAGTTAAACGGCATGAACTTGTATAGGTCTTGGAATATCTTCGGGAGCATCTCCAAGGGGTAGGTGCCGCCGGAGCCAGCGACCTGAATGACAAGTATGATAATTGCGATGGCCTCGCCGATGTTGCCGAAGGCAAACACCATACCGTAGTTGAGCAGCGTGAACACAAGGCTCGTGATTGCGGCTGCCAGCCAGAACTGGAACGGAGCATAACACTGGATGCCGATGTAGAAGAGATTGCCGAGCACGGTGATGAGCGCCGTGAACTGGCCGATTGCGAAGAACACAAAGTATCTGCCGAAGAACGCCTCGGTGGTGCTGAGTGTCGGGATATCGCTTCTACGCTTGATGTGGGTGTGCATAAGGCTGACACTCAGCAGTGCGCTTGCGTACAGAGCAAGAGTCGTGTAGAACGGTGTCATGCCTGAACCAAAGTTTTCAAGTGCGTACACACGGACAACTTCGAGGTTAGCGGGGGAGGCAAGGTACTCGACCAGTCCGCCGACATCGTCCTTGAGGAGATCTATAAGCTTCGTGAAGCTCTCGCTCGTTCGCAGCTCGTTTACGCTCGACCGGAGGTTAGAGACCATGCTGACCATGTAGTTGAGCACATCCTCGGTGCTTTCAATGCTGACGGTGCAGGAATTAAGAGCGTCGGTGTACTGCTGCAGGGTCATCGACTGAGCGTCAATGTCGCCCTCGACCTTTGCCAGCAGTGTGTCAAGATTTCTGAGCGAATCCTGAAGCGTGGTCATTGAAGAAACAAGGTTTTTGTCGATGTTGGTCTTTTGAATTATATCGTCAAATGCAATTACGCTCTCGTGCAGCTGCTTGTTCACATCCGAGTACAGGTCATCGAGTATCTCACCCTCGTAATCGGTGATGCCGCCCTCGCCGAACACGGAGTCCCAGTCGATATAGGATCCTCCAGCCTCGGCGGGATCGCCGTCAACGGCGTTATCGAGCCGCTCAACGGTGTTTCGCATCTCCTCGGAGGTGTTGCGGATAGCGTCTGCTGCATAGACCACATCCTGCTTGCTGTTTGTGAGCCTGTCTTGAATGTCGACGATGGTTTTTCTGCTGTTGATAAGCATATCCGTCACATCGGGCAACAGATCATTGGTCATGCTGGTGACGGTGGCGGCGGACTTCGTGACGGTCGCCATAGAGTTCATTATCGCAGCATAGGTCTTGAGGTCGGAATTAATGTTGCCGAGCTTGGTATCAAGCGATTGCAGCGCATCCTCTGCGCTCAGACCCATGCCGTTAAATACGGATGTGAAGTTTGAAAGCTCGTCAACGATGGTGGAAACGAAAATGCTGTTTATCTCATCACGGACAAGAGACTGCGCTCTATCAGTGATTCGTGAAGCAACGGCGTTCATCTTCTGATTGTCGTAGTAAATAATCTCCGGCTGATCCATCTCACCGTCTGTAAAGCCGAGAATGGAAGCACTGAAATCCTCGGGAATAATGAGGCCTGCGTAATAATCACCGGCGTACAGGCCATCCATAACACCCTGCACGGAGTCGGGGAACTGCCAGTTTATCTGGTCGTTTGCCTTGAGCTTATCGATGATTATATCGCCGACATTGAGCTTCATCCCGACAAAATCGGTGCCCGCATCGGAGGAGGCAACGGCAATCTTGAGGTTCTGCGTGGAGTCTGGAGTATACGGATCCCAGTTTGACATGATATTGAACCATGCGTACAAGCAGGGTACAAGAGCGAGGCCAAACACACAAATAACGGTGACGACACTCCTGCTCAATCGCCTGATATCAGAGCGAATGACGGCCGAAATATTAGAAGGTGTTCTTTTAAAATTCTTCATATTCAATACATCGTTTCTTCCGTAGATTTGTTGTGCTTGCTCAGACAGTAGTCTTTTCCTTACTTTCTTGGACGGCTGCTTTCTCGGTAACGGGAGCGTCTTCGACTTCGGCTTTGTTGACTGTGATTTCCTCGGCAGGGGCTTCATCGGCGTCGGGGGCAGGAGCTTTACCGTCGGTTTCTTCGGTCACGGCATCAAACTCAGGGGAGCGCTGCTGTATCGACTGGCGGATCTGCTCTGCCAGCACCAAAGCCTCGTCCTTGGAGTCGGCCTCGGTCGGGAGCGGCTCCTCGGCCTGCTCAAAGTCCGGCTCGTCCATATCGACTTGAGCGAACATTTGCCGCAGCAGGTAATCCTGATACTCGATAACGATGAGTATACCCGCTATAACAAACATCGAGGCTATCCAAAGTACGAGAAATATCGTCTTTGAGCCTTGGGTCATGAACAGCATGATAAGAAAGAAGGTCGGGATAATGAGCAGGCTTTTCAGAGCCGAGCTCGTTCTCTTGACATTTCTCCGATGCATTTTTTCAAGACCGGCAACGAGGTCGTTATACATTTTTTCGTACTGGGATTCTGTATTCATAATACATAACTCCTGTAGAGAGAATAATTACATCATTTCAGACTTATCGAGCTGATCGTTCATGTAGCGGTTTATGCCGTCGAGAGGACGCTTGAGCACGAGGCCGACAAACAGGCCGACGCCAAAGAACAGCAGAAGCTGGAGCAGGTAGATAAGGTAATTGTTGTGATACAGACCTGCGATAGCCTCACGCATGGCATTGATGGCATAGGGGAAGGGGAAAAACAGGTATACCTGCTGGAAGAAGTCGGGCAGAAGCTCAATTGGGTAAGAGCCGCCGGAGCCTGCGATCTGAATGATGAGGAAGACGACGAACAGAGCCTTGCCGATGTTGCCGAATGCGATTGCCATGGAGTAAGCGACCATGGAGCAGGTCAGCGAGGTCACAACGCCCGAGAGTATGAACAGACCCGGATGAGCGCAGTCCATGCCGAAAATCACAAGGTCGCCCGCCATGATGACCATTGTCTGGATAAGACTGAGCAGGGCAAATATCAGGTAGCGTCCGAAGAACTTCTGACCGGTCGTTGCACCGATAAGCTCAATGGGCGTATCCACCTTCAAAATCGCATTAAGTATGATGCAGCCGACCCAAATGGCTAGCATCGTATAGAACGGAGCCATTGCGGCACCGTAGGACTCAACGGGGTAAACAGACTCCGACCTGATGGTGACGGGGCTTGCAAAGAATTCCGCAATAGACTGCGGGTCTACATTCATAAAGTCGAGTACCTGCTGCAGGCGGGTATCATCCGTGTCGCCGTTCAAAACGCCGAGAGCATCAGCAATTCTGGTTCTGTAATTGCCGATGAGTTCCTTGACCTGCACGAGCGCATTATTGACAGCCCCGAATGTGTTGCCCAGCTCGTTAATGATGGGGGGCACCTTGCCCATAACATCGCTGAGGTCGAGAAGTATGGAGGACAGGTCGCCGAGACTGTCCTGAAGATTGGTAAGCAGAGTATCGATGGAGGGGTAAACTATCTCGGTAAGCGCAACTCTTGCGTTGCCGAGCAGATCACTGATGACCTGCAGGTATTCAATCAAATCAATATCCCTGTTGCCATTTAAAATATCGTCGAAGATATCGCCTGCATCCTTGGTGTTGTCGGCAGCCTGAGCTGCGGCCTTGGAGGCTTTCTTATCCGTTGTGCCAGCAGCATCCTCGACCGCATCCATTGCGGTGCCGAGAGCCGAAAGCTCTTGCGTAACAACTGCGGTGTCGTCCCTTGCAGCTGTGAGCGCCTGCTCACGGGCATCGGCATCGTCGGTAGTTTTAGCTATCTTGACATTTTTCTGAATATTCGCAATGCGTTGCTTAGCATCGTCCGCCATGAAGGTCATCATGGTGTCCATGCTCTGCTCAGTGGTCTGTGCCTGCTTGAGGTCATCGTAGTCATAGCCTGTCACGGCAGTGTATACCGTGGGCACGGTTATCTCGTTGTAGTCGGCCTTGAGCTGGTCGGCGGTATTTGCATCGACCTGCGTGTTCATGCCGAGCTGCTCACGAAGCTGAGTGATCTTATCCTTGACCTTGTTGAGCGCCGACAGTGCATCCTCGGCCTCACTGCCGGAAATGCCCGAGTGGGTGAGGTAATCTATAAGCTCCTGATACTGTCTTTCAAGCTCCTTGAGCGTCTCCTTCACGGTATCGGGATCCTCGCCGCCGTTATAGAGCCTGTCAAGCTTATAAATTGCCTTTTGTACGGAGTCCTGCAAATTGGTCAGCAGGGTATTGACCTCCTCATTTATGAGAGCAAGGTCATTTTTTGTGCTCTCAAGATAGGAGATCTGCTTGGAAATATTTATCCTCTCGTTGCCGAGAAGGTGGATGGTGTAATCAATGGTGCTGTTGGAATTGTTCAGCGTGCCGACGAGCGAATTGTTCGCAGCGACAAACTGGTCGATGGTATCGTCATACTGCGCAAGGTTCCTGTCTATCTTGGCAAGCGTATTTTTGAGCATGCTGACGGTGTTGTCGCCCTGAACGCCCTCGGAGAAGGTGTTGAACTTGTCAAACAGCGTTTCGACGACGGCCTGGATGTACGCCTTGTTGACTGACTGCTTGACCTTGTCGCCTGCAGCCTCAACGACCTTGACGGCGATGGGGTTTGTTTTCTCGTTCTGATAGAAATTGATGGTGGGGCTGAACATGTCCTCGTTGAGGAAGTTGTACATGTTATATGTAAAGTCCGGCTCGATTATAACGGCGGCGTAGTATTTGCCTGCGTACAGGTCGTCGACTGCCTTGTCGGCATCGTCGAGAAAAACATAGCCGATCTTCTCGTCCGCCTTAAGCTCTTCAACGAGCTGGTTGCCGATGTTTATTATCTTGCCGTCCTCGTCCATATAGTCACGGTCGTTGCAGACAACGGCGATATTCACATCCTTGGTCTTGCCGTAGGGATCCCAGAAGGCATAAATATTGAACCAAGCATACAGAGCGGGCAGAAACAGTATCGCCAAAATTATAAGGAAGGCGAGAAAGTGCCTCGTCAATGCTCGGAAGTCATTTTTAAAAATAGTAAATACATTACGCATACCGGGTAATACTCCTATCGTGATCAGAAGTAATTATAACGCAGTTATCCTGCGGTAAAGTGTCAAATGCCGTGGTTACAAAATGTATCGATAGAGATACAAAATTATTGTACCGTCAATCTATTCCAAAGTCAAGTAAACATAACTTCCAAATACAAATTTTTTTTGTAATTGTGCCTGTCAAATATTTAAACACAAAATATTGTGTGTCAGACTTAAGCTGGCAGGAGCCGTCAACTTAACAGTTTTTACATAGAGTCAAAAAAAGAATATATGTCGAATATCCGGCAATGATAAGTTACGGGTTCATAAATAACAAAAACCCAATTCAATAAAGGAGATGTAATACTATGTCTAACAATCCCGGCAATCGTCTTGTCATTCCCGCAGCACGTGAGGCAATGGATAAGTTCAAGATGGAGGCAGCAAGTGAAGTCGGCGTTAACCTGAAGAACGGCTATAACGGCGAGCTCACTGCACGCCAGGCAGGCTCCATCGGCGGCCAGATGGTCAAGAAGATGATTGAGGCATACGAGAACGGCCTCAAGTAAGAGCACAAATAGAAACGATGCCCATTATATGTGGGCATCGTTTTTCTACATTATTATATGTTGTATTAATTATATGCTGTATTATTTTTTCTCGGCGAGCATGCGGAAAAAGGCCTCCTTGGCATTGACCTTCTGCGCACGGCTTATCGGGACGAGCGCACCGCTTGCGAGCTTAAAACCGTTCGTCTCCATCGTTGCAACATTGCGCACATTTACCCAGTAGCTCTGGTGGCAGTGGATAAAAGCGTTGTCGTCGCCAATGCCGGACAAAAGCTCCGCCGGAGACTGCGTCGTCATGAAGCTCCCCGCACCTGTCACGACTCTTGTTTTGTGCAGCACACGCTCAAGATACATAACGCTTTCGGCGGGCAGCCTCGTGACCGAAGCGCCGGACTTCACCGACATGAAGCATTTCGGCTTTGCGATACTTGCGACCGCCTTGCTTAGCGCCAGCGGCAGCCGTTCGTCTATCTGCGACTTGAGAACAAAATAGATATGCTCCGTGTCGTACACCTCGGGCGCATAGAATATGTAGCTTGAGATGAAAACTATCTTGCACTCCGGTGCAATGCGGTTTATCTCGCCTGCAAGCTCAATGCCGTTGATGCCCGGCATCTGGATATCCAGAAGCGCAATGTCCGGCACATACGCCGTGGCCTCCATTTTGAAAAGCAGCTCGTTTGCGCCGCTAAATTCCGAGAAAACCGGCGAATGCCCGTCCAGGATGCCCTCGGAAAGCTTTCGTGTATGTTTTAGGTGCAGCCTATCGTCATCGCAAATGGCAATTTGAAGCATACCTTATCCCTCTGACCCTTTTAACTTAAATAATACCTATTATACAACAAAATTATAAAACACTTTTGCAAATTATGCAAGAAAAGTGACCGATTATGTCACATGCCCGCCAAAGTCAGCCTATAGGTGTTATTTTTTACTTATCATAACAAAGGTATAATTTACAGACAGGGGGAGAAGGTTTGATTAAGATATGTCTTGTTGACAACGACAGAGAAAATGCCGAGGGTGTAAAGCTGATGGTCGATGCCTACTTTGCCGGTTTTGCCGTAAAGCACGAGGTCGATATCATGGACTGCAAGGAACTCATATCGCCGCAGCTTTGGCTGGACTGCTCATATGATCTTGCCGTGTTCAATATCTCCGACAGGCGCAGCCGCAGTCAGCTTATGGAGTATTCCGTGGAGGTGCGCAGGCTATGCCGCAAAACGAAGGTCATCTTCGTTTCCGATGAGCTGCGCAGTGTGCTGGACACCTTTGACTATGACCCGGATTATTTCATACATATGCCGCAGTCGGACGAGCGGTTTTCCGCCGCGATGGAGCATCTTTTGAAGCTCAATGCGAATATGGGCGCAAACAGGCTGGTGCTGAACACCAAGCAGGCAAAGCACATAATCCCGTATAGCTCTATCGTGTATATCGAGCACTATCAGCACAAATCGAAGATAGTGTGCGAGGACAAAGAGGTGACCTGTCACGAAAAGCTGAGCACGCTCCTCGAGCAGCTCGACAGCGCCTCATTCGTGCGCTGCCACTGCAGCTTTGTCGCAAATTTGGAGCATGTGCGCAAGTATACCCGCACGCAGCTTTTCATGAGCAACGGCGATATCCTCCCGTGCAGCCGCAGCAGCCAGCACACCGTCCGCCAAGCCATCGAAACAAATCGTAAAGTCAAAATCTGATGTTGCAAATTATGCAGATAACTTTGCCAATTATGCACCAATACCCACCGCACCCTGCAAAACATGGTACAATCGTGCAGTAGATGAGTATACACCTGCTGTTACACAGGACAAATTAATTATAAATACAGGGAGGAAAAAATGAAGAAGAGGATTTTAAGCTCTTTGCTTGCAATACTGATGCTGGTGTCACTTCTACCGATGCAGGTATTTGCAGCCGAGGGCGAAGTGACACGCATTCAGTGGCTGCAAAAGCTGACTGAAACCTTCGACATGACTGTCGAAGCGGACAACTATCCTGACAACTACTATAGTGATGTCAGCTCCGATGACAGCTACTATAGAGATGTTATGGTAGCGACCGAGTTTGGTCTGATCGACCAAGAGCCCGGCACGGAGCTTAAGCCGAACGAACCGGCGACACGAGAGTTTGCGGCGCATACGCTGAACTTCTGTCTCGGCTACGAGCTTGAGGAGGGCGCAACATACACCTTCGCCGACTCGGCCTCACTGACCTACGCCAACGATGCGCAGATTGCAGTAAACCGCAACTGGTTTGCACTTGTCGACGGCAAGTTCATGCCCGAGCAGGCCGTAACCAACAGCGAAATGACCGCCATGCTCGCCGACGCCGCCGCAGTGCTGGAAGGCCAGGAGGTCGACACCGGCGCACAGAGTGAGTATACATTTGCCGACGGCGTAAAGGAGATCCCCGAGAGTGCATCGGTCACCACCAGCGAAGACGGCAGCAGCCTCACGATAGTCGGCTACACCGGAACACTCAAGGCCGGGGACATCGTTGCGGTACACGAAGTGTTCCCGGTGATCTATTCCGTGACTGCGGTGACATCTGCCGATGGCGTGCTTACGCTGACCGTCACGAAGCTTGACGCTGACGACTATATTATTTCCATGAATACGCAGGGCAGCGTTGACGCAGACTTGAGCGAAGTAGAAGCTGCGGAAGATACCGACATTACATACATTATGAGCAACGGAGTAGAAACGCAGAGCGCAGCTCGTGCGCAAGCTCTCCTAAGGGATAAAAAAGTCAAGATAAAAGATGTCAAGCTTGACAAAACGCTCTATAACAGCGGTGGCATTAAGGTCAAGGTATACGGCAAGCTTACAAGCATGAACCTGACTTACAATGTCAAACTCGGAGGGAATGCCCCCTATGCGATGGTCAGAGTGGACGGCAAAGCGAGTGTCGGATGCTCCGCCAGCTTTGACTCAATGGAATCTTTGGAACTACCCAGCTCTATTACCTTGGCCTATGTCCCTGTTGCCGGTATTGGCAAGATTGCAGTCTCTGCGAAAGTCAGCCTCGATGGCGAGGTAACTCTTGAATACAGCACCAATTTCACGGCGGGCTTTGAATATTCAAAATCCAGCGGATTCAGAGCCATCAAGAATTTCAGCACCGGCAGCTTCTCGGTTCAGGCTCAGGTCGATCTCAAGGCCGGAATCGAGGCAAATGCCGGACTTGCGGATATACCTTTCATTACCGGATATGTTTACATTGAAGCCGGCGCAAGAATGAAAATGTATTATTCCACGGTGAACAGCAATACCGTGAAATACTGTGTCGACACCTCGGCATATTTATATGCAAAAGTGGGTTATTACATAGGCATTAAGAATGTGAAAACATGGTCGGATTCCTATGAAATTTGGGACATGTCCAACAGTCCGATGAAGGTACATAACCACTTTGAAAACGGTGTGAGCACGGGCGGCGTTTGCACCGTAGGCAGCGACTGCAGCAACAAGGGTTACGGCAGGAATGGCTACACAACAGGCGCAAATTCCAGATACTACAATTACGGCGGCTCAAACGGAAGCAGCAAAGGCACAAGCTCGTCCGGAAAACCGTATACAATATATGAATATTCGCTTGACGATTATAAGAATGCAGTCATAACCAAATATAACGGCAATGTTTCTGCACTCTTTGTGCCTAAGACCATCGACGGTTATACCGTTGTTGGAATAGGAAGCTCAGCATTTGAAGGCAACACAAACCTCAGATTTTTGCATTTTCCCGATACGCTGACGAGCATAGGGCAATATGCATTCCAAAACTGCATCAATTTAGGGACGATAGACTTCCCGGAGAGCTTAATAGAGATAAACGGATATGCGTTCTATGGCTGCAACAGTCTGACAAGCATAAAACTGCCGTCGAACCTG
>DQDL01000105.1 GCA_003533405.1 Clostridiales bacterium | reverse complement strand
CACACTCCCCCTGCTGCGTATTGGTGTTTACGCTGTTGCATCTATTTCGCCTATTTCCTCGATATCCGAAAAAAAGAAGCAGTTCAAATGAACTGCTTCTTTTTCTATATTCAATTATTTGACGCTGAACAGCAGGTCGCCGTAATTTGGGTACGGCCAGTATTTCTTGGCTGTCAGCGTTTCGAGCTCATCGACGCTCTCTCGCAGAGCGCTCATTGCGCAAAGAACATTGTCCTTGTATGCGCAGGCACGGGTTAGAACATCGGTAAGCTCTTCGGCATCGTCAGATGCCTTTTCGAGCGTGCGCGCCTCAGTCAGTACTTCGGTCGTGAGCTTGCTCACCCTCGCCGCCGTCTCTGTCTCGTACACGGCTTCAACGCCGAGTGCGTTTTTCGCCGTTGCCGTGTCGCACAGCTCCTTGGCAAATGCGCTGACGGCGGGCAGGATATCCTGCCTTGCCATGTCAAGTATGGTCAGTGCCTCGATGCGCAGCACCTTGCAGTAGTTATCAAGCTTCATCTTGTAGCGTGCGGCAAGCTCTATCTCGGTGTACACCCTGTGGCGTGCAAACAGCTCGACATTCTTCATTGCCAAGTAATGCGGGACGCAGTCGGGCGTTGTCGGGAGATTGAGAAGCCCACGCTTTTCGGCTTCCCTGACCCACTCGTCGCCGTAGCCGTTGCCGCTGAAGATGATGCGCTTGTGCTTTCTTATGACGCTGCGGATAAGCTCGTGCAGATCGTTTTCAAAATCGGTCGAGCCCTCGAGCGCATCGGCGTACTGGCGCAGCGATTCGGCGACTGCGGTGTTGATGACGACATTTGCGCCGGAGATGGACGACGATGATCCGAGCATCCTAAACTCAAACTTATTGCCCGTAAAGGCAAAGGGCGATGTGCGGTTGCGGTCTGTGGTGTCCTTCGGGAACTTCGGCAGCGCATGCACGCCGACCTTTATAAGCTCCTTTTCCTTGCCGCCGTAGGGCTCATCCTTTTCGATGGCCTCGAGTATCTCCTCCAGCTCCTCGCCGAGAAACATGGAGACGATAGCCGGAGGCGCTTCGGCAGCGCCGAGACGCAGGTCGTTCGAAGCACTGGTGACGGAAATGCGCAGCATATCCTGATAATCGTCGACGGCCTGAATGACCGCACACAGCATGAGCAGAAACTGCGCATTTTCATACGGAGTTTCGCCGGGCTCAAGCAGATTAACACCCGTGTCGGTCGTCATCGACCAGTTATTGTGCTTGCCCGAGCCGTTGACGCCGGCAAAGGGCTTTTCGTGCAGCAGACACACCATGTCGTACTTGCGTGCAAGCTTTTTCATGAGCTCCATGGTGATCTGGTTATGGTCGGCGGAGATGTTGGTCGTGGAGAACACCGGTGCAAGCTCGTGCTGAGCCGGAGCGGCCTCGTTATGCTCGGTTTTCGCCGGAACACCGAGTTTCCACAGCACCTCGTCAAGCTCCTGCATGAACGCCGAGACACGGGGCTTTATCGTGCCGAAATAGTGGTCGCCCAGCTCCTGAGCCTTGGGCGGCTTTGCGCCGAACAGCGTGCGGCCGGTGTACATGAGATCCTTGCGCTTTTCGTACACGGACTTGTCGACAAGAAAATACTCCTGCTCCGGGCCGACGGTGGTCTTGACCGCCGTGACATCATCATTGCCGAACAGGCGCAGCACACGCAGACACTGATGATTTATCGCCTGCATACTTCGCAGAAGCGGGGTCTTTTTATCCAGCGCCTCGCCGCCGTAGGAGCAAAACGCCGTGGGGATGCACAAAACGCCGTCCTTTATAAATGCATACGAGGTCGGGTCCCAAGCGGTGTAGCCCCTCGCCTCAAAGGTCGCACGCAGGCCGCCGGTCGGGAAGCTGGACGCATCCGGCTCGCCCTGAATGAGCTCCTTGCCGGAGAACTCCATTATCACTCTGCCGTCGCCGACGGGATTTAAAAAGCTGTCGTGCTTTTCGGCGGTGATGCCGGTCATAGGCTGGAACCAGTGGGTAAAATGCGTAACGCCCTTTTCGATAGACCAATCCTTCATCGCATTGGCGACAACATCGGCGGTCTTGCCGTCTAACCGTGCGCCGAGCTTTATGCACTGTCGGACCTGCTCATAAACCTCTTTCGGCAGCCGAGCCTGCATCACGGAATCGTTAAAAACCATGGAGCCGAACATCTCGCTTAAATTTTTCATGGCAGATCCACCTTTCATTTAACATTTAAACTGCATAGTGAGAAAATTATATTACCCGCCTGCAATATTTGTCAAGCAAATAAATTCTCGCAAGGACTTGACAATATAGGGCATTGTGCATATACTAACCGTGCGGTCTTGAGCCACACAGTTAGTATATCGTTTTTTTCTTCACATTTGCGGCAATGTATGATATGATAGAAAAATGTCGGATAGAAAAGTGTATCGTGTATGAAAAAATCAACTAAAAATCTATTGTGGCTTTTGCTGCTCATCGTCCTCACGGTCTGCACCGTGCTTATCATCACCTCGTGCAGCAAGGGCTTCAGCTTCAAGGGCTTTATGCATCTTATATCCAACGCATCGCCCGTGTGGATACTTTTTGCCGCCGTATGCGCCTTCGGTTTCGTGTTCTTTGAGGGCATGGGGCTTAAGTGTACCTGCGATTTCCTCGGCGAGCCGATAACGACCGGCAAAGCCATTTTATATTCGGCAACGGATATCTACTTCTCGGCGCTGACCCCCTCGGCCGCAGGCGGACAGCCGGCTGCGCTGCTCATGATGATGAATCACGGCGTTTCGGCTGCGGTGTCGGCGATAGCGCTTTTATTAAACCTCGTGATGTACACGGTGTCCATAATGCTCATCAGCACCGTGTGCTTTATCGTCTATCCCGAGATGCTGTTCAAGCTTGACACAGGTGCGCTTATCTTTATAATAATCGGTGCTGTCGTGCAAGTGCTTTTCATCGTGCTGTTTGTAATGTGCATTTTTAACGAAAAGTTAGTGCTTGCCGTATGTCGCTTCTGTCTGAAGCTGCTGTGCCGGATGAAGATATTCCACAACTACGACGAGCACCACGAAAAGCTACTGAGCATGATAAAGCAGTACAAGGAGTGCGGCATTTTGCTGCGGCACAAGACCGTGCTGCTTCTGAAGGTGTTTTTCCACAATCTCATGCAGCGGCTTTCCGTCATCATGGTAGCCGTGTGCGTGTTTATCGGTGTGGGCGGTGCGCCCTCAAGGGCATTTGAAGCCTTTGCGGCGCAGACCTTTGCCGTGCTCGGCTCTAACGCTGCGCCCGTCCCGGGTGCGGTCGGCATCGTCGACTACATTTTTCTGAACGGCTTCGAGCATCTTGTTGCCGACCCCGTGAGTGTGGAGCTATTAAGCCGTGGACTGTCGTTTTACTGTAACCTCATCTTCTGCGGTATTTTGATGTTTGCGAATTTCATTCGCATGAAACCTAAAACAGGACTGGAACGCAATGACTAAAACTGCTATGACCATCGGTCTTAAATATTGCTATATGAAGATTGGCAAGCCCACCCGCTCGATAATCACAAATCCGCTGCTGACTGCCGTCGTTGGCGCATATATGGATACGAAAAGCTCGGTAAAGCGCATTGACGGCTTTATCCGGCACAATCATATCGACATGAGCGACTGTGTCGAGACAGAGTACAAGAGCTTTAACGACTTTTTCACCCGCCGCCTAAAGGCCGGCGCCCGCCCCATCGACCCCGACCCTGAAATGCTCATCTCCCCCTGCGACGGATATCTGTCGGCGTATAGGATAAGCGCAGACTCGGAGTTTGCGATAAAGGACAGCTTTTATAATGTCGAGGATCTTGTCGGCGGCAATGAGATAGCGGCGGAGTACTTAAGCGGCATATGCCTTGTTTTACGGCTCGGCGTTGAAAATTATCACCGCTACTGTTACATAGACAACGGCTTTAAAAGCCGCAACTATCACATCAAGGGGCGCTATCATCCCGTGCAGCCAATCGTCGTTCACAAGCACCCGGTGTTCAAGCAAAATACCCGTGAGTACTGCATGCTTGAGACGGAAAACTTCGGTACGGTGACGCAGATCGAGGTCGGTGCATGCTTGGTCGGCAAGATAAACAACCACCACGAGGCCGGCGTGATACATCGCGGCTGCGAAAAGGGTATGTTCCTTTTTGGCGGCTCGACCATCGTTCTGCTGTTCAAAAGCGGCGTGCTCGATATCCCCGACGACCTGTTTGACGCAACGGCGCAGGGCAAGGAAGCCGTCGTCAGATACGGCGAAGCGATCGCAATAAAAGCAAAATAAAATAAAATCCGAGGTTCGTTTGAACCTCGGTTTTTTCATTCGATTATCTCTATCTCGTCGCCGGTTTTGACCTTGCCGGAGGTGATGACCTTTACGAAGATGCCCTCTCTCGGCATGACGCAGTCGCCTGCGGCCTTGCGGATGGTGCAGTCGGAGTGGCACTCCTTGCCTATCTGCGTGACCTCGCACTCGGCCTCGCCAATACGCAGCTTGGTGCCTACCGGCAGCTTATGCACCGCCATGCCCTCGACGAGTATATTCTCGGCGAACGCACCGTGCTTGAGCTCAAAATCTATCTTTTTTTGCAGGGTCTCGACGCTCTCGACACTCAGCAGGCTCACCTGCCTGTGCCAGTTTCCGGCGTGGGCATCGCCCTCGATGCCGTAGTCGGCACGCAGAAACGCCTCAGGTATCTCGTGCTTCTGGATGCCCCTGACCTCGCTTATGCAAATTGCAGCTACCTTAGCCATGTTATCCTCCTATGCGGTACATATTTCTCTGCGAGCGGCTGTGCTCGGTCGCCGACAGCGCCACATGCATCTGCGGCTTGCGTGAAACGGCATCGAGTATCGCCGTCTTGAGCTCCTCGCCGTGCAGATGGCGCGCGCTAATTTCATCCGCCGAATGCAGGCACGGCTTTAAGCAGCCGTCGGCCGTCAGGCGCAAGCGGTTGCACTCGGCGCAAAAGTGGTTGCTCAAGGGGCTTATGAGCCCTACCCTGCCCTTTGCGTTGGGAAGCGTGTACAGCCGGGCAACGGAGTGGCTCTTGCTCGGGATCGGCTCAAGCTGCGGCAGCTTATCCAAAACAACGCTGTTCGGCAGATACGCTTCCTTGCCAAACGGCGCTGTGTCGCCGATGGGCATAAGCTCGATAAAGCGCAGCTCAACGGGATAGTGCACCGTGAGCTCGCAGAGCGTTTCGATCTCATCATCGTTAAAGCCGCCGATGAGCACGGTATTGAG
Source organism: Clostridiales bacterium (assembly GCA_003533405.1). Lineage (GTDB taxonomy): Bacteria > Bacillota > Clostridia > Oscillospirales > Oscillospiraceae > F23-B02. The sequence continues at coordinate 462 of DQDL01000105.1, read as the reverse complement.
CTTCACGGGGCTCATGCCGACTTGCATTGCCGCCCGTATGCCCTCAAGTGCGTCGGAAAGCTTTCCGCCACGGGTCATTTGCGTGTACTTAGCCGGGTCTAGCGTGTCGAGGCTTATATTTATCCTGTGGATGCCCGCCTGATAGAGCCTATCCGCCAGCGGTGCAAGCAGGGTCGCATTCGTCGTAAGGCTAATATCCTCGATGCCATCTATCGCCGCAAGCTTTTCTACAAGCTCGGGCAGTCCGTCAAGCACCAGCGGCTCGCCGCCCGTTATGCGCAGCTTTTTTACGCCGAGCTCGGCTGCGGCGGACGCTATCTCGACTATCTCGTCCGGCTTCATCGTCTGTCTGCACGGGCAGCCCTTCGGCTCGCCCTCGGGCATGCAGTAGCTGCACCGCAGATTGCAGGCATCGGTGACCGATATGCGCAGATATTCGGTCCCGTCAAGAATTATGCGCAA
>DQDL01000060.1:4364-8190 GCA_003533405.1 Clostridiales bacterium | reverse complement strand
TTGCCTGAACGAAAATCTGCTCCGTCAAAACTGCAAGGCATCTGTCAGTGATGTTTTTCGAGGGATTTTCGGCTTTCTTTTGGTGCAGGCGGGCTTTGTGCCCGGCAAGACGAAAAAAGGTGAAAAGCGCCGAAAGGGCATACTGACAGACGATAGGGGCTCGGCCCCCGTCAACTTACTCATAATTTAATATTGTAACACGATTTTTTGAATTTCCCAACACAAACATTCAAATTTTTGCAGCAATTTTCATTTTGTTAACATCTCAGTGCCGTCTGTTGTTAAGATTGATACATTCATGTCAATATTCTGGCCGTTTTGCACTTGTTTTTGTGTGTTTTGCACACCTTAGCCGTGGTTTTTTTCATACTTTCGTAAAATTTGATAAACTTGTTGAATTTACACGAATAACAGGCAAATATGAATTGATTTTTTTAAGTGATTAGTATAAAATACATAGACAGCCCAATAACTTTTCGTTAAAAATTTTATAGGAGTGAGTAAAAAATGGATTCTCTTATCTGGCTGGCCCCCGCGCTGGCAGTCGTCGCTCTGCTTTTTGCTTTCTACAAGATCTCTTTTGTTTCCAAGCAGGATGCAGGCACCGACCGCATGAAGGAAATATCCTCCGCAATCAGTGATGGCGCTCGCGCTTTCCTCTTTGCCGAGTATAAGATCCTTGCTATCTTTGTTGCTGTTCTGTTCATCGCAATAGGCTTCGGCCTTAACAGCTGGATCACCGCTGTTTGCTTCCTGTGCGGCGCAGCATTCTCCATTCTCGCCGGCTACATCGGCATGAATGTCGCCACCAAGGCAAATGTCCGTACCGCAAATGCTGCCCGTCTGAGCGGCATGAACAAGGCTCTGTCGATCGCCTTCTCCGGCGGCTCGGTCATGGGTATGTGCGTTGTCGGTCTCGGTCTTCTCGGTGCAAGCGTTCTGTACATGATTTTCAACAATCTGAATGTCCTCTTCGGCTTCTCGCTCGGTGCTTCGTCTATCGCACTGTTTGCCCGTGTCGGCGGCGGTATCTACACCAAGGCAGCCGATGTCGGTGCTGACCTCGTCGGTAAGGTTGAGGCAGGCATCCCCGAGGATGACCCTCGTAACCCCGCTGTTATCGCTGACAATGTCGGCGACAATGTCGGCGATGTCGCCGGTATGGGTGCTGACCTGTTCGAGAGCTATGTCGGTGCTATCATCTCCGCAATGACTCTCGGTGCTGTCGCTATTACCGACACCGCCAACGGTGTTATCTTCCCCCTCGTTATCGCAGCCTGCGGTATTCTTGCTTCCGTTATCGCAACCTTCTTCGTCCGCGGTAAGGAAGGCTCGAACCCCCACAAGGCTCTTAAGATGGGCTCTTATGTTTCCGCACTTCTCGTCGTTATTGCTTCCCTCATCTTCAGTAAGTCGATGCTCGGCAGCATGGGCGGCGCTATCGCAATCATCTCCGGCCTCGTTGTCGGTCTCGTTATCGGCGTTGTCACCGAGGTCTACACCTCCGGCGACTACAAGTTTGTTAAGAAGATCGCTCAGCAGTCGGAGACCGGTTCTGCTACTACCATCATTTCCGGTACCGCAGTCGGCATGATGTCCACTTGGGTACCTGTCCTGCTTATCTGCGTAGGCATCTTCCTTGCTTACAAGTTTGCAGGCCTTTACGGCATCGCACTCGCAGCAGTCGGTATGCTTTCCACCACCGGCATCACCGTCGCAGTTGACGCTTACGGTCCTATCGCCGACAATGCCGGCGGTATCGCCGAGATGAGCGGCCTTGACCACTCCGTGCGTGAGATCACCGACAAGCTCGACGCTGTCGGCAACACCACCGCTGCAATGGGCAAGGGCTTTGCAATCGGCTCTGCTGCTCTGACCGCACTTGCACTGTTTGTATCCTTCACTCAGGCAACCGGTCTGAACGCTGCTGAGGTCGCACTCACCAGCCCCACCGTTGTTATCGGTCTGCTCATCGGCGGCATGCTCCCGTTCGTGTTCTCCGCTATGACTATGGACTCCGTTTCCAAGGCTGCATACAGCATGATCGAGGAAGTTCGCCGTCAGTTCCGTGAGATCCCCGGCATCATGGAAGGCAAGGCAAAGCCCGACTACAAGACTTGCGTTGCTATCTCCACCACCGCTGCTCTTAAGGAAATGCTCGTACCCGGCATCATGGCAGTTGTTGCTCCTCTGGCGGTCGGCCTCATCCTTGGCTCTACCGCTCTTGCAGGTCTGCTCGCAGGCTCCCTCGTTTCCGGCGTTATGATGGCAATGTTCATGTCCAACGCAGGCGGCGCATGGGATAACGCAAAGAAGTACATTGAGGAAGGCAACCACGGCGGCAAGGGCTCCGATGCCCACAAGGCAGCCGTTGTCGGCGACACCGTCGGCGATCCGTTCAAGGATACCTCCGGTCCTTCCATCAACATCCTTATCAAGCTCATGACCGTTGTTTCCACTGTTTTCGCAGCTCTGTTCACTGCAAACGGCCTGTTCTGATAACAAAATTTCAGGCGCTCGGGACAAGTTCCCGGGCGCCTTTTTCATTTTGTTAACACAATGCTTGACATATGGTGTATAATGTACAAGTTAGAATATGATCCGTAGAAGATGAATGGAGGTTTATATGCAAAAGAAGCTCTTGAAACCAATATTCTCGTTCGTGCTTGCGTTTGTCATGGCGGCAAGCCTGTTTGTCGGCTTTATCCCGACAACCGCTTCCGCAAAGGTGACGCAGTCCGAGATAGACGACCTTAAAAGCCAAAAGGCCGCCCTTTCCGAGCAGTCTGCAAGCTATGAAGCGACAATCAACTCCCTCAAGAACAAGAAGAATGCTCAAGTCGAGCTCAAGACCGCTCTTGACAGCAAGCTGGCTTTGACCAATCAGCAGATCATGAATCTTGAGGAGCAGATAAAGCTGCACGATGCGCTCATCGAGCGCAAGACCCAGGAGGTCGACGAGGCACAGAAAACCGCCGATGAGCAGCTTGAAAAGTACAAGAAGCGTGTGCGTGCCATGGAGGAGAGCGGCAGATACAACTACTTTGAAGTCCTCTTCGGCGCAAACAGCATCGGCGAATTTTTGAGCCTTATCGATGATATCGGCGATATAATGCAGAGCGACAAGGAGCTTGAGGAATCGTACAAGCAGTCGGTCACCGATCTTAAGACGGTCAAAGCCGAGTACGAGGAAGCGCAGGCCGAGCTCAAGCAGAACAAGGTCGAGTGCGCTCAGCTTAAAGATCAGCTTCAGATAGACATCACTCAGGCTGCGTCGGTCATCACCTCGCTCCAGTCCGAGATCAACGACAATGCCTCCGTCCTCAGCGAGCTTGACAGCCAGGAGTCCGCACTTCAGTCGCAGATTCAGTCCAAGGTGAAGCAGCTCAACGAGCAGAAGAAGGCTGAGGAAGAGGCCAACAGGAACAATAACAACGGCGGAAGCTCCGGCGGTAACAGCGGCGGCAGCTCTGTCGGAACGGGCAACCTTGTCTGGCCGTCCTACTGCACTTACATAACCAGCCGTCAGGGTCCTCGTGTCCACCCCATTACCGGAGAGTATAAAAACCACGGCGGTACCGATATCGGCGCAAGCTACGGCAGTGCCATCTATGCCGCCGACAGCGGCAAGGTCGTAAGCTCCAGCGACGGCTGGAACGGCGGCTGGGGCAACTATGTCATGATCGACCACGGCAACGGAATGCAGACGCTGTATGCTCACATGTCCTCCCGTGCCGTCTCCGTCGGTCAGACCGTCAAGAGGGGGCAGACCATCGGCTATGTCGGCTCGACCGGCATGTCCACCGGCCCGCACCTGCACTTTGAG
>DQDL01000060.1:1852-4164 GCA_003533405.1 Clostridiales bacterium | reverse complement strand
CGGCCCGCACCTGCACTTTGAGATGTATGTCAACGGTTCGAGGATCGACCCGCAGACGAAGTACCCCGGCATGAGCTTCACCTACTCGGCAAGCGCATGATATGAAATTTAAAAGGAAGCAATCAAACGATTGCTTCCTTTTTTCATGTCCAATATGTGAGCTTCACGCCATCATCTTGAATGGCAAGCTCTTTCTTTTCCTTAATGAGCATGTATGCAGCATAGAACTCGCCTGCCGCACCGGCTATGTTGATTATCTGAATTATGTAAACCTGCCAAAAGAACTTGTCCGGCAGCACAATGTTCAGTATCAGCAGCACCACGCCAATGATAATGACCGGTGCAAAGCAGTAGATGAGGTAGCCTTTCAGGGTGAACACCGTATCGCTCACGCAGTGGGCGTGGTATTTTTCAAAAACTATCTTCGCCGTGATGCCTGTCAGGCGCTTGAGCACATATGAGTGCACAAGCTCATGCACGCAGTAATACACAGCCGCCATGACGATTATCAGCACAGCACGCAGGATGAACCTGCCCACGCCGCCGACATCGTAAAGCTTCGTTATCGGCACGAAAATACAGCCTATACCCACAAGCACGGCGGCAAGTCCCACCGCGCCCAAGCTCAGGTACAGCCTGAGTTTCTTATCCCCCTCGGGGTCAATGACATGCTCGGTCTTTAGCTTCTCGGGCTTTTCTTTATAACAACACATGCTCTTGCTCCTTTATTCCGACGGCAGAGGTATGGGCTTATCGGTAAGCACCTTGCCGAAGCACATGAGCGTTATGCCGGAGCTTGAGCTGATGACGACATCGGCATCGGCACGCTCACGGTTGGCCGAAAACAGGTACACATTGCCCGCATAGTCCTGGCAATACTGCTTGCACTTCATGTCGCCGTCGACAAAGAACAGGCCGACATCGCCGTCACGGATAATAGCCCCCCTCTTGCACAGTGCGACCGACCCATCCTTGATGTACGGTTCCATACTGTCGCCGTCAATGCGCACGGCAAAGTCCGCTGCCGTACCCTCGGGGACCTCGTAATCGGTGTAATCGTCGCCGAAGGCCGGTGATGCATAGCCTGCGGCAGCGGGGGTGGAATACAGAGGTATGATCTTGGCAGGCTTCTCGGCATTGGCTGCACTCTCTAGCCGTGAAAGCTCATGGTCAATGACCGTGTCCACGAGCGATTTGCCGTTATCGTCAAGCTGTCTGTAATTGGTCACAAGCTCCCACTCCCGGCCATCCGGAAGCCTCGGCAGGCTGATATTCTCGCACATGCGCTCGACCGGGACGTTCAGTTCGCTGCAAATGCGCATCATGAGGTCAAAGTCGACCTTCTGATTATCCCTTTTGACCATACTGTACAGTGTCTGAGCCGGAGCGTTCAATCGCCGTGCCAGCTCGCTTATGGTTATGCCCTTATCGTCAAGAATTTGCTTTAGCATGGAGCCTCTCATAGTCAGCACCTCCCCACACATATATAACATTCTTTTTTCATTATGTCAAGGAATAATTGGGTTTCTTAAAATTATGTCAATGCGGATTTGACATTTTGACTGTGTCAGTGTAGCATTTATATATGAATAGTTCTTCATATGAAGGAGGCGCACCATGGACGAATTCGACCGCAGGGACATACCCGATGAGAGCGAACTTAGCGAGCTGTCGGACTTTTTCCGCATTTTTGGCGATCAGACACGGCTGCGCATTTTATACGCACTTGCGAAAAACGAGCTTTGCGTGTGCGACCTTGCGAAGCTTTTAGGTGCATCGCAGTCGGCGGTGTCGCACCAATTGCAGGTGCTGCGCTCGCACAGGCTCGTCAAATACCGCCGTGAGGGTAAGACGGTGTTCTACTCCCTCGACGACGGGCACATTTTTTCGATACTTGATATCGGCACAAAGCATCTTGAGGAGGTATGACTATGCAGGAAGAAAAGCAAACTCTCAAGCGTGATATCATAATAATTCTGCTCGGCTCTGCGCTGTTTGTCGGCGTATGGATATACACAAGCTCACAGCCGAACATTAACCAGTGGTTGATGCTGGGGCTGTTTTTGGTTCCCTACCTTGTCTTGGGCTTTGAGATAATAAGCGATGCAATAATCAAGCTCTTGCACGGTGAATTATTCGACGAGTATTTCCTGATGACGGTCGCCTCAATCGGCGCACTGTGCATCGGTGAGTACCCCGAGGCCGTGGCGGTCATGCTGTTTTTCCGCATCGGCGAGTGCTTTGAGGACTACGCAGTTGACAAAAGCCGCCGCTCGATAGCCGATCTCATGGATATCCGCCCCGATTACGCC
>DQDL01000060.1:1170-1662 GCA_003533405.1 Clostridiales bacterium | reverse complement strand
ATGGATATCCGCCCCGATTACGCCTGTGTTGAAGTCGATGGCGTTTTGCAGAAATTTGACCCGAACACCATTCCCGTCGGTACGGTGATAACCGTCACCCCGGGTGAGCGAATCCCGCTCGACGGCGTTATCATGGACGGCGAAAGCAGCGTTGACACCTCTGCCCTTACGGGTGAGTCGATGCCCCGCAGCGTCAAAAAGGGTCAGGAGGTCGTGTCCGGTTGCGTTAACCTGAGCGGCGTTCTGCGCATCAGGGTAAGCAGTACATATAAAGAGTCAACGGTGTCGAAGATGCTCGAGCTTGTCGAACACTCGGCAAACAGCAAGTCCCGCCGTGAGGCGCTCGTGACCCGCTTTGCCAAGGTGTACACCCCCGTGGTGGTCGCTCTTGCGGTGCTGCTCGCCGTTATTCCGTCTCTTGTTGACGGCAACTGGCTCGAGTGGATACGCAGGGCGCTCATATTCCTAGTCATCTCCTGCCCCTGCGCACTG
>DQDL01000060.1:0-941 GCA_003533405.1 Clostridiales bacterium | reverse complement strand
CTGAGCTTTTTCGGCGGTATCGGCTGCGCATCGAAGCACGGTATTTTGATAAAGGGCTCGACCTATCTTGAAGCGCTTGCAGATACGAGCACCGTTGTTATGGATAAGACCGGCACGGTCACGGAGGGAAGCTTCTCCGTTACGGGCGTTGAGCCTATCGGCATTAGCGGTGCTGACCTTATAACCCTTGCCGCTGCCGCCGAGTGTTACTCCAATCACCCGATCGCACTGTCGCTGAGGAAAGCGTGCAAGAGCTTGCCCGACCGCAGACTCGTCACCAATGTGCGTGAGCTTGCAGGGCGTGGCATTGAGGCCAATGTCTGCGGCAGGCGGGTGCTTGTCGGCAATGCGGCTCTGATGACCTCTAACGGCATCACGCCGAAGGTCCCGACCGAGCACGCAACGATAGTCCATGTCGCCGCAGACGGCATTTACGGCGGCTATATCGTCATAGACGACCGCATAAAGGACGGTGCAAAGCAGGCCGTGAGCGACCTTTACAGGCTGGGCGTTGAGAGTACCGTCATGCTAACGGGTGACGGAAAGCGAACGGCTCAGGCCGTCGGCACGGCACTTGGCGTAAACAATGTATACAGTGAGCTTCTGCCGAGCGACAAGGTCATCGCCGTGGAGGAGCTTTTGAGGCAAAAGCATACAGGCACGCTTCTGTTTGTCGGCGACGGCATTAACGACGCTCCCGTGCTTGCCCGCTCGGATGTCGGCGTTGCGATGGGAGCATTAGGCTCGGACGCTGCGGTGGAGGCCGCCGATGTTGTGCTCATGGACGACAATATAGGAAAGCTTCCGCTGGCCATCGAGATATCGCAGCACACGGTTGGTATTGCAAAGCAGAATATCGCCTTTTCTTTGATAGTCAAATTTGCTATAATGCTGCTGGGAGCACTGGGCATTGCGGGCATGTGGCTTGCGGTGTTCGCCGA
>DQDL01000124.1:8369-13065 GCA_003533405.1 Clostridiales bacterium | reverse complement strand
TACTACCAGCGCAAGTTCCGCTACGTCCTCATCGACGAGTACCAGGACACCAATAAGCTTCAGTATCTGCTTGCTTCAAAGCTTGCAGGCGGCTGGGGCAATATCTGCGTCGTCGGCGACGATGACCAGAGCATCTACAAATTCCGTGGCGCAACGATAGAGAACATACTCTCGTTCGAGGACGAGTACAAGGGCTGCCGTGTCATCCGCCTTGAGCAGAACTACCGCAGCACGGCGCATATCCTTGAGGCCGCAAACGCCGTTATCCGCAACAATGTCGGCCGAAAGGGCAAGGAGCTCTGGACAAACGGCGATACCGGCGAGACCATCGAGCTTTATGTTGCCGATAACGAGCATGACGAGGCTCGCTATGTTGCGTCGAAGATAATGGGCAACTACGGCAAGGGCGGCACTTGGAGCGACAATGCCGTGCTTTACCGCATGAACGCCCAGTCACACCAGTTAGAGCAGGCCTTCAAGCGCAACGGCATACCGTACCGAATTTTTGGCGGCATGGGCTTCTTTGACCGAGCCGAGGTCAAGGACATGCTGGCGTATCTGTGCGTCATCGCATCGCCCAATGACGACCTGCGCCTGACGAGAATTATCAACAACCCGCCACGAGGCATCGGTGACAGAAGTGTTGAGCTTGCAATGGGCATTGCGGCGAAAAACGAGACCTCGCTGTTTGAGGTCATAAAAAACGCAGACCTGTACCCCGAGCTTAGCCGTGCAAGCATGAGGATGCGCATTTTTGCGAATGTGATAAGCGAGCTTATCGAACAGTCCAAGGAGCTTGCGCCCGACCTCTTGTATGACCAGCTTCTCGAAAAAACGGGATATCTCCGCCTTTTGGAGGAGAAAAACACCGTTGAGGACTCGGCAAGAGCGGAAAATGTCAAGGAGCTCAAAACGAGCATCATAAACTACAAGAGCGAGACGACCGAGCCTACGCTTGAGGGATACCTTGCCGATGTTGCGCTGTACACCGATATGGACAACTACGACAAGGACGCCGACTGCGTCGTCATGATGACGATGCACTCGGCAAAGGGGCTTGAGTTCACGAATGTGTTCCTCGTCGGTGCCGAGGAGGGCATCTTCCCGGGCATAAAGGCGATAGGCGAGCCGGACGAGATGGAGGAGGAGCGCAGACTTTGCTATGTTGCGATAACAAGAGCAAAGAAAAAGCTGTGCATTTCCTGCGCAAGACAGCGTATGCTCTTCGGCAAGACAACGGCAAACCGAGTTTCCCGCTTCATTGACGAGATACCCGATGAGCACATCGAAAAGCGCAATATCCCGAGAGGCTACGGCTATTCGGAAAAATCATCGGCTCAGCGTGAATATGCGCAGCGACCGAGCTATCAGACCAAATCCAGACCAGTGTCCGCTCCAGTGCAGGCCGCGGCAAAGTCCGCTCCCGCACCGTCGTTTAAGGTCGGCGAGAGGGTCAGACACCGTGCCTTCGGTGACGGACAGATAACAAAAATGACCCCTATGGGCAACGATCAACTAATAGAGATTAGCTTTGACGGCGGCGTTACAAAGAAGCTGATGCTCCGTGCCGCTGCACTGCATATGGTGAAGATATAAGCAATGAAAATTAAAAATAAAGCAGCGCTGGGAAGGACAGCACTAATTTGCACGACCCTCATTTGGGGCACATCCTTCGTTGTGTTAAAGTCTGCGCTTGACAGCATCACGCCCCTATGGGTGCTGGCTATCCGCTTCGGCGGCGCAGCGCTTATGATGCTGGTCGCATCGATACCGCTTCTAAAGAAGCTTGATAAGCAGTATCTCAAGGGCGGCGCTATAATGGGCGCTTGCCTTGCGGCGGCGTACACGGTGCAGACCTATGGACTAATGTACACAACACCGGGCAAAAATGCCTTTTTGACGGCGACCTACTGCATACTCGTCCCGTTTTTGTACTGGATCATTTTCGGCAAAAAGCCGGATAAGTATAACATCAGCGCAGCGCTCATCTGCCTTGTCGGCATGGGTCTTGTGTGTCTTAACAATGATCTGAGCGTCAACAAGGGCGACCTTCTGACCGTGTGCTGCGGCCTGTTTTACGGTTTGCATATTATTGTTACCAGTCGCCATGTCGAGGGCAAAAGTCCGCTTCTGCTGACTATGATACAGTTTGCGGTCGCCGCCGTACTGTGCCTTGTGTTTGCACTCCTCTTTGAACCTAAGCCGGAGAACATCCCCTCAGGCTCGTGGTGGTCGATAGCGTATCTGACATTCATGTGCACCGGTGTGTGCTTTTTCCTGCAAACCGTCGGACAGAAGTTCACGCCCCCGTCTGCGGCTGCCGTAATCATGACGCTCGAGTCCGTTTTCGGCACGGCGCTCTCCGTTGCCATGGGGCAGGAGATGATGACCTTCAATATCGGCCTCGGCTTTGTGCTGATATTCTGTGCAATCTTGATTTCCGAAACAAAACTGAGTTTTCTAAAGAAAAAACGCTGATGTCAAACATCAGCGTTTTTTCACGCTTCAAAAACACGCCACATTTTTTGTGAAGCGCAGCTTCACAAAAAACCTCGCTATGCTCGTCAAAAAGCCTTAACAGGCGTTTTTGATGGCTATAATCCAACTTGAGGCGGGACCTTGTCCCCCTCACACTCCCCCTGCTGCGTATTGGAGTTAAGCAGTTACGCCTATTTTTCCTAGTTCTTTGACAAACTGAAAAACGCTGATGCACCGCATCAGCGTTTTTCGTTATATTCGTTTATCAGACTTCGCTCTCTGCCTTGCCTGCAAGTTTTTTCTGGAGCCAATCCTTGCCGTTGACATAGCGCTCAACGATGAAGGAAACAACGTAGTCGCCCGCTGCGTTTACCATGGTTGCGGGAGGATCGACGAGGTTGCCCAGAGCCAGTGCAATGGGGAATGCGACTGCGAGGTGGTCGGGGAAGAACAGCGAGCACAGAACGAGCTCACCCGTGCCGCCGCCGCCGGGAATGCCGCTCATTGCGACGGAGGAGAACACAGCAACGATGATCGCAAGAACTATCTTGCCGGGGTCTGCGTCGATGCCGAAGAAACCGAACAGGAACAGCACCTTGACAATGGCACTCATTGCAGAGCCGTCCATGTGCATCGTTGCACCCATCGGGAGCACGACATTGCTGACCTCACGGGAAATGCCGGTGTCCTCGGCGGCTTCCATGTTAGTGGGGATAGTCGCAACGGAGGAGCAGGTGCCGAAGGAAACTGCGGCAGGCTGGAAAAGATGCTGGAACATCACCTTGACGGCGCCCTTGCCGCCGCCGAAGCGTGCGTAGATGGGGAAGAAGATAAACATGTAGACAAAGCAGACTACATAGTAGATGATAAGCGTTCTGCTGTACTGACCGATGAGATCGGGGCCGTATGCGGCAACGAGGGAGGCAAAGAAGCCGAGGAAGCCGATAGGTGCGTAGTAAGTCACGATCTTCATCATGTTAAGGATGCAGTCGGTGACATTGGCAAGGATCTTAGCGGTAAGAGTCTCCTTGCCGCCGGATTTCTGAACGCCGAAGCCGAAGAGTATAGCAAAAACTATGAGCGGCAGAATTGCCTTACGGCTTAAAAGTTCAAAGAAGTCTGGCTTTGTAAAGAAGTTTACGAGCAAATCGGCAAAGCCGAGACCTGCGACCTCAACGCTGTCCTCAACGACCTTTCCGCCCGAAATGGGGAAAATGAGGATTACTATGTACATGAAAACCGCTGCGATGGCCGCCGTCACGAGGAAGGTGCCGACAGTAACGCCCATGAGCTTACCGGCACGCTTTGCACCTGCCGCATTTGCTATTGCGGAGGATATCGAGAAGAACACCAGCGGTACGACGATGCAGAACATGAGGTTAATGAACACCGTCCCCAGCGGCTCAAGCTTAGCGCCGAGCTCGGGAGCAAACGCACCGATAAGGCATCCGCAGACGATACCGAGCAGCATAAAGATTATAAAACCGTATGATTTTAAGAAAGATTTTTTAGCCATGATCAATTCTCCCAGAAAATTTACTGTGATAGTATTATATTCTGATAAAATTACAATGTAAATTGAATATCGTGCTTGAAACATTGCAAATTGTGCGGTATACTTTTTCAAAAAGACACAGCGGAGACGGAATAATGTCAGAACGATATAAATACAACCGAGAGGGATACTTAAACGAGAATTTCAGGATGTTCCACCTGCGTGACACGGCAGGGCAGGAGAGAGACTTCCACTTTCACGAGTTTGACAAGATAGTCATTCTCATCTCCGGCAGCGTGAACTACATGGTCGAGGGCACGGACTATACCCTTGAGCCGTGGGATATCCTGCTCGTGCGCCACCATATGATACATAAGGCACTCATCGATATGTCCGTGCCGTATGAGAGGATAATCATCTATATTGATTCTGCGTATGTCGAGCGCTTTGCACCAGACGGCGGGCTCATGGACTGCTTTGCCGAGGCCGAAAAACGCAGGTTCTGCCTAATGCGTCCCGACAGGGGCGAAATTGAAAAGCTCAAGGACAGCTTAGACAGGCTCGAAAGCTCGATATCAGACACAGAGTTCGGCGCAGAGCTCATGCGCGGAACGCTGCTTGCGCAGCTCATGGTGCACCTTAACCGCATAATGCAGCGTGACACGAGCAGCAAGGCAGCACCCACCGAGCAAAGCGGCAAGATATCGGCGGCTCTTTCCTATA
>DQDL01000124.1:0-8223 GCA_003533405.1 Clostridiales bacterium | reverse complement strand
AAACCTCACCGGCAGCTTGAGCGTTGACGAGCTTGCCGCCATGTGCTATCTAAGCCGCTATCATTTTATGCGTCTTTTTAAGCAGCAGACCGGCTGCACAGTGCATAACTACATCCGACAAAAGCGGCTCGTCCTCGCCGCAAGGCTCATCCGGGAGGGAATGAGCGCATCCTCGGCTGCCGCCGAATGCGGCTTTACCGATTATTCGGCGTTCCATCGGGCGTTCTCACAAACGTTCGGTATAAGCCCGGGCAAGATCAAAAGCTCATAACATTATGTAAACCGCAGATTACTCTGCGGTTTTATTTTTAGCCCTGTGCGGAGAACTTCTGCTTGACCTGATCGATCTTCTGCTGCTGAGCCTGCTCGGTGGTGTACCAGCCACGGCCGGACATTTCCTTATAAATGCTGTCCTGCATGCAAAGACTGCTGTTGAGTGCGGTGCTAAATGTCTGGTGAACATTTGCCGTCGACGACTCGATGGTGCCGTGCATATACAGGTCGCAGACGCCCTTGGTGGTGAGTAGCAAATTTTCCATGATGTCTCTGTCGTTCATTGCCGCATCCTCCTTAAACAAGGTTATAAAACTGCGCAAACAGCTTCTGATTTTCGTTTGCAAGCTGCTGCACTGCCTGTTTGAGCGTCGGGTCTGTAAGCTTGCTCGCAGATTCATTGCACTGGGTGGTCATAAACTTAATGTGGCCGAGTGCATCTTCAATATAAAGCAATTCCTTAGGTGTCATAAAAATTTCCTCCGTTTTAGTTTAAGCCTAAGCTCAATACTATTATCTGCGTACGGTGTTCGATTATGCCGCCAAATGCGCCTTCACAAGGGAAATTATGCAAATTTTTGCGCTCTTGCGGTGTATTCCAAACTGTGTTATAGTTGACGGGATATCGATTGCGAGGTTTTGCAAAATGACTGATAAGCTTCCCAAGCTGCCGAGGATGGCGGCGATACATGATCTTTCCGGCCTCGGCAAGTGCTCGCTTACCGTTGCCTTACCCATAGTATCCGCAAGCGGCGTTGAGTGCTGCTGCATCCCGACGGCGCTTTTGTCAACGCACACCGGCGGCTTTGCCGACTGGACTTTTACCGATCTTTCCGATGCCATTGTGCCCATTGCCGAGCACTGGAACAAACTCGGCGTCCACTTTGACGCTATCTATTCCGGCTACCTTGCTTCCGAAGCGCAGGGCAAGCTTTTAGAGCGCACCATTGAGCTTCTGCGAAGTGACGACACGCTCGTCATTGTAGATCCAGCCATGGCAGATAACGGCAGGTATTATGCCAATCTTGACGACTCCATGGCAGAGTGCTTCTGCCGCCTTATCGAAAAGGCTGATATCATAACTCCGAACATCACCGAAGCCTGCTTTTTGACCGGTACCGAGTACCGCACCGCACCGCACAGTGTAGCTTTCGTCACCGAGCTCATTGACAGGCTCTCCGAGCTCGGTCCGAGGGTCATCGCCGTGACGGGCGTGAGCCTTGAAGCGGGGGAGATGGGCATAGCCGCACGGGATAATTCCTCCGGCAAAACGAGCGTTGTCATGAATGAAACAAAAGATGGCATGTTCCACGGCTCGGGCGATGTGTTCGCTTCGGCGTTTGCAGCACTTTTGACCCGAGGTGCTGCCCTTGAAGATGCGCTGCGCCTTGCCGAGGACTTTGTTGCTGCCTGCATCGAGCGCACCGCCGTGCGTGATACGCCCCGTCATTACGGTCTTGACTTTGAGGGCGCACTACCAGAGTATATAAGAAGCGTCGATGAGCTTTTTAAATAATACAATGTAATAAACCGACATCGCTTTTTGATGCCGGTTTTGTCATCTGTTTGTAATAAAGGATACATAATTGTCGTTTTGCAAAAAAGAAAGGATGTATTGCAAAAAATCATGCCGATTACCTTGACACATTATTGACATATGGGGTAGTTATTTAGTATAATCTTGCTGTATGGGTAGGCGGCGCTGCCGCCGAAAATATTGGAAGCAAAAAATTTCAATACAGCGGAAGGGGTTGCATATGAAAGACCTAAAACATCTGATCTACTTTGAAAATCTGCTTCAGGAAGCTCAGAACGAGCTTGTCATGAAAGCAGTCGAGGATGGTAAGAAAGCGCTTGGTTACAACTGCTACTATATCCCCGAGGTACTTATGAACCTTGACGGTTGCTTCTCGTCAAGACTTCGTGCACCTAATTGCACATCCTGCGATATCTCCAGCTACTACATGACCAACAGAACGTGTCCCTACGCCCGCTCCATTCTTGAGAGAGCCGTTGAGGGTGGCTACAATTATCTGAGCTGCCTGTTCGGCGCCGAGAGCTGCGCTACCATCGAGCGTATGCAGGAGCACTTTTTCCTCATCAATCCCGTTAAGCATGACGGCTTCTTCGTCACTCAGATCGATCCTCCCATGAAGGGCGATAAGACCAACCTTGATTACTACAAGGCTCAGCTTCAGCTCAAGGTCGTTGAGCCCATGAGAGACCGCCTCGGCATCGATGTTTCCGACGAAGCAATGCGCAAGGCTATCGAGAGATTTAACGAGCTGTGCCGTGTCATCACTGAGATCGGCAATTACAGAAAGCTCGATAATCCTCCCATCACCGGCTATGAGTTCCATGTCATCGAGCTTGTTTCTCAGGTCTGCCCGCATGAGCTTATCCTGCCGTACCTCAAGGAGACCCTTGAGGAGATCAAGACCCGTAAGCCCGAGAAGAAGTTCCCGTATCGTGCAAGAGTAGTCGTTGTCGGCTCCGAGATCGATGATCCCGAGTTTACGAAGCTCATCGAGATGTGCGGCGCAATGGTCGTTGCCGACCGTTACTGCTTCGGCTCCTTCCCCGGCCGTGAGGAGATCGAGATCAGAGATGGCGAGAGCGCATTTGATGCTATCTGCCGCCATTATCTGTACTGGAACCAGTGCGCCCGCTTCATGGACGGCGAGAAGATCGATCAGCGCCACAACGAAGCAAAGAGACTTTGCGACGAGTTTAAGGCTGACGGTATCATCTACGAGAGCATGAAGTTCTGTGAGTTCTGGAGCTATGATAAGATCCTTGCAAACCACATCTTCACCGAAGAGTTCGATGTCCCGTGCTGCACCATCGAGAAGGAGTACGCACTTGGCTCGGTCGGTCAGCTGCGCACCAGATTCCAGGCATTCATCGAATCTTTGGAAATTAAGAACATTCAGGGAGGCAAATAATGATGTTTGATAAAGTAATTGCTTCTGTAGATAAGAAACTTGAACGCTTTGACCCCATTTGGCGCGCAAGAAACGGCGTCGGCGGTCAGCGTGACAGATACTATGACAAGACCGGCGTTGCAAAGTACCGTGAGTGGCGTGGCGTTAAGGACACCCTCGTGGACTATGCGGCATGGCTCAAGAACCTTATGTTCATGGTGCAGATGGTCGCCTCCGCCCCCGTTGCCTGCCTCAAGGGCTTCTGGGAATACCGCTGGATGGGCTCTTACCTCGGTACTTTCATGTTCATCGACCGCCTGTTTGAGGGCTACCGTGGCTACGAGCTGAAGATCGCCCACCAGAACATGCACGCTATCGTCCGCAGCCTGACCCAGAAGATCGCTCTCGTTCTCGCAAACGACAGACGCCTTGGCGGCGGCCCGCTGACCGATGTCATGGTTCCCATGGATGAGGTCCTGCCTCCTCTGTTCATGAAGGGCTTCAAGGAGCTCATTCCCATTCCTCTGCAGACCCTGCCCGAGTTCATCATCTGCGATGTTGACCAGCACATCGAGCCTTACTACATAGATGTCGCTGAGTCCTTCGGCCTCGCAGCAGATGTCTGCTCCCGCTGTGCAGCAGAGACCGGTGTCGCAATGGACGACGCATTTCCCCTTATCGGCAAGGCAATGGTCTCGACCAATATGCCCTGCAACGCATCCGAGGCGACCTCTATGTTCCAGCGCCGCCGTATCGGCATGCCCGACTTCCCCGTAACGCTGGCTATGATCCACAACGAGCCGGGCGCACATCCGTATTCCACCCAGATGCTCAAGGATTGCATTGCATTCGTTGAGAAGGAGTACGGCGTTAAGTACGACTGGAACGAGCTGTTCAAGTACGCAAAGCTCATGAACGAGCAGAACACCATCGAGCTCGAGAAGTGGGATTATATGAAGACTCCGTATAACCCCCTCGTCGGCATCGCCGAGACCCTGTACCGTCTGTATGCTTGGGCATCCGTCAACGGTCAGGATCCTTACTTCAATAAGACCGACCGCAAGGTCATCAAGATCATCAGAAAGGCATACGAGGAGAAGTACGAGCCGTTCGGCGGCGTTACCCGTCACCGTGCCTTCCTGTGGGGACCCTCCGCAGTTTACTACACCGATTTCCCGACTTGGATACAGAACTGCTGGGGCATCAACATTGTCCTCAACATGGACTCCACCATGGGTCACAATATGATCAACACCGAAGATCCCGAAGAGGCGATCAAGGATCTTGCTATCTTCTCCGAGAAGGCCACCATGCGTCACCACGCCGTCGGCGGCTGGGACAATGTAAACGCCGTTTGGGACTATGCCAAGAGCTTCAACTGCGACATGGTACTGTTCAACGACAACATCGCCTGCAAGGGCATGCTCGGCGTCCACGCAGTCATGGAAGAGCAGGCAAGAGACCTCGGCTACCACTTCATCTTCATCGAGCACGACCTTGAAGACTGCCGTACCGTATCCCGTCAGGATATGCGTAACTGCATAAACAACTACATGTCCGTTGTTCTCAATGAGGAGCCTCTGGATCCGACCATCGTTGAGTTTGACGACTCGGAAGCATATTAATAGGGAGGTTATGCAAGATGAAAACCGTTTTTAAAGTCAGCGGCAAGATCTGCCTCGCAGCCGTTCTTGCATTCGTAGGCACCTTTACGCTCTATATGGCTAACGGCGAAAACAAGCTCATATACTATGTCATTCGCCCGCTGCTGAACAAGCACTACGACTCTCAGGTCAGAGACCGCAGAATAGTTTAAACAATTTCAGCAGTTTTATCTAAATTACAAAAAAGAAGCTTCTTCGGAGGCTTCTTTTTTTGTGCGCTTGCCTAAAAAAGTGCATAAAAACCAATGAGAATTGCTTGCAAATTAACATGATTTGTGTTAAACTGTTATCAAAATGCGCAAGGTGTGTCAATGCGCAGAGTGAAGGGGGGACACTTTATTGGAAAGCAAAGCAAAAATTATTGCGGTTGCAGGTAAGGGCGGCGTTGGCAAAACCTCAATCTCTGCTTCTATCGTAAGGCTTTTGGTCGAGAATTTTCCCGACAAGAAGATACTTGCCATCGATGCAGACCCCGCCGTTGGTCTGTCAGTTGCTCTGGGGGTCGATGTTAAGCTCACGCTTGACGATATCCGTATGAGCATTGTTGACAGCGTCGAAAACGGCGAGACGAGGGAAGCGCTTGAACTGCTCAGCGAGGCAAGGTTCAAGATATTTGACGCTCTCGTTGAGATGCCCGGATTTGCGTTCTTGGGAATTGGCAGACCCGAGAGCTCCGGCTGCTACTGCAAGGTCAATTCTTACCTCAAGGAAGTTATCGGCATTTTGGCAAACAGCTTCGACTATGTTGTAATAGACGGAGAGGCCGGTATCGAACAGATACAGCGCCGAGTAATGGATAAGGTAACGCACCTGCTTCTGGTCACCGACCAGAGCAAGAAAGGCTGCCAAGTCATTTCCACTATCAAGGGTGTCGCTGATGACCTTATCGTTTACGATAAGATCGGTGCGATCATCAACCGTATGACAAATCCTGAGCTGGCGGAGCTCATCAAGGTGCCCGGTGTAGACATCGTGGCGTACATTCCGGCTGATAACACTTTTGCCGCAAATGATATCAAGGGCAAGAGCGTGCTCGACCTGCCGGAAGATAGTCTTATGCTCAATGGAGTAAAGGAAGCACTCCAAAAAATAGAAATTCTTTGAAGAAGAGGTGTAACATTTGAAAGATCTTAAGCATCTGATCTACTTCGAAAGTCTTCTTGAGAATGCCAACAACGAGCTGGTCAAGCAGGCTCAGGCCGACGGCGATATCTGCCTTGGCTACACTTGCTACCATGTTCCCGAGGTCCTTCTCAATCTAGGCAACTGTTTCTCCGTGCGTCTGCGCGCACCCAACACTGGCTCCCTCGACATCGCAACCTACTACATGTCCAACTACACCTGCGAGTACGCCCGCGCACTCGTAGAGCGTGGTATCGAGGGCGGCTATAAGTTCCTCGATGCACTCATCGGCGTTGACGCCTGCTCGATGATGAACCGTGCAATGGAGCATCTTGAGCTGCTCGACTGCAACGACAAGGAGAAGTTCTTCGTCACCCATATCGACATCCCCTTCAAGGTCGTTGACTACACCATCGATGCATATGTCACCCAGATGAAGGTGCATGTACTTGACAACCTGCACGAGAAGTTCGGCGTTGATGTTTCCGACAAGGCTATCCGCAAGGCAGTCAAGGAGCACAACGAAGTCTGCAAGATTCTCACCGAGATCGGCGAGATGCGCAAGGCCGAAAATCCCGTCATCACCGGTTATGAGTACCACATCCTGAACCTTGTTTCCTTCACCTGCCCGAAGAGACTCATTCTCCCGTACCTGAAGGAGACCCTCAAGGAGATCAAGGCTCGTAAGCCCGATCCCAAGCCCTGGTACCGTGCAAGAGTTGCAATGGTCGGCTCCGAGATCGACGATCCCAGCCTCACCAAGCTGTTTGAGGACTGCGGCGCATTCATTTGCTCCGACCGTTACTGCTTCGGCTCTACTCCCGGCCGTGAGATCATCGAGCTGAACAACGAAGAGGACGCACTCACTCAGATCTGCCGTCATGTTATGGAGCACTCCGAGTGTGCCCGTTACATATCCGACGAGAAGGTACATCAGCGTCGTGAAACCGCTGACCGTCTTGCTAAGGAATTCGGCGCAGAGGGTATCATCTACGAGCAGATGAAGTACTGTGACTACTGGGGCTTCGAGCGTGCTCTCGTTTCCCATGTCATGGCTGAGGAATACGGTTGGCCCGTTCTGTCCATCGACAGACTGTACAACAACGGCTCCTCCGGTCAGCTGCGCACTCGCTGCCAGGCCTTTGTTGAATCTCTCGAGATCAAGCGTATTCACAAAGAGGAGGGTAATAAGTAATGGCTAAGAAACCTCAGTTCCCCAATCCTAAGTTCTTTAAGGCTAAAGATAATATCGATTGGAAGAAGCAGGGCGAGAATCTCATGACCTGCATGAAAATCTTCGCAGAAATGTTCAAAGAGACTGATTGGAACAGATTCTTTGAAGGTCAGAAGAATAACGCAGTCGCTTTTGCCGATCGTGTAAAAGAAGAGTATGCTGCATTCATGGCACTTGATGCAGCAAACAAGAAGGATGTCATCCTCAACGGTGAAAGACGCCTCGGCCGTCTGTACCGCAAGGGCGCAATGGCAACCGTTCGCCGTGAGTGGCGTGGTATCAAGGACACCGCATATGACTTCTATGAGTGGGCTCGTATGTGGGCCATGCTCCTGATGACCTTCTCCAAGGATCTCATTCCCGCACTCAACAGTGCTCTGCACTACCGCTGGATGATCTCCTACTTCTGCTGCCATGGCTTCATGGACAAGAATATCATGGGTCTGCGCGGAAGCAACCTGCGCATGAGCCATATTCTCATTTACGATATTTTCCGCTATGTTGCAGAAAACCTCGTATTCCTCTCCAAGGCTGACCGCAAGAACGGTAACAGCACCGAGCTTAACAAGATGCTCGTGACCTTCGACGAGATGACCATGGGTCAGATCATGGCCGGCTTCCCCGACCTGCTCGGTATTCCTCACCAGCTGCTGCCCGTCTTCCTCGTTTCCGAGATCGACCAGCTCACCTGCGTACCTTACATCGATGCAGTTGAGTCCTTCGGTCTGCCCGCTGACTGCTGCCCCGTTCCTTCTTCCGAGTGCGGCGCACTGGTCATCGATGCTCTGCCTGACATGGGCTCCGGCTTCATCTCCAGCTCCATGCCCTGCGACGGCTCCACCATGGCATCTTCCTACTTCTCCCGCCGCTTCCCCAATACCCCCGTGTTCCATCTCTGCTTCCCCGTCCGTTACGAGGACGAGACCGTTCTGCAGAGCGCAGCCGAGGATATTAAGGCCTGCATCAAGTTCATCGAAGATCAGACCGGCGCAAAGTGGAATTGGGA
>DQDL01000123.1 GCA_003533405.1 Clostridiales bacterium | reverse complement strand
CGGCCGTAGCTGTTGCGGCCGGAATTCTTCTTGAGGACCTCAGTCAGTTTCTTCTCGGGCCTTGCGTGCTTGTCAACACCGTCAAAGCCGGAAACGGTCATCTGTCTGCGGGCCGGAGTAGTAGGTCTGTAAGTTTTAATAGACATTCTTATTCCTCCCCTTATGCCATGCCTTCGAACAGCTCAATGTTCTTGGAGTCTTCACTGAGCTTTACGACTGCCTTTTTCCAAGAGGCGGTTTTGCCCTTCGGGTATGCGCCGGTGCGCTTTTCCTTGCCGCGAACATTCAGTGTGGTGACCTTGATAACGGTAACGCCGAAGATCTCCTCGATTGCCTTCTTGATTTCGACCTTGTTTGCGTCCTTTGCGACTTCAAAAGCGTACTTCTTGATGTCCAGGTCTTCCATGGACTGCTCGGTGATGATCGGGCGAATGACTATATCATAAGCGGTCTTCATCATGCGTACACCTCCTCGATCTTTGCAAGTGCTGCCTTGGAGACAACGAGCTTGCGGTTGTTGAGAATCATGTAGGGGCTGAGGATGGTTGCGATGGTGGTGGTGATGCCTGCGATGTTGCGTGCAGACTTAACGACCTTCTCGTCAACATTCTCGGTGACAACGAGTGCCTTGCCGGATACATTGATGTTCTTCAGGAATGCTGCGAAAGCTGCGGTCTTTATCTCTTCGACCTTGAGGTCGTCGATAACGATGATGGCTTCCTCAGCTGCCTTTGCGCTCAGTGCGCTCTTGAGAGCAAGACGCTTCACCTTCTTGTTGAGGGTGTAGCTGTAATCACGGGGCTTGGGAGCAAACGCTACGCCGCCGTGCGTCCACACGGGAGAACCCTTGTAGCCTGCACGGGCACGGCCGGTGCCCTTCTGGCGCCAAGGCTTTGCGGTGGTGTAGGAAACTTCGCCCTTGGTGAGTGCGCTCTGGGTGCCCTGACGGCAGTTTGCCAGATGATTCTTGACGGAGTCATGCAGAACAGACTTGTTCGGATCAATACCGAAGATAGCATCGGAGAGCTCGATCTCGCCGACCTTTTCGCCTGCCATGTTGTAAACATTAGTAATAGGCATTTATGAAACTCTCCTTTCCTTACTTGTTTCGTGCGGAAGCCTTCTGCGGGTTGACACGAGCAGATGCCTTCTGCGGGTTGAGGCTGATGCCTGCGCCGTCGCCCTTCTTGACGGGTGCTGCCTTGATGGTGCTCTTTACATAAACAAGGCCGCCCTTGGGGCCGGGGATAGCACCGCGGATAACGATCATGTTCAGCTCGGGATCGACCTTGACGACATCGAGGTTCTGAACGGTGACCTGGTCAACGCCCATGTGGCCTGCGCCGATCTTGCCCTTGAAGATGCGGCTGGGGTCGGTGCTGGAGCCCATGGAGCCTGCGTGACGGTGAACAGGGCCGCCGCCGTGGCTGGTGGGGGTGCGCTGTGCGCCGTGGCGCTTGATAACGCCGGCGTAGCCGTGACCCTTGCTGGTGCCGGTGACATCGACCTTGTCGCCTTCTGCGAAGGTGTCAGCCTTGATGACATCGCCGACATTGAGCTCTGCTGCGTTTTCGAGCTTGAACTCCTTGAGGTGCTTTACCATGCCGACGCCTGCCTTCTTGAGGTGGCCTGCCTCGGGCTTGGAGATGTGCTTTTCGGTCACTTCCTCGTAACCGAGCTGGACTGCGCTGTAGCCTTCCTTTTCCTCGGTCATCTTGGCGGTTACCACACAGGGGCCTGCCTCGATAACGGTTACAGGAATGACCTTGCCCATTTCGTCGAAGATCTGCGTCATGCCGACCTTCTTGCCGATAATGGCTTTCTTCATTATTTTTTCCTCCTTCGGTTATTGGTTGCCTCGCTTAGGTCCTGCCCAGAGGCTGGCAACTTAACCCGTCCGCATTCGCAAGCTGCGGACAATGGGTCATTGATAAAATTGTGGGTGGGTTAACAGGGAACGCTGTGCCTTAGAGCTTGATCTCGATCTCGACACCGGCGGGAAGCTCGAGGGACATAAGGGCTTCAACGGTCTTCTGGGTGGGAGCCATTACATCGATCAGGCGCTTGTGAGTGCGGCGCTCGAACTGCTCACGGCTGTCCTTATACTTATGAACAGCACGCAGGATGGTGACGACCTCGGTCTTGGTAGGCAGAGGGATGGGGCCGGAGACCTTTGCATCGGTGCGCTTGGCTGCTTCGACGATAGTCTCTGCTGCCTTGTCGATCAGCTGATGGTCATAGGCCTTGAGGCGGATGCGGATCATGTTCTTGTTGCTTGCCATGTTGTTTCTCCTTTTTCGTACGAATTTTTCGACAGCATTGGGAACTGCCTTTAAGTCCCGTACGGATGAAGCATAATTTTGCACACTCAACCGTGCGTATCAGACCCTGTCCGAAAAACAAACCGGCCTTTTTGAGCCGGTCTGATACCGTACAGGCGATATACGCCATGTGCAGTACGCTTCAGCCGCCCGATTATGTGCCATAGGCACCGGACATACTCCACGGAAGTTACCTCGAAAACGAGCAATCTCCCGCTTCATCGCATAATACGCCCGTCAGCAACGCACAGGCGCTTTATTAGAGTACCAAAAAACACTCTTGATGTCAAGAGTTTTTTTCAGCGTGTCAAAAAGTTCTGTGACTTTTTTGCACGCTTCAAAAACACGCCACATTTTTTGTGAAGCTCTGCTTCACGAAAAATCTCGCTGCGCTCGTCAAAAAGCCTGATAACTCAGGCGTTTTTGATGGCTATGATCCGATTTGAGGCGGGACCTTGTCCCCCTCACACTCCCCCTGCTGCGTATTGGATTTTTACGCTCTTGCACCTGCTTTTAGTTAGTTCTTTGACGGGCTGCAAAAAACGCTCTTGGTATCAAGAGCGTTTTTTGTTTTTGTGTTTTTCGTAGAAATTTTCAATTAAATTTTGTGCAATATATATTATTGTATATTGCGCACCTCGTCGGCGACCTCGTCGGCGAGGCTAAGAAGCTCGGGGGCACGGTCGGAAAGGCGTTTGCCGGCCTCGGTCAGGCCGAAAACACGGTTGGTGCGGTCTATGAGGCTCACGCCGAGCTCGGCTTCGAGCGAGGACACGGCACGGCTCACCGTCGAGTGGCTGACAAAAAGATTACGCCCCGCTGCGGTGAAGCTTTTTGTGCGTGCGACCTCCAAGAACGCCCGTAACTGCTCAAGCTCCATATCAATAATTAAATGTATGCGGCATGAGCTCACGCAGGCGGTAGCTCACATAACGGCCGTCGGCTCGGGAGGCGAGCACCTCGATGTCGCCATGCGGGTCGAACTCCGAAAGGAACTGGCGGCACGAGCCGCAGGGCATGCAGTAGCCCTCGCTCTCGGCATAAATGGCGATGCGCACAAATTCACGGCAGCCCTCGCTGACCGCCTTAACGCAGGCGGTGCGTTCGGCGCAGATGGTATCGCCTAAGGCGGCATTTTCGACATTGCAGCCTGTGAACACCTGCCCGCCCCTGCACTCGAGTGCGGCGCCCACCGCAAATTTCGAGTAGGGCACATATGCTTTTTTCGATGCCTCTCTTGCCCTTGCCAGCAGTTCCTTATCAGTCATGCCAATTCTCCGTTCCGCCGCAAATTGCGGTCATTTATTTGTATCGTCCGTCTTTTTGGCGACCTCACCGAAGGTCACTTTCCAGTTCTGCACATTCATCAGCGGGTTGTTCTCACAGGCCTTGATTCCCTCGATAACGCCACGGTGGGTTATCATCTGATGCTTTTCAAAGCACAGCGGGACGATGTAGCCGCTATTGATTATCTGCGCACACATGTTGGCGCAGGCATCCTTTCTGCCGTCGGACTTTGCACCGAGGTATGAGCCTATAAGCTCCATGAGAGTTTCGTCGTTGACCTTACCGTAATTGAGCTTGCCGTCGGGTTTGAAAAGCATGGACAGGTCAAAGTCGGGGTTTAAGCGAACCTCGGCATAGTACAGGTCAAAATTGCCCTGCTCAAGCGCCGCAGTGTACTCGGACCATGCAAGCTCACGCACCGTGACCTTGAGTCCGAGCGTTTGCATGTCCTCGGCAAATTTATGTGCAACATTGGTCTTTATGCTGCTTGCGCTGCACACGATGAAGTCAAGGTCAAGCTCCCTGACCTCCTCGCCGACCTTCATCTCCAGCATGCCGTCCTCGTCATAGTCCTTAAGTCCCATGTTGCCGAGGATCTCCTGCACCTGCTTGAGGTTATACTTAAACTGCTTTGCGTAGCTTTCGCTGTAAAACGAGCAGGCGGGGCTCACAGGCAGCATGGTCTCGAGAGCAAAGCCGTTGAACTGATCGACCAGGCTTTCACGGTCGAAGGCGTAGTTTAACGCAAAGCGCAGGCCGTCATAGGCCATCTCGCCCGTTTCGGTGTTCATGCCGATGTAGTGGAAATTGGTCGTATTGAAGCCACGGATCTCGTTCGAGCTGCCGTAGCCGAGATTCGTCGGTGCGCTGGGGTCGTTCATGACGATATCCAAAAGCGAGTCCTCGAACGCCGATATAGTCGAGTCAACAGTGGTATACTCCTTCAGGTATATCACATCCAGCGGAAGCGTCGCCGCATTGGGGTACTTGTCAAACTTCAAAAGCGACTTGTAATCAGAAGCGTACTTGTACGGTCCCGTGCCGTCGGGGTGGTCGTCCTTGTAGCTGCCGTTTTTGATGACGGGTATCGCCATGAGGTTCGGCAGCAGATAATTTGCCTTGCTCAGGGTCACCGAGAAGGTCTTTTCATCGTTTGCACCGACACCGATGACGCAGTTTAATCGCCGTGCAAAGCGCTCGGAGTTCATGGCGACGTTCAGAGAATATGCCACATCCTTGGCCGTCATCTGCTCGCCGTTATGGAAGCGGCGGGAGGTGTCGACGGTGAACACCCAGTGCACGCCGTCCTCGGTCTTCCACTCGGTGATGACATTCGGCTGCGCCTCGTAGTTGTTGTCTACCTCTATCATATTCTCGTACACAAGGTTGCATACAAGCTGATTGTTCGTGTTTGTGGCGACCATGGGGTTCATGCTGTATTTGCTGCTGTAGTTGAGCGTGAACACATCATCGGCGGCAACGGATTTGTTTATATCCTTGCCGGCGGTCGTACCCTTTACATAGTCGTCCTCGGCGGCATTGCCGCAGGCGCACACGGACAGCACCATGACCGCCGCAAGCAGCGTCGCTGTTAGTTTCTTCGCTTTTGTTGCCATAGCTTATCCTTTCAGTCGAGCATTATGACAGCCGCCATGCTGCCCCGAACGCCGTTCGTGCCGCGGTGCGACCAGTATTTATCCTGACGGCACATCGTGCATTCGGATGACACATCGATGTTTTCCGGCTTCAGCCCCAATTGCAGCAGCCTGCGCTCGTTTGCTCTGCGCAGGTCTACATGGGTCTTGCCGTTCGGCTTTTTCTCGAAAAGTCCGTCGACCTCGCCGCCGAGATACCTCGTCACCGCCTCGGGCACATCATCGTCGCACTCGAAGCAGCACTTGCCTATTGAAGCGCCGATGGCGGCATGGATATCCTCCGCCTTAGCGCCGAGCTTTATCATATTATCCACCGCCACACCGAGGATATCCGCCACCGAGCTTTTCCAGCCGCAGTGGACGGCTCCAATAACACCGGCGTTTTCATCGTGCAGGAGCACGGGGACGCAGTCGGCAATGTAGATCATGAGTGGCAGACCCCGCTCGGCAGTCACGAGCCCGTCGGCGGTGTACGGTGTCTGCGTGCCGAGGGTGTGGCGATCGGTGTCGGCTGCGATGATGACGGTCTTTTCGTGCACCTGCTTTGTGACGACAAAGTCGTTTTCCGTGCAGCCGAAGATCTCGCCGGCAAGGCGATAATTTTCCCGCACATTTTCAGGGTCGTCGCCACGGTTTTCGCCGAAATTCCACGATGCCCACACGCCCCCGCTCACGCCGCCGAGGCGGGTCGTGAACATATGGCGGGCGGAAATTTTATCGCTTACCATGTAGATGCAGTTTTTATGCTGTTGCTGTGTGAACATTTTTAATTCCTAACAATATTATACGCTTCAATAAGCGAGGATTTTTGAGTCGTGGGAAGGCGCAAGACGACGGTAATACCGTGCTGTATTTCCTAGGCGAAGCAACGCAGCCACGGCTCAAAAAGGCCGCTTATTTCTCATTACTTCCGCAGCACTCTTTGTACTTAAGTCTGCGAGAGCCGTCGGGCTTCATTTTGCCGCAGGGGCAGGGATCGTTG
>DQDL01000125.1:10021-10238 GCA_003533405.1 Clostridiales bacterium | reverse complement strand
CCGTTTCGAGGATCATCGGCTCGCCCCCGGGCTATGTCGGCTATGACGAGGCAGGCCAGCTCACCGAGAAGATACGCCGAAAGCCGTATTCGGTCGTGCTCTTTGACGAGATAGAAAAGGCGCATCCCGATGTTTTGAACATCCTTTTGCAGATACTCGACGACGGCAGGATAACCGATGCGCAGGGCAGAACGGTCAACTTTGAAAACACCGTCAT
>DQDL01000125.1:6608-9787 GCA_003533405.1 Clostridiales bacterium | reverse complement strand
GTCAACTTTGAAAACACCGTCATCATCATGACCACCAATGCCGGCAGCAACACAAAAAGCGGCTCGCTCGGCTTCGGCGGCAGCCTTAACGACATGGGCAGGGAGCGTGCGCTCAAGGCGCTCAACGAGTTCCTGCGCCCCGAGTTTATAAACCGTGTCGATGAGATAGTCTACTTTAACCAGCTCACCGAGGAGAATTTCCGCTCCATCGCCGAGCTCATGCTCACCGAGGTCAAGGACGCTATCGCCGAGCGGGGCATTACGCTCAGCTGGAACGATACGCTTGTTGATTACCTTGTAAAGCACAGCTACTCGGTCACCTACGGCGCACGCAATCTGCGCAGAACGATACAGAAGGATGTCGAGGATGCGATAGCCGAGAAGGTCATCGAGCGCAGGGGCGAAAATGTTGCACGCATCAGGCTCTCGGCTTCCGATGACAAGGTCAAGGTAGAGGTGAGAAAGTCATGATAAGGTTTGAAAGCGATTACCTCGAGGGCACTCTGCCGCAGATAATGTACCGCCTTATGAGTACGAATTTCGAGCAGACCGCAGGCTACGGCTGCGATCCCTACTGCGAAGCCGCCCGTGAGCTTATTAAAAAGGAGTGCGCCGCTCCCGATGCCGACATTCACTTTCTTGTCGGCGGCACGCAGACTAACATGACCGTCATAGCCGCTGCCCTCCGCCCGCATCAGGGAGTGCTTGCAGCCGAGACTGCGCATATAGAAGCGCACGAGACAGGCGCTATCGAGGCAACAGGCCATAAGGTCATAACACTGGACAGCCAAGACGGCAAGATAAATGCCAAACAGGTCGAGGACTATGTTCTGCGCCACCGTGCCGACGAATCGTTTGAGCACATCGTCCAGCCTGCGATGGTGTATATCTCCCAGCCGACCGAGACCGGCACGGTGTATACGCTCCCCGAGCTTGAGGAGCTGTCGGCAGTCTGCCGCAGGCTTGGAATTTTGCTGTATGTTGACGGCGCAAGGCTTGCCTGCGCACTCGCCTGCGGGGACACACCGAAATTACCCGACCTTGCACGAGCGTGCGATGTGTTCTACATTGGCGGCACGAAGCACGGAACGCTCTTCGGTGAGGCGGTCGTTATCCAAAACGATGCACTCAAAAAGGACTTCCGCTATATTATCAAGCAGCACGGCGGCATGCTCGCCAAGGGCAGACTGCTCGGGCTTCAGTTTGACGAGCTTTTCTCCGACGGCTCATACTACGAGGTCGGCAGAAACGAGGTGCGCTTGGCGCAGAAGATAGCAGACGCATTCAAGAAAAAAGGTATCGAGCTTTACTACGACTCGCCGACAAATCAAATTTTCCCCGTTTTAAGCGATGAGCAGATAAAAAAGCTTTCGGAAAACTACTCGTTCTCCGTTCAGAGCAAGACCCCCAGCGGCACGGTGACCCGCTTCTGCACGAGCTGGGCGACCACGGATGCAGCTGCGGACAAGCTTATTAAGGACATTGAGGAGCTTTAAATGAAGGACAAAATCGAGATAATCAAGGGTGATATCACAAAGCAGGCGGTCGATGCCATCTGTAACGCCGCAAACTGTTCGCTTCTCGGCGGCGGCGGAGTTGACGGCGCTATCCACAGGGCCGCAGGCCCCGAGCTTCTGGCCGAGTGCCGCACGCTCGGCGGCTGCAAAACGGGCGAGGCGAAGATAACCAAGGGCTACAAGCTTCCCGCAAAGTTCGTTATCCACACCCCCGGCCCCGTGTGGCACGGCGGCAGCCACGGCGAGCCGGAGCTTCTGCGCTCGTGCTACCGCTCCTGCTTGGAGCTTGCAAGCGAAAACGGCTGCAAGACGGTGGACTTCCCGTCCATCTCCACGGGCGTGTATCACTTTCCGCTTGACAAGGCATCGGATATCGCCATTAAGGCCATTGCCGAGTACCTGTTCGAGCATCCGGAGATCGAGCGTGTGCGCATGGTCTGCTTTGACGAGCGCACCAAGGGCTATTACGAAAGCGCACTGGAGAGCCTTAAATGAAACGACTGTTCAGACTGCAATATAACTCGCCGGTGGTGCTGACCTTTGCGCTCATATCGCTGGGCGCACTGCTTTTAGGCAAGCTCACCGACGGCTGGACGACAAAATATCTGTTCAGCGTGTGGCACTCGTCGCTCACGGATATCCTCACTTACCCGAGATTTATCCTCCATGTGCTCGGGCACTCGGACTACAGCCATTACATAGCCAACATGATGATGATACTCGTCGTCGGCCCGAGCCTTGAAGAAAAGTACGGCAGCAGAAATCTTCTAAGCGCAATAATCATCACGGCGCTCGTGTCGGGACTGGTACATTGGTTCCTGTTCCCGGGAACAATGCTCTTAGGCGCATCGGGCATCGTGTTCATGATGATAGTCATGGCGTCGCTCGCCGGTATGCGTGACGGCTGCATTCCCATCACGCTCATTCTCGTGCTGGTGCTCTACCTCGGCAACGAGATAGTCGACGGCGTCATGCTCAGCGACAACATTTCGCAGCTCACGCATATAATCGGCGGCATCTGCGGTGCGGTATTGGGGCTCAGACGGCGATGAGGAAAAGAGCTTTGATTTCCGCCTGCCTTTTGGGCGTTGACTGCAAGTATGACGGCGGCAATAACCGCCTGCCGGACGAGAAACTCACAAGACTCAAGACAGAGTACGAGCTTATCCCCGTATGTCCCGAAGCCTACGGCGGTTTAACGACGCCGAGAACGCCGTCCGAGCGGCTCGACGGCGGTGTCGTCTCGAACACCGGCAGGAATGTCACGGCTGAGTTTCAAAGAGGTGCCGAGGCGGCGCTCCGGCTTGCGCAGCTTTTTGATATCAAAACTGCGATATTAAAAGAAAACAGCCCGTCCTGCGGCTGCGGAACTATCTATGACGGCACCTTCAGCGGAACGCTCGTCCCCGGCGACGGCGTGACCGCCGAGCTTTTAAAAGCCCACGGCATCACCGTCATAGGCGAAAGCAAGATATAAAGAGACCCGTTCGGGTCTCTTTTCAGCGGGTCAAAAAAGTCCTGTGACTTTTTTGCACGCTTCAAAACACGCCACATTTTTTGTGAAGCGCAGCTTCACAAAAAACCTCGCTATGCTCGTCAAAAAGCCTGATAACTCAGGCGTTTTGATGGCTATAATCAAATTTGAGGCGGGACCTTTCTCGC
>DQDL01000125.1:1454-6415 GCA_003533405.1 Clostridiales bacterium | reverse complement strand
CCCCCGGCATGTCATTCACTACCGCACCGACACTTCGTTACCCCCTCACACTCCCCCCCTGCTGCGTATTGGTTTTGACCCGTTACGCCTATTTTTCATAGTTCTTTGACAGTCTGTAAAGAGACCCGTTCGGGTCTCTTTTTTCGTTGTGATGCATAGTCTTGTACAAAAAGCAAAGGAGCACAGACTATGGCATACGAGGAAAAGGAAAAACTGAAGCCGGCATCAAAGCCGCATTCGGTGAGCATGGACGACAGGTGCAGGCTCAATGTCACGGGGGTCGACGATGTAGAGAGCTTTGACGAAGCGACCGTCGTAATGAACACCTCACAGGGAAATTTAATCGTTCGGGGCAGCGGCCTGCATATCGGCAAGATAAGTCTTGATGTGGGCGAGATAAAGGTCGAGGGCATGATAACCGACCTCAGCTACGAGGAAAAGGCGCACACCGGCGGCTTTTGGTCGAGACTGTTCGGCTAAATGGAGATCGATGTTTCAAGGCAGCTATTGCAGATCGTCGTGTCGTGGCTCACGGGCTTTGCAGCAGGGCTAGTCTACGACATTTTCCGTGTGCTTCGCCGCAGACTGAAAGCATCGTCGCTGTTTGACGGACTGTTTTGCCTTGCCGTCCTGTTTGCGCTGTTCACCCTCGGCATGAGCGCAGGCGGCGGCTCACTGCACATCTTCATGCTGGCATTTTTCTGCCTCGGCTTTGCAAGCCATATGCTGCTTTTGAGCGACCTCGTGCTTGCGGTGCTGAATAAGATTGCGCAGGCGATAGCGACACTTTTTGCACCGATATTGCTAATTGTGAAAAAAATAAGTGCTGTCGTCAAAAAACTCTTTTCAAAAGCAGGAAATTGGTTTAAACTGAGAGCACAAAAGAAGAGGAAGGGTAAGGAGAAGGCAGTTGAAGAGGACACATTGCATACTGGGTATAGTTCTGACGGTGCTGGTCGCATACGCTACCCTGAGCCTCGCAGGCGTGATGAGCGATCTTAACGAGGCCAAAGCGGCAACGGCGGAGCTTGAGGCCGAGCTTGCGCAGGCACACAGCGAAAACGCAAAGCTCAGGGCCGATATCGACAGCCTCGGCACGGATAAGTCCGCCGAGGAGCTTGCAAGGGAAAAGCTCGGGCTCGTCAAGTCGGACGAGATCGTGTTTATCGACATGAAGTGAAAAGGTGCATTTCCTTCAAAAACGGCACAGCGTGCCCGCATACAGGCCGAAAGCTCGGCAAAGGCAGCCCGGTAAGCGCTTTGGGCTGCTTTTTTGCACCCGAAAGCTGAAATTTTGCACCTTGCATTTTTGCAAAACGCAATTGGTGCCCAAAATGCGCCGGTGCGCATTTTGCCCGTTTGTATGTGAGAGTTTTACGAAAATTTTAAGCATCGTCCGAAAATGTCCCGCCAAAATTGCGGGACGGGCTTGCAAACGGGGCTTAAAAACCGCCAAATTTGCATAATTTCAAGGCTCAAACTTGCAAATGAAATTCTGCATGCCTGCAAAATGCAAGCCGCAATGCATCCGTTAAAACTTAAACTTGCATTTTTAACGCAAAATTTACGCTCAAAGCGACGAAAATGAATAATGCATAAAGCGCACCTTCAAAATGCAAAAATGAAAATGCACGGTTTTGAAAGATGACGAAAATAAACTGCAAAAGCAAAATTCTTGTGCAAGTTCAACAAATGCGTTTGTATAGGTCTAACAAAAAAGAGTTGATTTTTCATAAAAAACAGCTATACTGAAATCACAGACAGGGAAACAAACCCGGACTTGAATTTATGAAAAGGAGATCTATTAAAATGGTAGCAGGACTCGGAATTTTTGTCGCAGCTTACTTTGCAGGCATGGTCTGCATGACCGTAAAGGGCATGGCATAATAGATTTGACTTGTTGATATAGACTTGAAAGGCAGCCAGACCGGCTGCCTTTTTCTCAGCTCACAAAGAGTCGTTGACTTTTTGTGAGCTTCAAAAAAACGCCACATTTTTTGTGAAAAGGAGTTTTCACAAAAAATCTCGCTATGCTCGTCAAAAAGCCTTGTCAGGCGTTTTTGATGGCTGCTTATCCAATTTGAGCGGGACCTTGTCCCCTCAAGCTCCCCTGCGGCGTATTGGAGTTTGCTCTGTTGCGAGTATTTTTGCTTGACTGGTTTTGGCGGTCTGAAAAGACGACCTTTTGGGTCGCCTTTTTTGTTGCGCTTGAGGCTCAAAGCGTGTATACTGGTTGACATGAAAGAATTAACTGTAAAACGAAACGACGCAGGCCAGCGGCTCGACCGCTTTGTGGGCAAGGCGGTGCCGCTTTTGCCGGAGGCTCTGCTGCAAAAATACATAAGGATAAAGCGCATAAAGCTAAACGGCAAGGGTGCAAAGCGAGACACACGCCTAACCGAGGGCGATGTTCTGAGTCTATATATAAACGACGAGTTTTTTGAAAAGCCGAGGGAGGAAAACTCATACCTCAAGGTCGGCACACCGAAGCTGAGCATCGTCTATGAGGATGAGAATATTCTGCTTGCCGACAAAAAACCCGGCGTATTGTGCCACAGCGCAGGCCAGTGGGACTATAACACCCTCATCGCCAACATTCAGGCATACATGGCGCAGAAGGGCGAGTGGCGGCCTAAGGAGGAAAACTCCTTTGCGCCAGCTTTGTGCAATCGCATCGACCGCAACACCGGCGGCATCGTCATCGCCGCCAAAAACGCCGAGGCGCTTAGAATATTAAACGACAAGATAAAGGACCGTGAGATAGAAAAGCTCTACCTGTGCGCCGTGCAGGGCAGACCCAAGCCTGCGCAGGGGAGGCTGGAAAATTATCTTTTCAAGGACGCCCAGAAAAATCAGGTATATGTCAAAAACCGTCCCGAACCCGGGGCAAAGACCGCCGTCACCGAGTACCGCACGATTGCCACAAAGGGTGCGCTGTCGCTTGTCGAGTGCAGGCTCCTCACCGGCCGCACGCATCAGATAAGAGCGCAGATGGCGCATTTCGGCTGCCCGCTGTTAGGTGACGGAAAGTACGGCAGTGAGCGCTTTAACAAGGGCTACGGCGAAAAGGGTCAGGCGCTTTATTCGTACAAGCTGCGCTTTGAGTTCCCCACGGACGCAGGCTGCCTTGAGTATCTCAAGGGCCGTGAATTTTGCGTCCGTTCCGTCGATTTTGCCGAAAAATACTTCGGTATATCCGAGCTTGGGTCACTATAAGTAGAAATGCGGCGGATTTTAGGAATTTTTGTTGACTTTCCAAGGACTTGTATGTATATTGTTATCGTCTGCAAAGGACGCTCCGGAAGCAGTTTCGGGGCGTCCTTTAGTATTAAAATTTTTTAGAAATGGGGGAGGATAAATGTCCAAAGAACTCATTCGCCTTGTGAATTGTCAAATGGCGTTTGACGACGAGATCGTTTTAGACGATATTAACCTGTATTTCAATGATAAGGAATTCCTCACGCTTCTAGGCCCCTCCGGCTGCGGCAAAACCACCACGCTCAGGATCATCGGCGGTTTTATAAAGCCCACAGGCGGCGATGTGCTTTTTGACGGCGAGAGGATCAATGATGTCCCGCCTCACAAGAGAAAGGTCAACACCGTTTTCCAGAAGTATGCGCTGTTTCCGCACCTTGATGTGTACGAGAATGTCGCCTTCGGGCTGCGCCTTGCAAAGCTGCCCGAGCAGGAGATAGACGAGCGTGTTACGGAAATGCTGGAGATAGTCAGCCTTAAAGGCTTTGAAAACCGTAAGGTATCACAGCTTTCCGGCGGCCAGCAGCAGCGTGTTGCCATTGCCAGAGCTCTTGTCAACAGACCCAAGGTGCTGCTGCTTGACGAGCCTCTGGGCGCACTTGACCTCAGACTGCGCAAGGATATGCAGAACGAGCTCAAGCGCATTCAGCAGGCGATGGGCATTACTTTTATATATGTCACTCATGACCAAGAGGAGGCACTTTCCATGTCCGACACCGTTGTCGTCATGGACAAGGGCCGCATCCAGCAGATAGGCACTCCCGAGGATATCTATAACGAGCCGAAAAACGCCTTCGTTGCGGACTTCATCGGCGAGAGCAATATTCTCGACGGCGTTATGCTCGAGGACAGACTGGTCAAGTTCTTCGGTCGTAAATTCAAGTGTGTCGACGCAGGCTTTGAGAAAAACGAGCCAGTCGATGTCGTTATCCGCCCCGAGGATATCGATATCGTTCCGCCCGACGACGGTCACCTTTGCGGCACGGTAACGAGCGTCACCTTCAAGGGCGTTCATTACGACACGATAGTCGATTTCAAGGGCTTTAAGTGGCTTATCCAGACTACCGATTTTTATGAGGTCGGCTCGTATATCGGCATCCGCCTTGAGCCGGAGGATATCCACATCATGCATAAGAGCGAGTATTCCGGCATGTTCGGCGACTACAGCTCCTACTCCGCCGAGTACGATGAAATGGACGACCCCGAGGTCTACCTTGAGGGCGGCGAGGAAGCGGAGGAGTCTGCGGAGGGCGGCGAAGATGAAGAGTAGAGCGCTTGCCGCACCGTATCTTGTATGGATGGCGCTTTTTACGATAGTGCCGCTTGCCATCGTTGCATATTTTGCATTCACCGATTCGCAGACGGGTGAGTTTACGATGAAGAACATTGCAAACCTCGGAAACTATATGCCGATTCTCATAAAGAGCATCTGGCTTGCGCTCATCTCTTCGCTCATCTGCCTTGTCATCGGCTACCCCGTTGCGTATTACATCGCCGGCTGCAAGGAGACGACACAGAGGTTTCTCTACATGCTCGTCATGCTGCCCATGTGCATAAGCTTTCTTCTGCGCACGCTGGCGTGGGTCGCCCTGACCGAGGACACGGGCATTATAAACAACATCATCACCGCCCTCGGCATGGAGCCGCTGCCGCTTATACGCAATAACGGCGCAGTCGTGCTCGGCATGGTGTATAACTACCTGCCG
>DQDL01000125.1:396-1256 GCA_003533405.1 Clostridiales bacterium | reverse complement strand
TACACCGTCATCATGAAGATCGACAGACGCCTTATCGAGGCGGCGGAGGATCTCGGCTGCAACGGCGCAAATGTGTTCAAAAGGGTCATCCTGCCGCTGAGCGTCCCGGGCATCATCTCGGGCTTTACCATGGTGTTCGTCCCTGCGGTATCGACCTTTTACATCTCCCAGAAGCTCGGCTCGTCGGGCACAACGCTCATCGGCGATGTCATCGAGAGCCAGTTCAAAACGGCGTATAACCCCAATCTCGGTGCGGCGCTCAGCCTTGTGCTGATGGTCATGATATTTGTCTGCATCGGAGTTATGAACCGCTTCAGCGATGATGAGGAGGTCATAACGGTATGAAAAAATTCAACAAGATATTCACCGTCATCGTCATGCTGTTTCTCTATCTGCCGATGATAGTGCTGGGTGTGGCTTCGTTTAACAGCGGCATGGACATTGCGGTGTTCAAGGACTTTACCTTTGATAACTACGGTGAATTATTTAAGGACAGCGTGCTGCTGCCGCTTCTGCTTAATTCCGTCATCGTCGCCGTTATCTCCTCGCTTATTGCGACCGTTATCGGCTCTGCCGCCGCCATCGGCATCCACTCCATGGGGCCGAGGCTTCGCAGCTTCACCATGGGCGTGACGAATATCCCGCTCACAAACCCCGAGATTGTCACCGGCGTTTCGCTGGCGCTGCTGTTTGCCTTTGTCGGCACGATGATGAAGATAAACAACATCCTCGGCTTTGCAACGCTTTTGATTGCGCACATCACCTTCAACCTGCCGTATGTCATTCTCTCGGTCATGCCCAAGCTTCAGCAGATGGATCCCCACCTGCGTGAGGCTGCAATGGATCTCGGCTGCACGCCG
>DQDL01000125.1:0-140 GCA_003533405.1 Clostridiales bacterium | reverse complement strand
GCAATGGATCTCGGCTGCACGCCGTGGCAGGCGTTTTACAAGGTCGTTATCCACGAGATAACCCCGGGCATCGTCTCGGGCGCACTCATGGCGTTCACCATGAGCCTTGACGACTTTGTCATCAGCTATTTTGTCTACGG
>DQDL01000021.1:12121-20035 GCA_003533405.1 Clostridiales bacterium | reverse complement strand
CCGCTGCTGGTGCTGTTTTGCTGCGAGCTGATCTTCTCCGGCCTGACCTACAAGAGCATTCGTCTGCGCAAGCTGCTCTACGGCCGGCCGAACTTCATCATCGAGCGCGGCCGCATCGCCCAGCAGGCCATGCACCGCAACCGCTTCACGCTCGACGAGCTGACGCAGGAGCTGCGCAATCAGGGCATTCTTGACATTGCAAGCGTGGAGTATGCCGTGCTGGAGACAAACGGCCGTCTCAACATCATCCTCACGCCGGAGCAGCAGCCGGTCACGGCCACGCAGATGGGCGTCACGCCGGACGACACCGGCTATTTCTCCATCCTCATCAACAACGGGCGCATCATCGACAAGAATCTCAAGCGCATGGGGCGCGACGAGCGCTGGCTGCAAAAGCAGCTGCAGCAGCGCGGCGCGCAGAGCGTCCGGGACGTCTATCTGCTGATGCTCAACGACGCGGGGCAAATCTATTTTTCCGCAAAGGAGCCGACATGAAAAAGGAAATCATTGCCGGGATGCTCCTGCTCACGCTTGCCGCCGGCTGCGTCTGCAACATCCGGTATCTGAACCGGCTCTGCACGCAGCTGGATGACGCTGCGGCGCAGGCGGAAGCATGCTGTGCCGCCCACGACACGGACAGCGCCGCCGAAGCGCTGCGCACGGCGTCCGAACACTGGCACGCAGCCGAGAGCTATGCCCACTGTATGCTGCCGCATGAGAGCACAGACGCCGTGACAGAAGGATTCTGTCAGGCCGTGCGTGCGCTCGAGAGCGGCGCACCGTCCGCCGCGGCGGACATTGCCCTGCTGCGTCTGCGCATCCAGGGTCTCGCCGACGGGGAGCGCGTCGCGCTCGGCAATGTGTTTTAGCCGCGGTCGTTGAGGAGCTTCGTCAGCTCCTGCATGAAGGTGTCGATGTCCTTAAACTGGCGGTAAACGGAGGCAAAGCGCACGTAGGCGACCTCATCGATGTTCTTGAGGCGCTTCATGACCATCTCGCCGACCTGCTCGGTCGTGATCTCGCGCTCGAGCGCACTCTGCAGCTCCTGCTCGATCTCGTCGGCGATCTTCTCAAGCTGCGCAAGCGACACGGGGCGCTTTTCGCAGGCACGCACCATGCCGTTTATGAGCTTGACACGGTCAAAGGTCTGGCGTGAGCCGTCACGCTTGACGACGACAAGCGGCAGGTGCTCAATGATCTCGTATGTAGTAAAACGCTTCTGGCACGCAAGACATTCTCTGCGTCTGCGTATGGTCGAGCCCTCCTCGGCGGGACGGGAGTCGATCACCTTACTTTCAAGAAATCCGCAAAACGGGCATTTCATCTATGCTTCCTCCGGTGGACAAATTTTGGTCAAAAACACTATATCTTGTGTATTATAGCACAACACACCCTCAATTGACAAGGGCAAGAAACTCTTCACGGGTCATTATAACATTCAGAACATCCAAAAGTGCATTTCCCGTCATTTTTTCGGGCAGACCGAGCATTGTCAAAAGCTCTGCACGCTTCTTGGCGCTGTCCGCTCTGCCGGTGTAGCCCTTGGCGTACATATCAGCTTTGGTGATGGTGGCTTTCTTGTCCTCCGATACGCCGTCCACGGTCGCACCGGCGGCAATGAGTGCCTCCAAAAGCACCTCGGGCTTCATGCCCTCAACACCTAACTTGCCTTCCTTGGAGGTCTTAGCCTTACGGCGCTCCTTGCCGTAAATGTCGGGGATATAAGCGTGCTTGAGGTACTTGGGGTCAACGCAGCCTTTTATGAAATTGCGTATGACAAATCCCGCTCCGTCAGAGTCGGTAAACACTATCATGCCCCGCTTTTCGGCAAGTGTGCGCAGAAGCTGCTGCTTTTCCTTGTTGTTAAACACGCCGAAGCCGCTCGTTTCGATGATGACGGCATCGACGACCTGTGAGAGGGTATTTTTATCGTACCTGCCCTCGACGACTATGACCTCGGAAATTTTATGCATCAGTCTCACCTGCGGCAATGCGCATGACGCATTCCTTCAAAAGCTCCTTAGGCTCTGTTGCGCTGCTTTTCATGGCATAGTCGGTCTCGGCACACAGCTCAACGGCTCGTCTGAGCTGCACTTGGCTGAAGCGGCGGGCACTCGTCATGAGCTTGGATGCGACAAAATCGTGTTTGAGTGAGCAGGTTTTCATGAGATAGTCCTTGCCCTGCCCGCTTTGGATGGCAACCGAGGCCGCATAAAGCTGGCGCATTTGGTTGCCGAGCACGGCAAGTATCATAATAGGGTCATTATTTTTATCGTCCAGAAGCTCACCCAAAAGCGACATGGCGGCGTTATACTCGCCCCTTGCCATGCTCTCGGTCATGTCGAAAACAACGGCCTCGGGGATGTGGTGCGCAACGGCGTTGACATCCTCGATTGTGACCTTGTCGCCCTTTGCGTAGGCGGCAATTTTGTTTATCTCGGGGATGAGCCCGCTCATGATATCGCCGCTGACGGTGATGAGCCGCTGGGCAGCGTTGAGCTCGATGCTCTTGTCCGATGCTGCAAAGCGCTTGACTATCCATTTGATGAGCGCATCGCTTAATTGGGCAGTGACATGTATCTCAACACCGGCTTTGGCAAAGGCTTTATATAGCTTGAGCCTTTTATCCGGCTCAAAGCCCGGCTCGCACAGAAAAACCACGGTGCAGTAATCGGGAATGTCGCTTATCGCCTTTATGACCTCATCGGTCTCGGAAAGCTTGTTCAGGTCAACGCCTCGCACCTCGACCATGCTTCGCTCGGACAGAAACGGCACGGAGTCGATTGCCTCGGCAAGCGCAAGAGCGGAAAAATCCCGCTCATTTAACTTGCGGTAGCTGAAATCATCCGCTTCCTCGCCGACGCAAAGCCTGCGCAGCTCGGAAAGGTACTGCTCCGCCAGATAGTCCTCCGGCCCCCAGATAAGGTACAGGCGCTGCGGGCCCGTTTGCCTTAGTCTGCGGATGCTTTCGCCGTAATTGAATTTTTCTTCGGTTCTCGTCTTTTTTGCCATTTAATCACCGCATTTTATAACTATTCTTCCGCTTTCGTCGGTTCTGTATATCTCTACGCCGTGCTCGGCGAGCCGGTCGAGCACTTCGTCTGCCGGGTGGCCGTAGTTATTATAGCCCACGGATATCACGGCTTTGTCGGGCTCGGCTTCATCCAAAAGCTCCTCGCTCGTTGAATACTTCGAGCCGTGGTGGCCGACGATGAGGATATCGGTATCTGATAGATCCTGCGCATTTACAAGCTTGCGCTCTGTTGCACCACGCACATCGCCGGTTACGAGAATGCTCTCGTTGCCAATTTCAGCGGTTAACATAATACCTCTGTCGTTCTTATCGCCCTTGTCAAAGGGTGCGTAGAGCTTAAGGCTGATGCCGCCTGCGTCAAGCTCGGTGTCTTGGGAAATGTACATGAGCTTGACATGGTTACCGTGTGCGGCGGCAACGAGCTCTGCCAGCACGCCGTCCTCTATATAGCTGACATACTCGGGTAAAATCAGCCTATCGACCTTTACGGTGTTCATGAGCCGCACGACACCGTTTATGTGGTCAGAGTGCAGGTGTGTGAGGATGAGGCAGTCGATTTTCGTCCTGCCGCTTGCGAGCAGGTACTGCCCTACCTCGCTTCCGGCGTTTGTCATCGTGCCCCTGCTGCCGCAGTCGATGACCGCTGCGTGCTCGCCCTCGGTCACGGCGATGCACTGGCCGCTGCCGACATCCATAACTCCAAGCGTGCCGGTGTCGGCGAGCATATCCACTCTAGTCTGCGCAAACACTCCGATGAGTGCAATTATGCTCAGTGCGGCGGGGATAAGCGGATTAAACCTCTTGCCCTTTCTGCGGATAAAGTACCACGCAGTGAAGGCTGCATACACGAACGCAAGCCACAAAACAGCGTAAAGGTTCTCGGTATACACTGCCGAATACGGCAGGCGGGCAAGATTCTTGACGACGAATGCAATGTAGCGCACAAGATACGCAAGCGCTTCGGCAGCAAGGACTGCTATCGGCTTAATGACGAAGCCCAAGAGACACACGGCGTAACCGCCGACAAAGAGCACCGACACCGCCCACAGGCAGAGAATGTTCGTTATCGGCATAAGCAGTGAAACATAGCCGAAGTGCACGGCAATCAGCGGCACGGAAAACACCGTGACGCTTAGCGAGCTTGACAGCGAGCCTATGAGATAGCTGCGCAGTCTGCCCTTGCCGAGTAAATGACTGTTCAGCCAATCGAACACAGGCTGAGCGAACAGATATATGCCCGCCATGGCCGCAAACGACAGCTGGAGCGAGACGCTTCCGGCTGCAAAGGGGTTTGCGGCTAAAATGAGTGCAAGAGCAAAGCACAGGCTCGTCGTGCGGTCGCTTTCCCTGCCGAACACGGGAGCAAGCAGAAAAACCGAGAGCATTATGCCCGCTCTGACCGCCGAGTGCGACGAGCCGGACATAATGACAAACGCCCAGATTAGCGTCAGGCACAGCACGGATGTTCTTCGGCTTTTGCCCATGACGAGCTGCAAAAAAGCAACCAGAAACGACACATGCATGCCCGAAATGGCAACGGCATGTGCAAGTCCCGAGACGCCCATTGCAGAATACAGCGCATCGTCCTTGTAATACTCGCTCCTGTCGCCGGTCAGCAGCGCCAGCATGAACGGCGAAGCATCCTGCGGAAACACGCTTTTTATCTGCGTGCGCAGGGCTTTGCCTATCCGTTGGGGCAGGAATTTTAACGAGCTGCCGTGGGATATTATCTCCGCTTGTTCAAGATTGCCGACAGTGTAGGTGCCGGCGGATATATAATTGTCTACCTCTTCGCCGTATTTGGTTACCGCAGAGCGAAAGCGTATCTTTGCCCTAAGTGTGTCCCCGGGTTCAAGCTCTGTCAGCTTATGGTCATAGTCGTAGATCGCCGCCTTGACATACGGGGTGTTATCGCCCGTGAGCTTAACATACACACGGCTGCAATTATCGTAATTTGTCGGATAATCAAGCACCTGCGCATCAACGGTCAGGGTCTTGCCGACAAGCGCTTCGCACGGGATCACCGTGCTGTCATAATGAATTTTATAGCCTGCAAAGCCTATTGCAGCGGCAAGCGCCGCAAGTATAATGCATTTTCTTGTATTCCCCTTGAACAGCAGTCCGCACGCTGCCGTGACCGCCGCCACTATGGCTGCGGTCATGAGATGACAATACGGCAAAGCATAGTGCGCTGCAAATACGGAAATACCAAACCCAATCGAAAAGGCCGCCAGCTTCCTGACGCTTCTCATATCCTCGTCACCACTAATGCATATTCTATCTAATCAAAAAAAGCAGAAAGTCACAGGGGGCTTTCTGCTTTCAATTATTAAACCATAGTCTCGCCGAGCTTTTTGCCGCCGAGGATGTGGAAATGCAGGTGCTTGACGGTCTGGCCGCCGTCCTCGCCGCAATTATTGACGACACG
The DNA here is from genome assembly GCA_003533405.1 of Clostridiales bacterium. Classification (GTDB taxonomy): domain Bacteria; phylum Bacillota; class Clostridia; order Oscillospirales; family Oscillospiraceae; genus F23-B02. Next base: position 14,573 of record DQDL01000021.1, on the reverse strand, counting down.
GTAGCCGTTGGTGAGTCTCTCTGCCTTTGCTATCTTTGCAATTGCCTCGAAGCACTTTGCAACCAGTGCGGAGTTATCTGCATTTATCTCGTCGGCACAGCAGATGTGCTGCTTGGGCAGTACAAGAATATGCACAGGCGCCTGCGGATTTATATCACGGAAAGCGAAAACATACTCGTCCTCATACACCTTTGTCGAGGGTATCTCCCCCGCTATGATCTTACAAAACAGACAATCGTTCATGGTTTTCTCCTTTCACTCAGATGCCGAGCTTTTCGGCAACAAAATCGTCAACAACGGCAAGTGCATTATCGGTCTTGAGCACATCACTGCCGCCGCCCATTGCGGAATCCGGCTTACCGCCGCCCTTGCCGCCTGCAACGGCAGACACAAAGCGGACAAGCTCGCCAGCCTTGACACCCTGTGCAACAGCTTCGGCACCGCAGGATGCAACGAAGGTCACCTTATTATCGTTTATCGTTGCAAGTACGGCAACGACCTTGGGATCCTTATCTCGCAGGAAGTCGCCGATCTTTCTGAGATCGTTTGCGCCGAGATCGGTGCGGGTTGCGGTCAGAACGCTCAGTCCGCCTATCTGCTTTGCAGCAAACAGGAAGCGCTCAACATCGCCGTACAGGAGCTTATCCTTCAGGCGCTCGACATTCTGGCGCATTTCCTTCATCTCGGACACGAAGCTCTCGGTCTTGGCCAAAAGGTCGGAGGGCTTGGTCTTCAAAAGCTCAGCTGCCTTGGCAAGCTTGAGGTTTGCCTCATTTGCCATGCGCAGAAACTCCTTACCGGTGACGGCTTCAATTCTGCGAACACCGCTTGCAATGGAGCTTTCGCTGAGGATGTGGAACGGGCCGACCTTTGCGGTGTTATCGATATGCGTACCGCCGCACAGCTCCATGCTGTAATCACCCATGGTGACAACTCTGACGACATCACCGTATTTTTCACCGAAAAGTGCCGTTGCGCCTAACTTCTTGGCCTCATCGATGCTCATTTCCTTTGTGACTATATCCATGCCGTCGAGAATGGCTTCGTTGACGGAGTTTTCGACAGCCGTCAGCTCCTCAGGCGTGAGAGCGTTAAAGTGCGTGAAGTCAAAGCGCAGCTTGTCGGCATCGACGAGAGAGCCCGCCTGATGGACATGGTCGCCGAGGACCTGACGCAGTGCGCTGTGCAGAAGATGGGTTGCCGAGTGAGCTCTGGACACGGCCTTGCGCCGCTCGGTGTCAACAGTTGCAATGACCTCGTCGCCGACATTGAGCGTGCCGGACTTCATAACACCGTAGTGCAGGTACTTGTTACCTTTGTCCTTCTTGACATTCGTGACCTCAAAGCGGGTGAACTTGCCCTCGGAAACATCCTCAAGGCAGAAGCCGATATCGCCGGTATCGGCAAGCTGGCCGCCCATCTCGGCATAGAACGGAGTCTTATCGAGAACGACAATGCCCTCGCAGCCCTCGGGTATCTCGGAAGTAAGCTCGTCGGCGTATACAAGTGCGAGCACTGTGCCCTGATCGGTGGTCTTGTCGTAACCGGTGAACTTCGTGGGTGTGGTGTCAAGGCCGAGATCAATTCCTGCCCAGCCAAGGTCGCCCAGTGCTTCACGAGCCTTTCTTGCACGAACTCTCTGCTCCTGCATGAGCCTGTCAAACTCATCGGTATCGAGTGTCATGCCCTCGTCCTCGACCATCTCAAGCGTAAGATCCACGGGGAAGCCGTAGGTGTCGTAGAGCTTGAATGCATCGGCGCCGGAAAACACGCTCTCGCCCTTTGCCTTGTGCTCGGCAAGGATGGAGGCAAATATCTGCATACCGGCATCGATAGTCTTTGCGAAGTTTTCCTCCTCGCTCTTTATAACACGGGTAATGTACTCCTGCTTCTCACGAAGCTCGGGGTACTGGCACTCGTTTTCGTGGATAACGGTGTCGACAATCTCGTAAAGGAAGGGCTTATTAACGCCGAGCAGCTTGCCGTGGCGAGCAGCCCTGCGCAGCAGGCGGCGCAGGACATAGCCTCTGCCCTCGTTTGAAGGCAGGACGCCGTCGCAGATCATAAAGGTTGCACTGCGGATATGGTCGGTGATGACACGCAGAGAAACGTCCATCTTATGGCTCTTGCCGTAAAATGCTCCGGTTATCTCGGACACCTTGTGGGTGATGTTCATAACGGTGTCGACATCAAACAGTGAGTCGACGCCCTGACACACGACAGCAAGACGTTCAAGTCCCATGCCGGTGTCGATATTCTTCTGAACAAGGTCGGAGTAGTGACCCTCGCCGTCGTTATCAAACTGGCTGAAAACATTGTTCCAGACCTCGATGTAACGATCGCAGTCGCAGCCGACGGTGCAGCCGGGCTTGCCGCAGCCGTACTTCTCGCCACGGTCATAGTATATCTCCGAGCAGGGGCCGCACGGGCCGGAGCCGTGCTCCCAGAAGTT
>DQDL01000021.1:11646-11920 GCA_003533405.1 Clostridiales bacterium | reverse complement strand
CTTGCCGAAGCGGAAGATGCGCTCTGCAGGGATACCGATCTGCTTGTTCCAGATCTCCCATGCCTCGTCGTCATCGACATAAACGGAGGGATACAGTCTGTCGGGGTCTATGCCGACCCACTCGGGGCTGGTGAGAAACTCCCAGCTGAATGCAATAGCTTCCTTCTTGAAGTAATCGCCGAAGGAGAAGTTTCCGAGCATCTCAAAATAAGTGCCGTGTCTTGCGGTCTTACCGATATTCTCGATATCACCGGTGCGGATGCACTTCTGGCAG
>DQDL01000021.1:11073-11340 GCA_003533405.1 Clostridiales bacterium | reverse complement strand
ATCAGCGAGAAGCTGGGCAGACGCTTGTGGCCCTTGCTTTCAAAAAACGAGAGGAACATCTCTCTAAGTTCGTTAAGTCCAAATGCTTTCATCTTTATCTCCTCCTACTTTATCCTTCTGAGTATTGACAGCGCACTGCATTTAACCGGCAGGCGCATTTTAAACTTCATCATTGCGTGGGGCGTTGCCGTTATTGCTTCGCCGTTTTCGTCCCAAAGCCCGGTCACGGCAAAGGATATCGGCTCGCCCTCGTTTGTTAATAGCTCC
>DQDL01000021.1:2758-10921 GCA_003533405.1 Clostridiales bacterium | reverse complement strand
AGCTCCACCGTATCGCCCACGCAGAAGCGGTTGCGCTGTGTAAGCTCGGCAAAGCCGTCGTCGGCGCAGCCTTCGACAACTGCGCATACATATGCATCGGAAAAATAGCTTGCCTCGGCAAAGTGCTGTCCCGGGTCGCCGTAGTAAAAGCCGGTGCAATAGGGCCGGTGGCTTACCTTGTTGAGCTCGTCTATCCACACCTGTGGGAGCGCCTCGCCCCTTAGGGCATAGTCTATCGCATGGCGGTAGGCATTCGTGACGGCGGCGGCATAGTAGGCAGATTTCATTCTGCCCTCTATCTTCAAGCTCGTCACGCCCGCATCTATAAGCTCGGGGATGTGCTCAATCATGCACATGTCACGGGAGTTCATGATGTGCGTGCCCTTATCCTCGCTTATCTCGAAATATTCGCCCGGGCGCTTTTCCTCGACAAGGTGGTACTTCCACCGGCAGGGCTGAGCGCATGCTCCACGGTTTGCGTCTCTGCCGGTCAAGTAGTTTGACAGCAGGCAGCGTCCGGAAAACGACACGCACATAGCGCCGTGCACAAAGGCTTCTATCTCAAGCTCCTTGGGGGTGTTGGCCCGAATCTTTCGGATATCCTCCATGGGTGTTTCCCGTGCCAAAACGACACGGTCGGCTCCCATTTCAAACAGCACATTGGCCGTTGCGCTGTTTATAACGCCGAGCTGGGTGCTGACATGTCTCGACACCTTGGGGGCATACTTTTTGGCCGCCGCCATCACGCCGAGGTCTGCGATTATGAACGCATCAACGCCGGCATCCTGCGCCTGCTCCAAAAACTCCGGAAGCTGCGCAAGCTCGTCCTCCCTCGGCAAGGTGTTGCAGGTCATGTGCACCGCCGTACCGTTTGCGTGGGCAAGCTTTGTCGCTTTACTCAGCTCGTGAAAGGTGAAATTACCGGCAGACGCCCGCATCCCAAACTGTGTACCTGCAAGATACACGGCATCGGCGCCGTAGTGCAGCGCCATTTCAAGGCGCTCGAAGTCACCTGCCGGTGCAAGTAGTTCTATCTTCGGCTTAATCATAATCCTGTTTTGCTACGAAGGCCTCAAATGCGTTGCTGCTGGTGAAATATTCGTGGCTGCCTGTGGACGAATTGAGCGCATAGAACATATAGTTGGTCTTTTCCGGCTGGAGTGCCGCCTTGATGGACGATAAGCCCGGAGAGCATATCGGTGTTGGCGGCAAGCCCTTCTTTATACGGGTGTTGTAGGGCGAGTCCTTCTGAAGCATGTCCTTTGTAGGTGCGCCCTCGTGGTCGGGGTACTCGTACAGTGAGGTCGAGTCTATCTGGAGCGGCCAATCCTTGCTGAGGCGGTTGTAAATGACGGATGCGATCTTGTAACGGTCGGCATTATCCGACGCTTCCTTCTCGATCATGGATGCGATGGTGATTATCTCACGCATGCTGTAACCGCTTTCCTTCTGCCATTCGAGCATTTCGGCAGTCATCTTGTAATGGAAGGTCTCAAGCAGCTTGTTGATTGCACTGGAGGCGGGCATACCCTCATAGAACTCATAGGTGTCCGGGAAAAGGAAGCCCTCAAGGCGGCTGGCATCGCCCTTTTCTATGCCGTCAAGGAAGGAATAGTTAAAGGTCGCATTCGCCGCTGCGTCCATAAGATCGTCATAGTCGCAAACGCCCTCGGCATCAAGCTTTTTGAAGATATCATGCATGGTGTAGCCCTCAGGGAAGGTTATCTTGAGAGCAACCATTGCGCCGGAGCCGGTCTGCATTTTCATGACTAGCGCACGGTAATCATAGCTTGACTTGAGTTCATACGTGCCCGGGTCAAGCTTCTGATCGGCATTTGAGAAGCCGCAGTAGAGCTTGAACAGCCACTTATATTTGATGATACCTGCGTCCTTGAGCTTGTCGGCTACATAGTTTATATCGGCGGTATGAGTCTTTTTCTTGACCTCCTTGCCGTCATCGCCCTTTTCGGTGTACTCGTTATACTCGAACGAGTCCTTTTCAAGAACGATCGTCGCCTGCACATCATCGGACTTGAGCGCCAACACATCCGTCGCCGCAGACCACGCAAGGCACGCCAAAATGACGCTCACGCTGACGACGAAAATGAAGTACATCAGCCCGCCGAGCTTGGTCTTGCTCTTCTTTGCGGCGTTATTCACCGGAGTTTGAGCACGGCCGGTCTCGGAGGACATTTTGACATTCATCTTGCCGCTTGTGTCCTTCTTTGCATTATCGTTTTTCTTTTCGTTCATAGGGTTTCCCTTCTTGCGGTCACGGTAGGTCCTTGCGCTGTAACCGCTGATAAGTGATTTGCATATTATGTTTCAGACACAGGTTTTCTGTGTATCGACTGCTGATTTGCCGCATCATTTCGTCCGCCGCACCGGACACCGATCACGGAATTTTTTTAGTGCGGAGAAAGGTCAAAACTATGTTCTGCAACAACGGAAATAACAGTTGCTTCTGGATAATCATTATCCTGCTCATCCTGTTCTGCGGCTGCGGCAACGGCTGCGGCTGCTCGAACAACAACGACAACGGCTGCGGCTGTGGCTGCGGCTGCAACTAAGGTACCATAGCAGGGCTCCTTCGGGAGCCTTTTTCATTCCGTTAAGACTAAGCTCACCGCAATATCGGTAGGCTCTGTCGGGATAACGCTCTCGAGCATTCGCTTTCTGCAAAGGCATACGGTGAAGCAAGCATGCTCGGCAAGATAACGGTCATAGTACCCCGCTCCGTGCCCTAATCTGTCGCCGTTTTCATCGCAGCATAGTGCGGGCACTATCACGATATCGCCGGTCTGGGGCGCAAGCTCCGGTGCATCGGGCACAGGCTCGGGGATGCCGAACTTGCCCGAGCGAAGCTCGCTTAGATCCGAAACAAGACGAAAACTCATTTTGCCGCCGTCTTGGCAAACCGGAAGTGCAACTAGTTTTCCGGCGGCAAGCGCATGGGATATGATCCCCTGCGTTTTGACCTCCCTGCCGATGCTGAAATACATGAACACACGCTTTGCAGCTATATACTCCGGCAGGCTAAGAAGCTTTGCCTCAATGGCGGCATTGCTTTCGTCTATATAGCTTTGCGGCAGAGCCTCAAGCTCGCTGCGCTTTTGGGCTCGGAGTGCCTTCTTATCACAGTGCGGCTTTGATGATGGAATAGATCTCCTCATGCTTATCCTCAATGCTGCGTTCAACGCCGTCAGTCTTATAAGCTATCCTCGTCCAGCCGTAGTAATCGGCGGCCTTGTCGGCCACACGCAGGCAGTTTTCGAGGTATTGAATGTCCTTCTCGTGGATATCGGCGCTGGTGTTGGTCTTTTCCTGGCGATGGCGCATTCTCGCAAGCGAGGTCTCGACATCGACATCAAGGTAGATGACAAGGTCCGGCACGGGAAGCCCCATCTTTACATGCTCAAGGTCATACAGCCACTTGAAGAACTCACCAAGCTCCTCGTCAGGCAGCTTTGCGCCCTGATGCACGGCGTTCGAGGTCGTGTATCTGTCCGAGAGGATAAATCCCCCTGCATTATATATCTTGCCCCAATCCTTGCGATATGAGGCAAAGCGGTCAACGGCATAAAAAGTCGAGGCCGTGTAGGCGTTGACATCCGCCGGATTATCGCCGAACTCGCCGCCGAGGTACATCCTTATAAGCGCCGAGCTTTCGTTATCGTATCTGGGGAAAACGATGTGATCATACTCTATCCCCTCGTTCTCCAGCCGTTGGCACACACGCTTATAGTGAGCGGATTTGCCGCTGCCGTCTATGCCCTCAAAAACTATGAGCTTTCCTTTTTCCATCACTTTATCCCTAACCGTTTCCGCCACGCCTTTAAAACAAACTGCGGAAGTTTTTTTATCTTTCTGAATCGCTTCGGCTCTTCAAAGCAGCGGTAAAGCCACTCCAAGTTGAGCTTCTGCCACACTATCGGTGCTCGCCTTGCCTGACCTGAGAACACATCCAGCGTGCCGCCAAGTCCCGCCATAAGTCCGGCATCAAGCTTGCCTGCGTGCTTTGCCATCCATTTTTCCTGCTTCGGGACGCCGAGACAGACCATGACAAAATCCGGCCTTGCGGCGTTTATCTTGGAGACGACCGCCGCATCGTCGCTGCCGTAGCCGTCGTTCGTGCCGCAGACATTTAGTCCCGGGAAGCGCAGCTTCATGCGCTCGGCTGCCCTTTCGGCAACGCCGGGGCGTGCTCCGAAAAGGAACGCCGAGCCGCCAACTTCGGCAAGACGCTTTAAAATCTCGGTCGCAGCGTCGATACCCGGCAAATGCTCCTTTAGCGGCGTTTTGAGTATCCTCGCCGCCTGCATGACGCCCGTACCGTCGGGAATAACAAGGTCTGCGCATTTTATCGCTTCGGCGACCTCGGGGTCATCCCACGCAGCCATGACTATCTCGGGATTGGGGGTCACCATGTATGCGCAGCGGTGCTCGGATATGAGCATTAGCGCACGGTCGACCGCTTCTTTCATTGTCAGGTCGTCGATACCGACTCCCAGAACATCAACTCTGTTCAAATTTGGCTGAACACCTTTCCTATTTTCTCATGGATAACAAGGTCAGCCTCGCTGTCATAGGGGGTGCTGCTCAAATTGACGAGTGCAAGCTTATTTCCACGGTAATAATTAATAAGTCCCGCAGCGGGATACACATTCAGGGAAGTGCCGCCTATGATAAGCGCCTCGGCCTCGGATATGCATTTGATGGCTTCGCTTACTATCCTATCGTCAAGCGGCTCCTCGTAAAGCACGATATCCGGCCTTATAACGCCGCCGCATATGCATCTTGGAACGCCCTCGCCGTGGTTCATCTTGTCGGCGGGGTACGGTCTGCGGCAGGACGAGCAGTAGCTTCGCAATATGCTGCCGTGCAGTTCAAGCACTTTCTTGCTGCCGGCTGCCTGATGAAGCCCGTCTATATTCTGCGTGACGACCGCTTTGAGCTTTCCCTGCCGCTCAAGCTCGGCAAGCTTTAAGTGCGCGGCATTGGGCTTAACGCCATCAACAACGAGCTTTTCCCTGTGGAACTTGTAGTATTCCTCAGGGTACCTCGTAAAAAATGTGTGGCTCAAAATCGTCTCGGGAGGGTATTTATACTTCTGATTGTACAGGCCGTCGACACTGCGGAAGTCGGGTATTCCGCTTTCGGTGGACACGCCCGCCCCGCCGAAAAACACGACATTGTCGCTTTCGTCTATCCACTTTTTAAGCTGCAAAATTTTCTCGTCCATTTTCAGCCACTTCTTTTCATATTTTATCTGTTTATTATACTACACATAAATATTCTAAGCAAGTAAATATTCGTCGATAATTTGCGCCACAGGGTCATTATTGCAGTCGGTCGCAATGATATCCGCCATGGCCTTGACCTTATCCGTTCCGTTTGCCGTGGCGGCGCTTAGACCCGCCAGCTTAAGCATCGGCTCGTCATTTTCCGAGTCACCGACGGCTATGCACTCATTGGGTTCAATGCCGAGCCTTGCGCACAGGGTCTTTAGCCCCTCGGCCTTGCTCACTCCGCTTGCGTTTATCTCAAGCGAAGTGTCCGTTGCGCAGGTGAAGGTCACGGGAAGCTCACGCAGTTTTTCAAGCACCTCGGCAGCCTCGTAGTCGTTTGCGAAAAAGAGGTTGAATTTCTCGACAGGTTCGGGGTTTTCCATGTACATTGCAAAGACATCGTCGACGATGTTCATGCACTCACGGTAAATGGGCTCATAGGCGCTGAAGCCGAAGTCGGCGCAGCTATCCACGCACCAGCGGCTGCTGTAGCTTTTGCTGTCTATGAACATGACGGGCATGACATAGCGGCCGCTTGCCTGCGCAATGATGTACTTCACGGTCTCGGGGTCGATGGTCTTGTACAGGAGCTTCTCCCCTGTCTCAAGGTCTAAAACCGACGCTCCGCTTGCGGTCACGGCGTAGCGCATGCCGTGCACCATGTCGATATACGGCTTAACAAGGCTGATGCTGCGGCCTGTTGAAAATAAAACCGTTTTGCCGCTTGCTATGGCTCGCTCCATTGCCTTGACGGTGCGTTCACCGAGGTTTTTGTTATCGTCCAAGGCCGTGCCGTCCATGTCGGCGGCTAAAAGCTTATATTCCATGGTCATTTACCTCCGCTTCTTGCGTAATAGAAAATGTATTGCTGGGCAAGTCCTGCGTATGCGCCGAGGCTCGTCGGATCAAAGTCCGCCGGAAAATGCTCCTTGAGCGCACGCTTCATCCAAACATCTACGGGGAACGCCTCCATGTGGTAAAGCCCGAAGAGCACCACGCAGTTTGCGACCTTTTCGCCCACGCCCCGTATCTGCCGCAGGGTCTTTATCGCCTCACGGTAGTCGCAGGTCTTGAGGGCATCGAGGTCAAGCTCGCCCTGCGTTACGGCTCTGGCGGCGGCTATGATATACTCGGCTCTGTAGCCCGATCTTATCCCAGCAAGGTCTGACGGCTCGAGCGCTGCCAGCCGTTCGGCGCTCGGGAAGGTGTAGTAGCTCACGCCGTTTGCCTCGCATTTATCGCCGAATTGCTCGCACAGGCGCTCAACGATGCCCTTTATGCGGGTGATGTTGTTGCATTGGGAAATGATAAACGAGCACAGCGCCTCCCAGCTGTCCTGACGCAGAATGCGTATGCCCATGCCGTAGTCGATGCACTCGTGCAGGTACTCGCCCGTGAAGTCTGTACTCACGGCGGCATAGTCAGTTGCAAGGTCGAAGTAGTCCGCCCACATTTCAGCCGGAGCATCAGATGTTATGTAAACTTCGCCGTCTATTGTCTCTACCTCGGCAAGGTACCTTCCGACAACGCCGGTGTACACTCCTCTGTCATCGCTGTTCCAGCGAAAGCACTGGCCGCATTCAAAGGTTTTTACGATATCAAGGCTTTTTGCATCGCATAGCTTGAGCTTCATTTTGCACCTCAAAAGTTTAATGTGACCATTATAATATATCCGTTTTAGTTTTTCAATCGCTTGCGTATCCCGGCGATATGTGCGATAATATGGCTATCATACCGTAGGAGTATTAATATGGACTATTTGAGCGAATACAGGTCTAAGCTGCGCACGGCGCACGAGGCCGTTGAGTGCGTCAAAAGCGGCGATTGGGTCGAATATACAACGAATGTCGGCTATCCTCCGACGCTCGACAAGGCGCTTTCCGAAAGGCGTGACGAGCTGAGAAATGTCAAGATAAGGGGCAATCTGATATTTGGGCCTATCCATGTTGCAGAGTGCGACCCGACGCTTGAGCATTTTGTGTACAACACCTGGCACTGCTCGGGCTACGAGCGAAAGCTCTGCGACCAGGGGCGGGCATTTTTCACGCCGATGGTTTTCAGGAATCTCGCCTGGTACTACAAGAACTTTCTTGAGGCGGATGTCTGCATGGTGACCGTTTCGCCCATGGATAAGCACGGATATTTTTATTTCGGCGGCTCGGTCGGCGTTTCAAAGTGCATTGCCGACAAGAGCAAAATCGTCATCGTCGAGGTGAACGGAAATGTGCCCCGCATACGCGGCGGCTTTGACGAGGCGATACATATCTCCGAGGTAGACTACATCGTTGAAAGCGATAACCCGCCGCTTTACGAGATGAAAAACCCCGCTCCCACGCAGGAGGACAAGCGCATTGCGTCATATATTCTGCCGCACATTGTTGACGGTGCGACGGTGCAGCTCGGCATCGGCGGCATGCCGAATGCTCTCGGCGAGCTAATAGCAAAGTCCGACCTCAAAGATCTCGGCATGCACACGGAGCTTTGCTCGGATGGGTATCTAGAAATGTTCAAACGGGGCAAGCTCACGAATCGCAGAAAGACGATAAACCAAAACAAAGGCGTGCTCGGTATCGCCATCGGCAGCCGTGAGCTGTACGACTGGGTGGACGATAACCCGGGCGTTGTGGGCTGTCCCCTTTCGTATGTCAACGATCCGCAGATCATCGCTCGGCACGACAACATGATATCCATAAACGGCTGCCTCACCGCCGATGTGTACGGTCAAGTCTGCTCGGAAAGCGTCGGCACAAGGCAGATAAGCGGCACCGGCGGTCAGCTCGATTTCTTAACCGGTGCAACAATGAGCCGTGGCGGTAAGGCGTTTTTGTGCATGACAAGTACATTCAAAACTAAGTCCGGCGAGCTAAAAAGCCGC
>DQDL01000021.1:0-2600 GCA_003533405.1 Clostridiales bacterium | reverse complement strand
TAAAAGCCGCATTGTGCCAACGCTCAGCGGCGATATCGTCACGACGCCGAGAAGTCAGGCATACTACATTGCGACGGAGTACGGCGTTGTGAATTTGGCCGGACGCTCGACTTGGGAGCGCGCCGAGGCGCTTATAAGCATTGCGCACCCGGACTTCCGTGATGAGCTTATAAAGGCAGCCGAGCAGCAGAAAATTTGGTTGCCGACAAACAAGAGGTAAGATATGACTAAGAGCAAATTATTGACCGGCAGGCCGGAGAATGCTTCCGAGCGTCTGCCCAAGGAGCAGCGTTGCTATGAGCTGCTCGACAGGCTCGGCATCGAATACGGCCGAGTTGACCATGAGCATGCCGACACCATTGAGGCCTGCCACGAGATAGAGAAAACGCTCTGCGCATCTATTTGCAAAAATCTGTTTCTCACGAACCGACAGCAGACCGATTTTTATCTGCTGCTCATGCCGGGCGACAAGCCGTTTAAGACGAAGCTGCTGTCAAAGCAGATAGGCTCTGCCCGTCTGAGCTTCGGAAGCGCCGAGCATATGGAGAAGTATCTCGATATCACCCCGGGCTCGGTGAGCGTGCTCGGACTTATGAACGACACGGAAAGCCGTGTCAAGCTTCTGGTCGACGCTGACCTGCTCAAGGACGAGTTCATCGGCTGCCACCCATGCATCAACACCTCCACGCTGAGGTTTAAAATGTCCGACATGACAGGCAAGCTCCTCCCTGCCGTCGGACATGAGATGACGGTCGTGGAGCTTCCGTGGGAGGTCGAGTGATGAAGATAGGCATTTTATGCGCCTGTGCACCGGAGTTTGAGCCGTATAGAGTGGCGCTGGGCGGCGATACCCGCACCGTATGCGGTGCAAAGGTCATCGAGGGCGTGCTTTGCGGCAGGGAGGTCGCCGTGCTTTTTTGCGGAATTGGCAAGGTCAACGCCGCAATCGGCACATCCACGCTAGTCCGCAGCTTAAATTGTGAGCGAGTTATCATGTCCGGTGCTGCCGGAGCTATCGCAAAGGGGCTGCACATCGGTGACTGCGTCATGGTGTCAGACTGCATCTATCATGACCTTGACCCGCAGCTTATATGTGACTACCATCCCGAAGGTATCGACCCCGATTTTAAGTGCGCAGACGATATCGTCAAAATCGGCAGAGCCGCCGGTATGCACTGCGGCAGAACGGTCACGGGCGATGTGTTCATAGCCGATGACGGCCGTGAGAGCATTATCGAGCGCTTTGACCCCCTGTGCTGCGACATGGAGACCGCCGCTGCGGCGCACGCCTGCTTTTTGCTCAATGTTCCGTTTAACTGCATCCGTGCAATATCCGACACCGAGGACGAAGCCGGTCTCGGCAGCTTTGAAAAGAATGTCCGCTTCGCCGCCGAAAAAGCCTTTGACGGCGTTTGCAGTGTGCTAAGTGAGCTGTATGCTATATAAATAAAAAATCCCGTACCGACAGGTACGGGATTTTTCATAAGATCAATAATATCTCTTATTCTTGTTCTTGCGAGCAGCTTCGCTCTTCTTGCGGCGCCTTACGCTGGGGCTGTGGTAGTACTCCTTCTTTCTGAGGTCGGCCAGAACGCCTGCCTTTGCGCAGCTGCGCTTAAATCTCTTAAGAGCATTGTCCAGAGATTCATTTTCCTTGACATAGATTTCAGACATTTATTTCACTCCCTCCATTAACGCCTTTCGACGCTTTAAGGGCCAAATTCTTGGCTTAACGAATGATATTATACTCATTCTTGGCTGTAATGTCAATAAAATTATTTGATAATCAGGTTAACAAGCTTATTCTTTACGACGATGGTCTTAAAAAGCTGCCTGCCCTCCATCAAGCGCTTGATCTTCTCGTCTGCGCAGGCGGCATCGATGATGACGCTGTCCTCGGAGTCGGCGGGAACTACGATGGTGGTCTTGAGCTTACCGTTTACCTGAACGGCCATCTCACGCTCGGTATCGACGGTCTTTGCCTCGTCATACTTCGGCCACGCCATCTGCATGGCCATCTTGCCCTCGGACTTGGCATAGCCCATAAGCTCCCACATTTCCTCTACGATGTGCGGTGCAAAGGGGCTGAGAAGCTCGAGCAGAGTCTTGACCTCGCCACGGGTGCAGCCGTTTGTGTAGAACTCGTTGACCATGGTCATGAGTGCGGCAATCGCCGTGTTCATCTTCAGCTCGTCAATGTCGCTGCCGACCTTTTTGATGGTCTTGTGGATAATGCTCTCGTTCTTCTTGGAATAATCCTCGGAATCGGAGCACATATCCATGAGGTTCCAGCAGCGGTCGAGGAAGCGCTTTGAGCCCTTGACGGCATCGTTAGACCATGTAACGGCCTTCTCAAAGTCGCCGATGAACATTATGTGCAGACGCAGGGTATCGGCACCGTACTGCGCAACGATGTCGTTGGGGTTAACGACATTGCCCCTGGACTTGGACATCTTTTCGCCGCCCTCTCCGAGGATCATGCCGTGGCTCGTGCGCTTAGCGTAAGGCTCCTTGGTGTTGACAACGCCGATATCGTACAGGAACTTGTGCCAGAAGCGGGAATACAGCAGGTGCAGCGTGGTGTGCTCCATGCCGCCGTT
>DQDL01000075.1:392-13905 GCA_003533405.1 Clostridiales bacterium | reverse complement strand
AAAAAGGCGAAAATAACCGAAAGGACACACTGACAGACGATAGGGGTTCGGCTCTAAGTCAACTTAAAGAGAGGAGTGGTCTTTATGACGGTTTTGGTCACCGGCGGAATGGGCTATATCGGCAGCCACACCTGTGTTGAGCTTCTGCAGCAGGGCATGGATGTCGTCATCATCGATAATCTTGTTAACAGCAGTGCCGAGGCAGGCAAGCGCATCGAGCAGATAACGGGCAGGTCCGTGACTTTTTACGAGGCGGATGTGCGTGACCGCAAGAAGCTTGACGAGATATTCACCCGCCACAGCATCGACTGCGTCATCCACTTTGCCGGTCTCAAGGCCGTCGGCGAGTCGGTCGAGATGCCGCTTGAGTATTACGACAACAATCTCGGCTCGACGATAACGCTGTGCGAGGCGATGCGGGCACACGGGGTAAAGAACATAATCTTCTCATCCTCGGCCACGGTCTACTCCGGCGATAACGAAATGCCGCTGTACGAGACCTCGAAAACCGGAAGCTGCACGAACCCCTACGGCTGGACGAAGTATATGTGCGAGCAGATTCTGCGTGACTACGCAAAGACCGATCCCGAGTGGGCGGTAATTCTGCTGCGCTACTTTAACCCCGTCGGCGCTCACCCGAGCGGCCTTATAGGCGAGGATCCCAAGGGCATTCCCAACAACCTCATGCCGTATATCTCGCAGACGGCAATCGGCAAGTTTGAGTATCTGCGTGTGTTCGGCGGCGATTACGACACCCCCGACGGCACCGGCGTTCGTGACTATATCCATGTCGTTGACCTTGCAAAGGGTCATGTCGCAGCTATTGCATACATGGCCGAGCACAAGGGCGAGAGCATTTTTAACCTTGGCACCGGCACGGGCTACAGCGTGCTCGACATGGTGCACGCCTTTGAAAACGCAAACAAGCTCACCGTGCCGTATAAGATAGTCGGCCGCCGTGCGGGCGACCTTCCGATATGCTACTGCTCGCCGGAGAAAAGCGCAAGAGTTCTCGGCTGGACAGCCGGTCTCGACCTTGAGGATATGTGCCGAGACAGCTGGCACTGGCAGACTCAGAACCCGAATGGGTACAGGCAAGAATAAAAATGATCGGAGCAAAATGCCCCGATTATTTTTTTGCGGGAATTTCGGATATCAGTCGGCCTTGGACGAGATAGCGCTGCTGGTTATCACCCCTCAGGCAGGTCGACAGGGTAAGGATCTTGTCCTTTGTCCCGTCAAGCTCCACATTGTCCATAAAGTTTGAGCTCAACCCGGGCTTGTACATAACATCGTCGAAGAACGCCTCAAACTGCTCGGAGTCGTTGAAATCAAAGTTCAAAAGCAGATGCTTGTGCGAGAACGGGTAGGCTGCGAATATCTCGTACACGAGCATCTTTTCCGGCATATAGATATAAATGTATCGGTGCTCGTCAAAGACCTTGACATCGGCAAAGTCGTTGAGCTGCGCAAACATCTTGCCCGAGCGCAGATTGTGCCCGTACAGGACGGTCATGGGGTCGGAAAAGTCCTTCTTGTTATAACTTTCGCTGTAAATGCAGCCGCCGGTAAAGTAATTGCCGTCCTCGGCTCGGCGGGTATAGTACCCGTTGTCGCCGTCATGCTGCAAAACAGGGTAGCTTATGTCCGTCCCGGGAATATATATCCACGCATAGATCTCGGGGTTGACCTCATGCAGCGAGTCGAAATCGACAGGTATCTCAACGGTCTTGGCGCTCATGTCCTCATCGCCGCCGCCCCAGCTGTGCTTTAGCGTGTCGCCCAGCTCGTGACCGTGCCAATACTGCCACAGATACCAGCCGCAGTATGCGATGACACACAGGGCAATTATCGCAATTATAATAAGTATGGTGCGCAGAAGCTTTTTGCTCATAGTGTACCTCAAAGAAAAAAGCTCCATGAACAATCATGGAGCTTTCTGATTTTTTACATTACTTTTCGTTAACGAGCTTAACGCCGCAGAATGCCACAGCTCCGACAGCAAGCACCATAGCAGTCACGACCCAGTAAATCGCGCCGGTGTCACCGGTCTGGGGAGACTTGGGATCATCGTTGATATCAACATCGGTGTTGCCCTTCTCCGGGCTGCTGACGGTATCAGCAAATGCGCCGGCGGACATTGCGAACACAAGGACGAGAACGAGAAGCAGGCAAACCAGCTTTTTCATATTAATATCCTCCCATAAAGAAGTTTTATCCACAGATACAGATATACATTACAACATATCCCCTAAAATTGCAAGAGGAATTTTCAGCTTTCTACCGGATTATAGAAAATTTCTATGATCTGATCGAGAAATGCCTCCTTGTCGATGACAAAGACGGCGTGATCCTGCTCGCCGAGCTCGGAATGGCCGGGCACGGTAAGGATATGTCCGTCAAAATCGAGACCGACCGCCTGACGGGCAAGATAGACCATCATTGCGGTGTTTATATTGGTCGTAACATTCTCCTGCACGGAGCTGTAGATGTCCAAGACCGAGGTCGGGTCGCTCTTTGTGACATTCAAGGCCTTGTACACAAGCGCCATGAGCACCTGATTTTGCCGCTGCATGCGCTCGTTGTTGCCGTCAACGGTGTACTCTCTGAAGCGGATGTAGCGCTCGGTTAGATTGCCCTTGAGCTCGACCTGCTTACCGGCGGCAAAGCCGTTGAAGTTATCAGACGGGGTGACCGTAACGCCGCCGACGATATCGACCAGATCGGATATGCCGTTCATGTAGATTGAGCCGTAGGCCGGAATGTTCAGACCGTAGAAAATTCTCGACACCGCAGTCGTCGTGAGCTCGCAGCTTTTCTCGTCGCTGTTGCCGTAGCTGTAGGCAAGTGCCAGCTGCGCATCGGCAGTGCCGGTCATATTGCCGTCCTTGTCAAGGATATCGAGCTGGCACAGTGTGTCACGGGAGATAGACAACAGCGTGAGCTTGGAGTTTTTCGGGTCAATGACCGCAAGGACATTGACATCCGACTGGTGCGGAGTGTAGTTTCCCTCCTGCTTATTGTAGCTGTCTATACCCATAAGCAGGATGCAGGTTATCTCATCATTATAGCGGTAGAGCTTGCCGTTGTGGCGGATAGTTCCCGAGTCGAGCGACTCGAAATTTGAAGCGGAGGTATCGGGAAGCTTCATTGTATCGTCACCGGTAAGTGCGCTTTTGCCGACGGCGTTGAGTACAAATACAGTCGCCGCAAGCAGCAGGGCAAGCCCCACGAGCACGCATACTATGATAAGCAGCACCTTTGTGCCCTTGTTCATTTTCTTCTTTTCGGTTTTGCTCATCCCGTCACCTGCTCTCCTTGTCGCCGTAGCCGTAGCCGTAACCATATCCATAGCCGTAGCCGTACTGACCGAGACTGCCGCCGACGCAGGCGTTGAGGATATAGCCCACGACGGGAACATCAATTTCGCTCAATCTCGTGACGGCATCGACAACACTGACACGGCTTGCGTAATTCTGTCGCACGACCATCATAGCGCCGTCGATGACCTCGCCCATATTCTCGGCATCGGCGAGCATCGAGTAAGGCGGAGTGTCGATAAGAATATAGTCGTAGCTTTGTCTTAGCCCGCTCAGTATCTCGCCGACACGCTGGTCGCTGAGTACATCGGTCGCATCGCCCTCGCACTCACCGGCAAAGATGATGTTGAGCTTATTGGGGATGATTGCATGTATCGTCTCGGCAAGCTCGGCATCGCCTTCAACAAGCTCAAAAAAGCCCTTGCATTTATCAACGCCCAGCATGCGGTACATTGTCGGATTTCTCAGGTCGCAGTCAATTATGAGCACCCTGCGGCCGAGCTTCACTAAAAGCTGTGCAAGGTTATACACGACCGTGGTCTTGCCCTCGCCGCTGGCGGCGCTGCACACCATGAGTGCCTGAATGCCCTTTTCACGCATATTGCGGTCGACCCTGACGGAGACGGCTCTGAATGCCTCCTTGTAGGCTCGGTTATTTATATCGTCAAAGCTCGGCGTTCTGGAAAAGCCCTTGCTGCGTTTTTTAACGCTTATGCCCGGCAGCGCACCGAGAAATTTAATGTTACTTATGCGCTGCAGGTCGTCCTTTGACATAACGGTGGTCTTGGTGTAGCCGTAGAAAGCTACGATAAGAAGGCCGAGTGCAAGTCCTATGACAGCGCCCTTTTTCGCAGATGACTGCCACTGGCGGGTGTTGGACGGGACCGTGGGCACGCCCGTTTCATCGACTATCTCCATCTGCGTGGGACCGACGACGAGCTCTGCAACCTGTGGGTAGTTTTTGATGACCGATTGGAGCACCTCATAGCAATACTCGGGGTCAGTGCCGCTCACCTTGAGGACAAAGAGGTTTGCGTCCTCAATGGCGGATGCGCTGATGCTCGGCAGGCTTGAAGTGTCGAGATCCGCCATGACAAGATCGCTCAAAACGCCGCTCGTGAGGATATACGGAAACGTCTCTGCCATCTGCTTGGCGGCCGCTTGGTTATACGCCGGTATCTCGGCCTGAGCATCGTTTTTGACATAGACCGTGAAGGTCACGGAGGCGGTGTAGCTCGGTGTGTAGCGATACCACGACCATGCGCCCATTGCGGCACCGCCCAGCACCGTCAGCACCAGCACCAAAAGCCACAGCTTTTTGAGCCCGTGCAGAAACATCACAAGGAGCCTGTTTAGGGATATGGAGGTCTGTTCATTATATTGCTCGTTCATTTTTCGTTACCCTCCAAAAAACCTTTTCCGTCCTTTAAGTCCTCAAGCGTGAGCTTCTCCTCGGCCGGACGGCTCGTTTTGCCATGGCCGTAGCCGTACTTAGAGTAGCCGTACTTGCCGTAGTAGCCGTATTTTCCGCCGCTGCCGTAGCTGTAGCTCTCGTTAAAGTCGGCAGCGTGCACATTATTGAACACACAGCCGAACAGCATAGCGTCCGAGGCGTTTATCGCATCGATAGCATCGTTTATCATCCGTGCCGGAGTGGTGTCCTGCCGCACGACGAGGACGACCGCATCCGCAAGCTCGGTAAGGCACTCGGCATCGGAGCAGGCATCCATCGGCGGCGTGTCGATGATGACAACATCAACATTGCGCTTTGCCTGCGACAGAAGCTTTTTCATGCCCTCGCTGCGTACAAGCTCGGTCGAGTTATCGACCCCGTGCTTATTGAGAACCAGACCTATCTGCCGCTTTTTATCGGCAAGCAGGGTCTGACCGAGGTTAGCCGTGCCGTTTAGGTAATCGGTAAGGCTTGCAAACTCCGAGTCCTGATAGCCGAGTATCTTGTGCAGTGAGGGCTTTTTCATGTCTGCATCGATGAGCAGCACGCTTTTCTTCTTGCGGTTCATTGAAAGGGCTATATTTGCCGCAACGGTGCTTTTGCCCTCGTTTTCCATGACCGAGGTCAACATGATGACCTTGCAGTTGTTTTTGCGCATGAGATATTCAATGCGGGTACGAAGCTTTTTGAATGTTTCGGCAAAGGCGAAGCCGGTCGTGGGGTCGGTTATGAGTATGCTCTTTTTCTTTCTGCCGAGCTTATCGCCGAAGTATTTGTACTTTTTCTCGTGGTACACGGCGGCGAGCATTTTCGTGTCGAGCTTCGTCTCGACCTCGCCGACGGACTTGACCGTATCACGCAGATACGCCCGCACGGCGACAAACAGCGCAGCCGCAAGAGCAGCTCCGACCGCCGCAAGCTTAGCATAGTGCGTCGCCCCTGCGGAGTTTACAGGCTGCGTCGGCACGGTGGGGCTTTGCAGTACATCCAGTGCGATATTGTTTAAAACCACCGAGGCAAGCTCCTCGTAATTTCTCATTATCGCTCTCGTTATCAGATACGCCTGACGGGGGCTGTCGGCCGTGACACGCATCTCAAGAAGATTCGTCTCGCCGACGACCTCGGCGCTTATGCTGCCGTTTACCCGCTCCTGACTGAGCTCGGCGGCAATGCGTTTTTTGAGAACATCGCTGTTTAGAACCTCCGAAAAGGCATTTGCCATGCTCTTTGCGGCGTTCAAATTGGAGTAAACGGTGCTCGACCCGTCACGAACGGATACAACAAAGGTCGTCTTTGTCTGGTACTGCGGCGTATACATCAGCGATGCGCCGACATATGTCAGCGACGCTGCGATAATCGCCACCATAACTATCGCCCAAAGCTTTTTGAGTACCTCTCTCATAAGCAGAACGGGGTGCAGCTCCTCGGCGGCGGTATTATTTACATAAACCGAATTTCTCTCTTCCATCTCACACCGCCTTACTCTACAACGACAATGAGTTTGGTATGGCTGCGGTTTGTGCCGCTGCCGTAGGTATAATCGACAGTGTAAACGCCGGTCTCGTCGGTTTTGACGCTGCCACGCACGGTCAGCCCGTCTGCGCCGATCTTGCTCTCGCCGTTTGCGGTATAGCCGACGACATGGCTCTTTGCGTCAAACTCCGCTCCCTGCGCAAGGTAGAGAACGTAGCAGTCGAGCGTTATCTTTGCAGGGTTGGGGTCAGTCTGCGTGACCTCGACCGTCACGGGAAGATGCACCGTTCTGCCGAGGCTGTTCGTCACACGCAGAACGAGCTGATGCTCGCCGACGGTGTTTATATTCACCGTGTCGCCCTCAACGGAGTATTTGACCTTGTCCGACAGATCGCCGTCGAGCATATCCGTTGCCTTCACCCTGTCGAGCACATTTATCTTGCTCGACGCGGCAAAGCATAGCGCCGAGGTGAGCTCAAAGCGGGTATCGGTGTAGTCGGTCAGATGCACGGTGCGCTCTGCCCGTGCCATGTGGTTTTTCGAGTCAAAGGCAACATAGCTCACCTTTACATTATTATCGCCGCTTAGGCGTGACATGCCCTCGACAATGAGTGAGGCCGTGACATCGCCGTCCTCGGGATCGGTCGCTGTGACACCCTGCAAAAGCTCGGCATCGGTGGCGTTTACAGGCACGCTGAGCGTTTCCGAGGCAAAGCGGATGCTCGGCACTCCGGGGCTTGCCGCCGTTTTCTGATAAAGCCTGTAGCCTGCCACGGCTCCCAGCGAAAGCAGCATGAGCACCGTCAGCAGTATGGGAAGTGTTTTTTTCACGCTCTTACCTCGTTTTCTCAGTAGTTTATTTTCTGTGCCGACAAAAGCGGCCTGCTTTGAACGATGCGGTTCGGATTATCCTTCAAAAGGAGCCGTGCAAGCTCCGGCGAATACTCCACCGCAAGAAACTCGTATATATCGCTCATATCCGGTGTGCGCTGCACAGTGCCGTGGGCATCGCTTGCGATGCATGACACCAGCCCTTGCTCTAGCAGCTCATACGCAAGTTGCCTTGCATCCCTGCCGAAGCGGCCGGAAAGGCTGCCCTTGTTTATCTGAATTCCCATGCCGTCGCCGAGCCATTTGGTAACGATGCTGTGGGAATACTGAAGCGCCTCGTAGCGCTCAGGATGCGCAACGATCGGCACGCAGCCGGCATCACGAAGGCTGTATAGCACCCTGTCCATGAAATACGCATCGGCGCCGAAGTCAAACTCCGTGAGCATGTATCGCCCTCCGTTTATCGTCAAAAGCTTGCCCTCACGGAAAAGCTCGGCTGCGTCCTCCGTGCCGAAAACCTCCATGCCGAGGTAGACCCTCAAGGGTATATCACTGCGCTTGAGCTCATTTTGGAGCGTACGAAAGTTCCCCAAAAGCTCCTCGGAGGCATAGTTTTCAAAGTAGCCCCGCTGATTGCAGTGCGGCGTTGCGACCACCGCCTCAACACCCGATTCGACGGCTATCTCTGCCATTTCAAGCGAGCAGACCATGTCAAACGAGCCGTCGTCAAGTGCAGGCAGAATGTGGGCATGTATATCGGTCATGTCGTCCCCTCCCGCTCAAACAGCCTGAGCGCCGTGCCGTCAAGCTCGTAGCGCCTTGAGCACATCGCCGCAGTTGCGCTGCGGTGGGTTATCATGATGCAGGTCTTGACCCCACCCTCGGTGCGGATGTTTTCCAGCATCCTGCGCTCGGTGTCCTCGTCAAGGGCGCTCGTTGCCTCGTCCAAAATGAGCACCGGCGCTTTTTGCAGCAGCGCTCTTGCAACGGCAATTCGCTGTGCCTGACCCTCGGACAGGCCGCCGCCGACCTCGCCTATGCGGCTGTTTATGCCGTCGGGGAGCTTTGAAACGAAGCTGTCTGCGCACGCAAGGCGCAGAGCGGTCATTATCTCGTCGTCAGCCGCATCGGGCTTTACCATGCGCATATTGTCGGCTATCGTACCGGCAAAAACGGTGTTGCCCTGCGGAACATAGGCAAAGGCTCGGCGGGTTGCGGCCGAGAGCGTGAGCTCCTCATCGCCGCCCGTGAGCACCGCCTCGCCCTCGTCGGGCCGCACTAAGCCTAGGATAATGCGAACGATCGTGGTCTTACCCTCGCCGGAAGCACCCGTGAGTGCTATCATGTCGCCGGGGTGAGCGTCAAACTCCACATGTTCCAAGACCTTGTCGCCGTCATTATAGCTGAAGCTGACATTGCGCAGCTTGATGGAAAAATCATCTGGGATATCCGCCGTTTCACGGGCAAAGGGCTCCTCCGGCAGCTCCACGACCGCCATAAGCCTGCCTGCAGAGGTCGTTATGGATATCGCCGTCGGCACAAGGCCGATAAGCGTTGAGAACGCCGAGCGCAGCATGTTGGTCAGCTGCAGGAACATCGTCATCGTGCCGTAGGATATGGCGTGCGTCCACAGTCTGTAAACGCCCCAGCCGAAGCAGCCTGCCGAGATGAGAAGTCCGATAACGCTCATAACGAGCCCGGCAATGACGGAAAAGAGATTGTACTCGAGCATGGCGGTGCGGTAGGTGTCCTGCATCTGCTTCATGCGGGTATCAAAGCCGTCCATGATGCCGAAGGCCTTTATCGTGCCGATATTGCGGAACGAGTCCTCGTGAAAGGACATGACCTGGCTGCCGATATCCTTCATGCGCTTGTTATATTCACGCATTTTGCGCACAAGCGCCCGTGACGAGAGCACATATATCGGTGCGCCGACGAGCGCAATGAGCGCCATGACGGGGTCGTAGCACAATATAATAATGAGCGAGCCGAGAAACTGCACCGTGCCGGAAACGAAGCTCGGCAGAAAGCCGGTCACGCCGTTTGCAACGGTGCCGACATCGCTGTTGAGCCTGTTTATAAGGTCGCCGCTGCGGAATGCCTTGAGCGACTGCCAATCGGTGCGCAGCATACGGTCGTACATCTCGGCCTGTATGCCGTTTTGCACACGGATGTTTATGATAGCGGCAATTCTCGATGCTGCCGACTGCATGACGGCGCTGCCGAGGAGCATCCCTCCCATGTACGCCGCCGCAGTCCAGATGCCGCCGGTCTGAAACCCGGTCACGACATCGATAAGCTGACGCATGGCAAGGCTCGAGAGCAGCGACATTGCCGTGCCGAGAACGCCCAGCAGGATATGTATCAGCACTATCAGCCGATAGCGGCGGATGTAGACAAACATCCACTTTGCTTCACGCCACATCTCCCGAAAAGAACCGTCTTCAATTTTTTTCTTGAGTTTTTTTGAAAATTTCATTTGTTCTCCAAGTAAAAATGGGCGCAAAAGTGTACTTATGCGCAATTAAGCGCAATTATGCATAATAAAGTATTTTATCACACATGCGCAAATAATCAATAGCAAGTTTAGCCAAAAAAAGGCTTTCCCGGCAAAAATGCAGGAAAGCTCTTTGTTTATATAACGACGGTCGAGCCGTCGGCCTTTAAAAGCACCTGAGCAGGCGGGGTCAGGGACGCAAACTGCATGGGCGAGAGCACCGCAGCGTAGCTTCCGGCGTTCGTGATGACGAACACATCGCCGCAGTCGAGCTTCGGCAGTGCAATGTCCTTTGCGATGACATCCGTGCCGGTGCAGAGATTGCCCACGACGGTGACCGTCTCGGTCTCGGCGGTGTCTTTAAGCGGCACGAAGCCGAAGGCATTGCGGCCGGTGTACATGGGCTCGCAGTTGTGCGGATGCGCATCGTCCGTGTAGCTTTCGACCATCTGCGCCATCGACGGGCGCACAAAGCCGTTTAGCGTATTTGCAAGAATGACGAAAACCTTGCCGTGCGACATCTTTTTATCCAGCACATGCGTCACATAAACGCCCGCCTTGCCGACGAGGAAGCGGCCGGTCTCAATGAGTATCTGTGCGCTCAGCCTGCTGCGGTAAACGCCCATGAGCCGTGTCATCTCGTCGCCGAGCCGTGCAAGGTCTACCGGCTTATCGCTCTCGGCGTAGGGGATGCCGATGCCCGAGCCCATGTTGACAAATCGCAGCTCCTCGCCCAAGGCATCCTGCACACGGCAGGCAAGCTCGAACATTTTGGCGTAGTAGCCGGCTATGAGCGTTCCGTCGAGCTCCTGCGAGCGGGAGTGGACATGGATGCCTGTAATCTTAATATGCTTCATGGCCTTCCATTCGGGAAGCTTTTCGAACACCGTGTCCTCATCGATGCCGAACTTGTTTGCCGTGCCGACTGCACCGTCAAAGCTGAAGTTCGGGTTTATGCGAATGCCGATCTCGGCAACGATGCCGTGGCCGGCGGCAAGAGTCTGTATGCGCTCGACCTCGTTGACGCTGTCGGCAATTATTACGCAGTCGGGCAGCGCAGCGTCGATATCGTGCACGCTCTTGCCGGGTGCCGAGTAGTAGATATCGTGCTTACCAAGTCCGTTTTCCTTTCCCATGCGTACCTCACGCAGGGACGCAGCGTCAACGCCGATGCCCTCGGAGAGGATGCAGCTCAGCACACCCGGGTGCGGATTGGCCTTGGCAGAGTACAAAAAACGCACGCCGTCAAAGCTCTTGCGCAGCCTTTCGATGCTGTCGAGTATCGCTTGTTCGTCATAAAGATAGAAGCTTTCGTATTTTTCGGCAAGCCTTGCGGCCGCATTTCGGTCAAAATCCATCCTCTTTACCTCCGTTTTCGGTTTTTTTCATTATACAATACTGTGCAGACTGCTGCAAGATGTGATTGAAAGCCGTCAAAATCTTTAGCGATTTAAACGGAACGAAAAAAGTTTAAAAAAGGTATTGACTTTTACGGTTAAAAGGAGTAAAGTGACCTCATTCCAACAGGAGGACAAAGTCATGAAGCTCAACCGATTTTTTATGAACGGCTTTTACTATTACTTTTACTTTAAGAGTAATGGTTGTTTGTGCTGCTCATAAATCGTGTTGATTTTTGTTTTTGTTTACGAGCCGTGCGGACAATGTTCTGTACGGTTTTTATTTTTTAAAAATTCAGGAGGAACTCAAAATGAAAAAGGTAATTGCAATAGTGCTTGCCGTTATGATGCTGTGTGCGGTCACAGCCTGCGGAAGCAGCAACGGCGGCGACAACGGCGGCAGCGCCGATAAGACCTACACCGTCGGTATCTGCCAGCTCGTCCAGCACCCCGCACTTGACGCCGCCACTCAGGGCTTCAAGGATGCTCTGACCGAAGCCTTCGGCGACAAGGTCCAGTTCGAGGAAGGCAATGCAGCCAACGACAGTGCAAACTGCGCCACCATCGTCAACGGCTTCGTCTCCAGCGGCGTTGACCTCATTCTCGCAAACGCCACTCCCTCTCTTCAGGCAGCCGCTTCCGCTACCGACTCCATCCCCGTTCTCGGCACTGCCGTTACCGAATACGGCGTTGCACTGAGCATTGATAACTTTAACGGCACCGTCGGCAACAACATCTCCGGCACCTCGGACCTTGCTCCCCTCGATCAGCAGGCAGACATGATCACTGAGCTGTTCCCGGATGTAAAGAATGTCGGCATCCTCTACTGCTCCGGTGAGCCGAACTCCGTATACCAGGCCAAGGTCGTTAAGGACTGCCTTGAGAAGAAGAACATCACCGTCGAGGTCTACACCTTCGCAGACTCCAACGATGTTTCCACCGTTACCTCCAGCGCATGCGCAAACAGCGATGTCATCTACATCCCCACCGACAACACCGCCGCTTCCTGCACCGAGGCTATAAGCGCAGTTGCACTGCCCGCCGGTGTTCCCATCGTCGTAGGCGAGGAAGGCATCTGCAAGGGCTGCGGCGTCGCAACTCTTTCCATCGACTACTACGAGCTCGGCCGCACCACCGGTCAGATGGCCGTCAAGATCCTCAAGGGCGAGGCAAATGTCTCCGAGATGCCCATAGAGTACTACCCCAACCCCGTCAAGAAGTACAACGCCGATATCGCTTCCAAGCTCAACATCACCATCCCCGAGGACTACACCGCTATCAGCGACTGATTATATTAACAGCAAATAAATTTTGTGAGGTAACGCTATGAACACGGCACTGCTTGCAGCCTTAAGTCTGCCAAATTTGATAACACGAATGCCCGGCGGCGTGGCGCAGGGCATAATCTGGGGCATAATGGCTCTGGGTGTGTACCTGACCTTCCGTCTGCTGGATATCGCAGATCTGACGGTCGACGGATCGTTTGCTACGGGCGGTGCCGTTACGGTCATGCTCATCATCGCAGGGTATCCTGCGTATGTTGCGCTCATCATTGCGGTCATCGCCGGAATGTTAGCGGGTCTGTGCACGGGGCTATTGCACACGAAGCTCGGCATACCCGCCATCCTCGCCGGCATTCTGACACAGTTTGCGCTGTACTCTGTGAACCTGCGCATCATGGGCATGTCGGCAAACAAGCCCGCAAACCCCGATGTGTACGACCTTCTCATCAGTCTTAGAAACATCCCCTCGGCGATAGTCAAGGGTGCGATCTTCGCAGTTGTTATCATTGCCGCACTGTACTGGTACTTCGGCACCGAGCAGGGCTCGGCCATCCGTGCCACGGGCTCTAACCCCGCAATGAGCCGTGCGCAGGGCATCAATATAAACAACATGAAGCTCATCGGACTTTCGCTTTCAAACGGCATGGTCGCCCTGTCGGGCGGTCTCATGGCTCAGTACCAGGGCTTTGCCGATGTCAACATGGGCAGAGGTGCCATCGTCATCGGTCTTGCCGCCGTCATCATCGGTGAGGTGCTGTGCGACGCTATCTTCCGCAAGGGCAGCCAGTTCTATGTCCGTCTTTCGTTCGTCGTGCTCGGCGGTATTGTTTACTACCTTGTCATGGTCGTCATCCTGTGGCTCAAGCTCGACCCGAACGACCTGAAGCTGTTCACAGCCGTCATCGTTGCGGTATTCCTTGCAGTGCCGTATATACGCTCGCAGTCAAAAAGCTCGTTTAAGCTTGCCGGAAAGCAAAGCAAAAAGGAGGCAAATCATGCTGGAACTTAAATCTGTCTGCAAGACCTTCAATGCAGGTACGATAAATGAAAAAAAGGCTCTGCAGGAACTGAGCCTTCATCTTAAGCCCGGCGATTTTGTCACCGTCATTGGCGGCAACGGCGCAGGCAAGTCAACGATGTTAAATGCCATTGCGGGCGTTTGGCCGGTCGACTCCGGCTCAATCATCATCGACGGCGTTGATGTCACCGGTCAGCCCGAGCATAAAAGGGCTGCCTACATCGGCCGTGTGTTCCAGGAC